>NZ_JBEOZE010000026.1:0-130888 GCF_040297465.1 Streptomyces sp. NPDC001787
GCGGGCCGCTGCCGGCCCCGGGGGCCGCCCGGGGGGGGCGCGGGGGGGGGGCGGGGGGGGCCGGGGGGCGGGGGGGGGGGGGGGGCCGGGTGGGGGGCCCCCCCCCCCTCGCTCTGGCACTGTCCGCCGTTCTGCCGGTGGGCAGTCCCGCCCGTCAGCCGAGCAGGCCGCCGATCGGGTTCCGGCCGGCGCCGCCGGACGAGCCACCGCCGCCGTCGCCGCCGGACGAGCCGCCGCTGTCCGAACCGCCGCCGGTGGAGCCGCCGCCCGTTCCGGTGGAACCGGAGGACGTCGGGCCCGCGCTGCTGGACGGGGGCTGCTGCGGGGTCGTCTGCTGCGGGGGCTGCTGACCGGTGCCCTGGGTCTGGCTGGGCTGGGTGCCAGCCCCGGCCGCGTTCCCCGATTCGCGGACGGTGTCCGCGCCGGGAGTGGACTCCTTGCTGGACGGCGTCGAGGCGGCGCCGGAACGGGAGGGCTGGGGGCGCCGCTCGTCAGGGGTGCGGGAGGCCTTCCGCCCGCCGGTGGACTCGCCGGGCAGCGGCATGCCGGGGAGCTGGTTGGTCGGGTTGTCGTGGGGGCCCGGGACGGTGACGACCTCGGTGGAGCGCACGGCGCCGCCGAGCATCGAGCCGATCAGCAGGGTAAGGCCGACGACCACCGTGGCGACGACCGTGCCGCGCCGCAGCACACGACGGCGCAGGTCCCAGATCTCCGAGCGCGGGCCGAGCCTGCGCCAGGCCTCCCCGGCGAGGCGCGCGTCGACGGAGTAGACGGGCGCGCCCGCGATGATCAGCGGGCTCCACGCGGCCAGCATGATGATGTCGGGCGCGTCGTAGACGGCGACCGTGCGCCAGCTGACCGTGACCAGCAGGGCGGCGGAGAGCAGCGCTCCGACGACGGCGGAGACACGCTGCCAGAGGCCGAGGACGGTGAGGACACCGACGACCACCTGGAGGAAGGCGACGGTCAGGCCGGCACCGACGGGGTGCGAGAGGGCGAAGTCGCGGAGAGGCTCGGCCAGGGCCCAGGGGTGCAGCGAGTTCAGCCACTTGACCATGGAGCCGCGCTCGCCGCCGTCGAAGTAGACGGGGTCGCAGAGCTTGCCCATGCCGGCGTAGATGGAGATGAACCCGAGCAGGACGCGCATCGGGAGCAGCACGACGCCCAGATTCATCCGGCGGCCGGGGTAATAGGCGTGCCGGACCGGGTCGTTGCCGTGGCGGCGGTCCCGGGCGGCGGGACTGTCGTCGTACTCCTCGTCGTAACTCCCGGGCCCACCCGGCCCGCCCGGCCCGTCGTCGACCGGATCGAACGCCCCGACGGCCTGCCGCATCGGCGGGAGCAGCGGTCCGTTGCCGTGTCCGGGCCGCGGCGGCGCGGTCAGTACGGGGTTGGGCTGGGTCTCGTCGAGGCGCGGGATGACCTGCGTCGCCGCGCGGCCGTCCCCGAACTCCCCGCCCAGTCCGCCGTCGAGCTGACCGGCGGTGGAATTGCGTACGGCCTGGAGGAGACCGGTCGCACCCGGGTCACCCGGGGCGGACCTCCCGCTCCAGACGACGGGCGCCCGCCGACGGCCGCCGGAGCCGCTCATGGCGGGGATGCGGGCCGTGCCCACGGGGGCACCGCGCAGCCGTGCGCGCTGGCCCGGGGCGAGCTGCACCCGGAAGCTTGCGTGGTTGACGATGACCTGCGCGGGGTCGCTGTCCACCTTGGTCATGCTCAGGGCGGGTTGCTCGTCGAACCGAGGCGTTCTGGTGTCCACACTCATCTAACCGAGTGATGTGTGGTTAGGACACTGCCTTGACAGGCCCGATGTGTCCGAGACCCGTCAAGATCGGGCCAAACTCGGGCATCTAGGAACTGTGTTCGGCGCGTCAGGCCCGACGCGGCGCGCGAGTCCGGGCCCGGGTGCCGGGTCCGGATGCCGGGTCCGGATCGAGTTCGGCACACCGGCCGGGGTCCCCGCGTCCGCCCCGGCCCCGGCCCCGTGACACGAACGGGACCGGGGCCGGGGCCGGAGCCAGGCGACGCGGTGGGCTCACGCCCGGCGGCGCGCCACCTCGTACAGCACGATGCCCGCCGCGACACCGGCGTTCAGCGACTCGGCGCCGCCCGGCATCGAGATCCGGACCCGGTAGTCGCACGTCTCGCCGACGAGGCGGCCCAGGCCCTTGCCCTCGCTGCCGATCACGATGACGACCGGACCGGCCAGCTGCTCCAGGTCCTCGACCGTGTGCTCGCCGTCCGCCGCCAGACCCACGACGGTGAGGCCCGCCTTCTGGTATCCCTCCAGGGCGCGGGTCAGATTGGTGACGCGGGAGACCGGCGTACGGGCCGCCGTGCCCGCCGAGGACTTCCACGCACCGGCGGTCATGCCGGCCGCGCGGCGCTCGGGGACGACCACGCCGTGGCCGCCGAACGCGGAGACGGAGCGGACGATCGCGCCGAGGTTGCGCGGGTCGGTGACGCCGTCGAGGGCCACGATCAGCGGGTCCTCGTTGTTGTCGTACGCGGCCTTGGTGAGGTCCTCCGGGTGCGCGTACTCGTACGGCGGGACCTGGAGGACGAGGCCCTGGTGGTTCAGGCCGTTCGTCATCCGGTCCAGCTCGGGGCGCGGGGCCTCCATCAGGTTGATGTTGCCGCGCTCGCCCGCGAGCTTGAGGCAGTCGCGGACCCGCTCGTCGTTGTCGATGTACTGCTGGACGTACAGGGTGACCGCGGGGACGCCGTCGCGCAGGGCCTCGTAGACCGGGTTGCGGCCGACCACCATCTCCGAGGTGCCCTTGACGCCACCGCGCCGGGGCGCGGGGCGGCGGGCGGCGGCCTGCTTGGCCTGGGCGTTGGCCACCCGGTTCTTCTTGTGTCCCTTGCGGGCGGAGGCGGGCGGCGTCGGTCCCTTGCCTTCGAGACCACGGCGTCGCTGGCCACCGCTGCCGACCTGCATGCCCTTCTTGTTGGACGTGCGGCGGTTCCTGCGCTGGCTGTTCCCGGCCATGACCTACCTGTTTCGTTGCTTCAGAAGTACGTACGTAATGAAAGTGTGCCGCCCGGACGGCCGGGCGGCACATTTGCGCCGGTCAGGCCGGTGCCGAGAGGGGGTGCTCAGCGCGGTCCGAGCGTCCACCGGGGGCCGCTGGGGCTGTCCTCGATGACGAGACCGGACTGGTTGAGCTGGTCGCGGATGGCGTCGGCGGCGGCCCAGTCCTTGCGGGCGCGCGCCGACTGGCGCTGGTCGAGGACGAGGCGTACGAGCGTGTCGACGACACCGTGCAGGTCCTCGCCGCGGTCCGCCTCCCCCGCCCAGTGCGGGTCGAGCGGGTCGAGGCCGAGCACACCGAGCATGGCCCGGACCTCGGCGAGGCGGGCGACGGCGGCTTCCTTGTCGTCGGCGGCGAGGGCGGAATTGCCCTGCCGGACCGTGGTGTGGACGATCGCGAGCGCCTGCGGCACGCCCAGGTCGTCGTCCATCGCCTCGGCGAACGCGGGCGGCACCTCGGTGGCGGCCGGCACGGTCTCCCCCGCCTTCTCGGTGACCCGCTGGACGAAGCCCTCGATCCGCGCGAACGCGGACTCGGCCTCGCGCAGTGCCTCCTCGCTGTACTCGATCATCGACCGGTAGTGCGGGGTGCCGAGGTAGTAGCGCAGCACGATGGGGCGCCAGGCCTTGACCATCTCGCTGACCAGCACGGAGTTGCCCAGCGACTTCGACATCTTCTCGCCGGACATGGTGACCCAGCCGTTGTGCACCCAGTACTTGGCGAACTCGTCGCCGAAGGCCTTGGCCTGGGCGATCTCGTTCTCGTGGTGCGGGAAGATCAGGTCGATGCCGCCGCCGTGGATGTCGAAGGCGGTGCCGAGGTACTTGTGCGCCATCGCGGAGCACTCCAGGTGCCAGCCGGGACGGCCGCGGCCCCACGGGGTGGGCCAGCTGGGCTCGCCCGGCTTGCTCGCCTTCCACATGGCGAAGTCGCGCTGGTCGCGCTTGCCGGTCTCGCCCTCGCCGGTGGGCTGGCGCAGGTCGTCCAGGTCCTGGTTGGACAGCTCCAGGTAACCGGGGAAGGAGCGGACGTCGAAGTAGACGTTGCCGTCGGCCGCGTAGGCGTGACCGCGCTCGATCAGGCCGCTCATCATCTCGATCATCTCGGTGATGTGGCCGGTGGCACGCGGTTCGTACGTGGGCGGGAGGCAGCCGAGCGCGTCGTAGCCGTCGTTGAACGCGCGCTCGTTCTCGTAGCCGATCGACCACCAGGGGCGGCCCTGCTCGGCCGACTTGTTGATGATCTTGTCGTCGATGTCGGTGACGTTCCGGATGAACGTGACGTCGTAGCCGCGGTAGGTGAACCAGCGGCGCATGATGTCGAAGTTCAGCCCCGATCGGATGTGCCCGATGTGGGGGGCCGCCTGGACCGTGGCGCCACAGAGGTAGATCGAGACACAGCCCGCTGTGAGCGGGACGAAGTCACGGATCTGCCGGGCGCTGGTGTCATGCAGGCGAATAGTCACGCCTCAAGGGTAGTAGGCCCGCACCAGTGCCCCGCGACCCCTTGGGGATCGCGGGGACAACTTTCTGATATTGGGATGTGCGGCGCCGGCCCCCGCGGACGGCCGAGCAGGGTCCCCGAGGGCCGCCGGGCCCCGTCGGAGCGGGCCGACGGGCCGCCGCCGGAGCGGGCCGACGGGCCGCCGCCGGAGCGGGCCGAGGGGCCGCCGGAGCTGGGCTCAGATGCCCCCGACGACCTTGCGCGGGGTGATCCGCACGACCACGCGCGGGGCGTCGTCGACGGAGCTCGGGTTGAACTCCGCGTACTTCTTGCCGGTGTACTTCTGCGCGAGCTCGTTGATCAGCTCCTGGCCGCCGTCGGTGGTCACGGTCGCGGTGCCGCGGATCTCCGCGTACGCGTACGGGTTGTCGGCGGGCTGCACGATCACGGTGACGCGCGGGTCGCGGCGCAGGTTCTTCTCCTTGCGGCGGTCCAGGGTCGTCGAGATCAGGACGTCGTCACCGTCCCGCTTCACCCACACCGGCGAGAGCTGCGGGCTGCCGTCGGGCTGGATGGTGGCGATGGTGACGAAGACGGGCGTGTCGAGCAGGTTCTTGAGGTCCTCGGAGAGTTCGGCGGTCATGGCGTGCGTCCTCCTGATGGGCTGGCTGTCGGTTCCGCTCCTACCCGCCAACCACGGCGGGGTCCCGCTGCTTCCCGTTCCGGCCCGCCGGAAGGGTGAATGCCAGGGCGGCGCCGCTCAGGGGGACGGCGGCGAGCACCGTCCACAGGACCGGTCCGGGCGCGCCGAGGAGGGCTCCGGTGGCCGCGCTGCCGCCGAGGACCGCGAGCCCGGAGACGGAGGACAACGCCCCGGTGGCGAGGCCGAGCCGCCGGTCGTCGACGAGGTCGGGCACCAGGCCGCGGGCGGCGGGCACCAGCAGCATCTGGCCGAGGGTGAGCAGGACGACCAGGACGGCGCCCGGCAGCAGTCCGCCGGGCCCGCCCGGGGCCAGCGGCACGGCGGCGAAACCGGCGGCGACGGTCACCAGCCCGGCGACCAGCGCGGTGCGCGGCGCGATCCGGTGCGCCGACCAGCGGGTCAGCGGCAGCTGGGCGGCGACGACGAGGAGCGAGGAGAGCGCGAAGAGACAGCCGAGGGCCGCCTGTGAGCCGGTCGCGCGCTCCACCTCGGCGGGCAGGGAGAGATAGAGCTGGTTGTACGCGACCAGATAGCTGCTGTACGCGAGGCACAGGACGGCGAACGGACGGTGGCCGAGCACCGCCCACCAGGTCCGGCGGGGTTCGGCCGTCCGGGTGACGCGGGCCCGGCGAGGCATGAGCCGGGCGTGTCCGGCGAGTACGGCGACGAAGACGAGCGCCCCGGCCAGGCAGGCCGCCCGGAAGCCGCCGCCGAGCAGCAGGAGCAGCGAGCCGAGCAGGGGCCCGAGGAAGGCTCCGGCCTGCCCGGCGGCGGAGAACACCGCGAGCACCCGGGCGCGCGGGACGCCGGTGGCGGCCTCGTGCCGGACCGCCTCGCGGGCGGTCTCGGACTCGACGGCGGGCGAGAAGAGCGCGGCGGCGAAGCCGATGAGGAGCACCGCGGCGATGACGGTGGCCGTGGACCCGGCGAACGCGAGCCAGCCGAATCCGGCGATGCGCAGGACACAGCCGGCCAGGACCACGGGGCGGGGGCCGTAGCGGTCGGTGAGCGCGCCGCCGACGACGAACAGTCCCTGCTGGCTGAAGGTACGCAGGCCGAGGACGAGCCCGACGAGCCAGCCGGCCATGCCGAGGCCGCTGCCCAGGTGGGTGGCGAGGTAGGGCAGGACGGCGTAGAAGCCGATGTTGAAGGCGAACTGGGTGCCGGTGAGGAGGCGGAGGTAGGGCGTGTGGCGGGCGCGTCTCCCGTTCCGGACCGGGGGCGCGTCGTGCGTTCGGGCGTGCGCCTCGTTGTGCGCCGTGTCGTGCGCCTCGTCGTGCGTTCGGGCGTGCGCCCTGTCGGCGCTCACTTCTACGCGTGCGCAAGCCTGCGCCTCGGCCCGTGGCCCGGTGTGCCCCGCGGCCCGTGCACCTGTGTCCCCCGCGCCCGTCATTCGGGAACCGCCGGACCCCGGCCCCGTACCGCCGCCGAGGTCAGTACCGCGAGGGCACCGAGCAGGGCGAGGGCGGCGGCGGGGGCGAGGACCGACCAGGGGGCCCGTTCCGCGTACGGCATGTTCTCGGACAGCATCCGGCCCCACTCCGGCGCGGGGGCCTGGGTGCCCAGGCCGAGGAAGCCGAGGGAGGCGAGGGCCAGCGCGACGGCCGGGACGCGCAGGACCGCGTGCCGGACGACCGGGGGCAGGACGCCCGGCAGGACGTGGCGGCGCAGCCGATGCCATCGGCCGGCTCCGAGAGCGACGGCCGCGGCGACGTGCGGGGCGGCGCGCTCCTGGGCGTACAGAGCGCTGGTATGGGCGGCGAGCGGGGCCCAGGCGACGGCGGCCACGGCCGCGGCGGCGCCCCAGGGCCCGGGGCCCGCGATGCCCGCGACCACGAGACCGGTCAGGACCGCGGGCAGCGCGTTGGCCGTCTCGGTGAGCGCTCCGGCGCGCAGCGCGCCGAGGACCAGGCCCAGCAGGAGAGTGACGGCGCCGATGGCGACCGCCGTCAGGACGGTACGGGCGGCGCCGTGGCCGAGGCGGGCGAGCACGTCGCGGCCGAGCGCGTCGGTGCCCAGTGGATGGGCGGCGGACGGCGCGGCGAGGCGGACGGCGGCATCGACGTGGAGAGGATCGCGCAGCAGTCCGGCGACGGTCACCGCGACGAGGAGCACGGCCAGCACTGCGGCGGCCACCGTGACGGCCCGGCCCGCGGGCAGCGCAGGCCGGACGAGCGCGGGGAGGGCGCCGTCGGACAGGGCCGGGCCGAGGGCGGCGCGGGAGGCGAGACGGGCGGCCAGCCCGGCCGCGACGCCCAGCAGGAGCAGCAGCAGGACGCAGGCCTGGAGGACCGGCAGGTCCTGGGCGAGGGCGGCGGCCAGGGCCGTACCGCCGAGGCCCGGAATCGCGTACAGGGTCTCCACGGCGACGGCCCCGCCGGTGAGCCCCACGACAGTCAGGCCGAGCTGGGGCAGCAGCCCCGGCAGCGTACGGCGCAGGGCGTGCCGGGCGATGCGGCGTCCGGGCAGACCGGCCGCGGTCGCGGCACGGGCCCACGGTTCGGCGAACGCGGCGGGCAGCGCGTCGTCCAGCAGCCGCCCCAGGAGCGCGCCCGCCGGGATGCCCATGGCGAGGGCGGGCAGGACGACCTGGTCCGGGGCGCCCCAGCCGAGCGCCGGGAACCAGCCGAGCTGTACGGCGACGACGGTGGCCAGGACCGCGGCGATCAGGAACTCCGGCAGCGCCGCGAGCACCGCCGCGCCCGCCCCCGCCCGGTCCCGGCCGATCCGGCGCGCCGCCCCGCGCCGCAGGGTGCCCGCGCTCAGGGCGAGGGCGAGGACCACGGCGACGGCGAGCGAGACGCCCATCAGGGTGAGGGAGACGCCGAGCGCGGACGTCACGTCGGGGGCGACGGGCTGCCCGGAGACCCAGGACTCGCCGAGGTCGCCGTGGAACAGCCCGTCGAGCCAGCCGCCGAGTACGTGCAGGGGGCCGCCGTCGAGCCCGGTCTCGGCCCGGATCGCGTCGAGCGTCTCGGGGGTGGGCGGCCGGTCGGCGTACCGGGCGTGCAGGATCGTCAGGGCCGGATCGGTACCGGTGAGCCGGGGCAGCAGCCCGATGACCGCGACGACGGCCAGAAGGGTGCCGAGCCGCCCCGCGAGGTACTTCACCCGGTCACCCGACGCGGGTGTCGGCGGTGATGAGGGTGCGTTCCATCGGGTCCAGCGCGACGCCTTCGACACGGCTGTCGTCGTAGCCCTGGACGAAGCGTTCGTGGACGAGCGGGACGAGGGCGTCGGCGCCCAGGATGCGGGCCTCGGCGGTCATCTCGGCCCGGTGGCGGGCGTCGGTGCCGGCCAGGGAGGCGGCCTTGTCCACGTCGGCGTCGACGCGCCCGTCGCAGAGCTGGGAGATGTTGAAGCTGCCGTCGCAGGTGAAGTCGGAGGCGAGGTACGAGACCGGGTCGGCGGTGTCGAGCAGGGTGTTGCGGGCCTGGATGAACGCGTCGTACTTCCCGGCGAGCGCGTCGGCCTCCAGCCGGGCGTAGTCGCGGACGACCTGCTTGACGGTGAAACCGCGCTTCTCCAGCTGCTGCTGGACGATCGTGGCGACCTCGGGGAGCTCGGGCCGGTTGGTGTACGTGGCGAGGACGATCTCGCCGGTCTTCGCGACCTCGGCCGCCGTGGCGGCCTTCACCCGGTCCACGGGTGCGGTGCGGTCGGCCGCGGCCCACGGGACGCCGGGGCCGAGCAGCCCCCGCGCGGTGTCGGCGCGGCCCTCGTAGACGCCCTTGACCAGGGCCTCGGAGTCGATGGACTCGCGGGCGGCGGCACGCATCGCAGGGTCGGCGAAGACGCCGCGCGAGGTGTTGAGCGAGAGGCCGTTGGTGCGGGCGGAGGGGAACTCGTGGACGAGCGGTTCCCCGAGGAGCGAGGCCTGCGAGATCGGTACGTACTCGGCGACGTCCACCGCCTTCGTACGCAGCGCGTTGGCGCGGGCGGTCCCGTCGGCGACGAACGTCACGTCGACGCCTGGGGACTCGGCCCGGTCCCCCCAGTAGGTGTCGTTGCGCTCCAGCGTGGCGCTGACCGCGCCGTTGACCGAGGCGAGGGTGAAGGGGCCGGTGGCGTGCCCTGCGGGGTTCACCTTCCCGTCGCGGTAGGCGCCCGCGGACAGGATCGTCAGGGACGGGTTGGCCAGCCTCTGGGGCAGCAGCGGGTCGGGGGTCTTCGTCGTGATCCGTACGGTGCGCGCGTCCGGGGAGGTGGCGGTGATCCGGGTGTCGCTGAGGACCCGGGGCTTGGGCGAGGCGGCCTGGGCGGCGTTCAGGGAGCGGGCCACGGCGTCCGCGTCGACCTTGTCGCCGTCCTGGAACTCGGCGTCGCGGAGCGTGAACGTCCACGCGTCGGCGCCGTCCTGCTTCCAGGAGGCGGCCAGCGCGGGCTTCGCCTCTCCGTTCCTGTCGAGGGTGGTGAGCCCCTCGATGACCGCGAGCCGGCTGAGGGTGACCGCGTCGTCCCCGTACGGCGACATGGCCTGGGCGGGCGGGAAGGCCATGACGACCCGGAGCCGTTGCCCGCCCCCGGACGCGCCGGAGCCCTCCGACGAGCTGCCGGAGCAGGCGGTGGCGAGCGGGACGAGGAGGGCTGCCGCGGACAGGGCAAGCGGCAGCGTGGAGCGACGGCGTCGGGACGTGGGCATGGCAGCGACCTTATATGAAAACGATTGTCATCTAACGTGCGGGGGTGCTGTCCTCGGAGTGCGCCGGGGACAGCACGGGCATCGGCAGCTCGAAGTGGACGATGCCCTGGCCGCCGCCGGGCAGCTCGCGCTCGTCGCACACCTCGTGGGCGAGCGAGCGCCAGAACGGCTCGGCACCGGGAACGGCCGGATCGGTGTGCAGGTAGAGCGAGGTGTAGCCGCCCGCCCGCGCCGCGAACCGCGCCAGCTCGCGCACCAGCCGCCGGGCCAGCCCGTGCCTGCGGTGCTCGGGGCGCACGTAGATCCGGCAGAGCTGGGCTGTGGACCCGGACGGGAAGCGGTCCGCGACCCACTGCGGATTGGGCGGAGCCTGCGGCCCGCGGTCGCGCACGGCACCCGTGGCGACGATCTCGCCGTCGTGCTCGACGACCAGCAGGGTGCAGCGGGCGGGCTCCAGATAGGCGGCGGCCGGATCGATGATGTCGCCGTGCCAGCGGGGTACGTAACCGGACCTGAGATCGCCGTACACGGTGTCGAGCATCACGGCCCTGGCCCCGTCGACGTCCTCCGCCGCGGCGGTCCGCAGCACGTAACCGTCCGCTTCCGTCGTCGGCGTACCGGTCATCACCGTGGTCGCGCTCACCACCGGCCCCTCACTCTCACCTCGTACGGCACCTCGCCTGTCGGCACCGTCTGCCGGCACCGCATGCCGACACCGTCTGCCGTACCAGCGTACGTGCAAGCGATGTGCAACAAGGGCGGGGCCGGGGAGGATCGGCAGGTCAGACGGGTGCGGGGGGGGGCGGGACCCGGGGGCGGGGCGGGGCGGCGCGGGGCGGGGCCGGGGGTCGGGGCGAGGGCGTGCCGGTGCCGATGCCGATGCCGGGAGGATGCCGCGCGGGGGCGGTGCGGGGGCGGGGTCCTGTACGCGCCAGGCCCCACGCCCGTCCGGCCCTGCGCCCGCCCGGCTGCCCGTCGGCCCGTCCGGCCTTACGCCCGCCCGGCTGCCCGGGGCCGCCCCGCCCGTCCGCCTGCCTACCGCTCAGCCCACGCGGTAGACCAGCGCCGTCGCGATCCCCGCGATGCCCTCGCCCCGCCCGGTGAAGCCGAGCCCGTCGGAAGTCGCGGCGGAGAGCGAGAGGGGCGCGCCCACGGCGGCGGACAGCACCTTCTGCGCCTCCTCGCGCCGTTTGCCGATCTTCGGTCGTACGCCGACGACCTGGACGGCCACGTTGCCGATCTCGAAGCCCTCGGACCGCACGATCCGGGCCGCCTCCGTGAGCAGAGTGACGCCGGAGGCGCCGGACCACTCGGGCCGCCCCGTACCGAAGTGCTGCCCGAGGTCGCCGAGACCGGCGGCCGAGAAGAGCGCGTTGCACGCGGCGTGCGCGACCACGTCGGCGTCGGAGTGCCCGGCGAGACCGGGGCCCTCGCCCTCCCACTTCAGGCCCGCGCACCACAGCTCGCGGCCCTCTTCGAAGGCGTGGATGTCCGTACCGATCCCGACGAGCGGAATGACGGGGGCCGCGGGCGCGCCCCCGGTGTTCTCAGAAACCATCGTTCGCCCTCCGGCGTGCGAGTACCGCCTCGGCCAGCACCAGATCGAGCGGCCGGGTCACCTTGAATGCCTCTTCGTGCCCGGGAACGACGACGACCGGCGCCCCGAGCTGTTCCACCATGCCCGCGTCGTCGGTCGCCCCCTCACCGTCGACGGCGACCGCCGCGTGCGCCCGCACCAGGGTGTCCCGGTCGAAGCCCTGCGGCGTCTGCACGGCACGCAGCCTGGCGCGTACGGGGGTCGAGAGCACCGGCTCCGGCTCCCCCGGCCTCCCGGGCTCGACCTCCTTGACGGTGTCGGCGAGCGGGAGCGCGGGGACGACGGCGGGCGCCCCGTCGCGTACGGCCTCGACGACCGAGTCCACCGTGTCGACCGGCACCAGGGGGCGGGCCGCGTCATGGACCAGGACGATGGAGATGTCCTCGGGCAGCGCGGCGAGGCCGAGTGCCACGGACTGCTGCCGGGTCTCGCCGCCCGGCACCACCAGATAGTCGGTGCGCTCGGGCAGGGCGTGCTCGTCGAGCAGATTCTTGACCTCGGGCGCTCCGTCCGGTGGCGCGACGACCACGACCAGGGAGACGGCCCGGGAGGCGGCCATCGCGCGGACCGCGTGAATCAGCATGGGCGTACCGCTGAGCGCGCGGAGCGCCTTGGGCGCCCCCGGGCCGAGCCGCACACCCCGGCCGGCCGCGGGGATCACCGCGGCGGTGCGGTGCTGGCGCGATTCATCGGGCGGCGGTGACATGGATGACATCGGTTGTACTCCGAAGCTTCGGCAGGTTTGTTTCCACGGCCGACATGGGTATGGCCCCAGCGAGCCGGGCGTGACGACCTGACTTGAACCGGGCCCCTTCCGTGACACCCGGTCGAGTCAGTCGCCGTGCGGCTCGGGATCGGCTACTGGGGGACGGTAGCCGGGAACAACTGACGGGGGCGTACCAGCACAGTCTTTGCCTCCGACATGGCCGAATTGCGCCGTAGCAGTTTGGCCAAAAAGAGAAGGCGCACCGGTCCAGGATCAGCCGCCCATGACTGCACTCGTGAACGGCAGGTGTCCACGGACCGCGCAGCTCCCGAATACGTCCGGTTACCCACGTGGAATACGCATGGGTAACCGCGTCGGAACATGCCGCAGCGCCCGACGACAAGCCGTTGATTCGGCTGGTCAGCGGGCGCCGCTGCACATTCTTACGACCGGTGTGATCCGTTCCGCTTCAGGACGGACCCGACCCGGTTCAGGACGCGAGGACCTCGTCGAGCAGAGCCTCGGCCTTGTCCTCGTTGGTGTTCTCCGCGAGTGCGAGCTCGCTCACCAGGATCTGGCGGGCCTTGGCGAGCATGCGCTTTTCACCTGCGGAGAGTCCGCGCTCACGCTCGCGACGCCACAGGTCGCGCACCACTTCGGCGACCTTGATGACATCGCCGGAGGCGAGCTTCTCGAGATTTGCCTTGTAGCGACGGGACCAGTTCGTCGGCTCTTCGGCGTACGGTGCGCGCAGCACCTCGAAGACCCGGTCCAGCCCGTCCTGCCCGACCACGTCGCGCACACCCACGAACTCCGCATTGTCCGCCGGCACACGAACCGTCAAGTCGCCCTGGGCGACCTTGAGCACCAAGTAGGTCTTGTCCACGCCTTTGATCTGGCGAGTTTCGATAGCCTCGATCAGCGCGGCCCCGTGATGGGGATAGACCACGGTGTCGCCAACCTTGAACGTCATGTGACAGGTACCCCTTCCGTGGCTATCCAGAGTAACACGAGAACCGCATCTCCTGAATGGCGTTTTCGCAGGTCAGGGCATATCTCGGGGCTTGACAACAGCAACACGAACGTGCTGCGGAAGCCTTCCGGAACGCGGTATTCGCAGGTCGGAGCCACTGTGCAGCCGACGCGAAACACACGCGTCACACCCGCCGAGACCCCCTCCGAACGGGTTGAACGTCCCGTTTTGCCGGGTTCCGGGTAGTGAACTTTACGTACTCCGTTCGGAGATCGATCACCCGTCCGGACCTAAGGGGTGATCGTCAATGAATTTGATCAACGGCGGCCCCTCGCGCGGATTATGTGTAAGGAATACGCCAAGGCCCGGGAAATTGATCACCCCCGTAATGTGAACGGCCCGCGAATCCCGGCGAATCCCCGCGGGGCCTCCGGAACGGCCCCGAGTGTCCCCGTGGCCGCTCCCGCAGGTCGCACGGAGCGGCCCACGCGGGCATGCCGGCGACGCGGTCGAACGGCAGGGCGGACGGCACGGGCGGGCCCGGCGGGCGGGCGGTCGTGAACGGCACGGGCGGGCACGCGGGCAGCCGGTCGTGGACGACCCGGGCGAGCGGGTTTCCGTTCGGACGGGGCCCAGGGGGCGGGTCGGGTGCGGGAGGGAAGCGGCGGCTCGGTAGCCTGAGTTCGCTGACACACACTTAGGGCGGCTTTACACCGCCCGCGCTGGGGTCCGCAGAGTCCGAAGCCCGCAGTCCGACACGTTCAAGGAGTTGCCGCCGCCGTGAGCCGCAGCCTTCGACACGGCGCTCTCGCCGCCACTGCCATCGTGTTCTCGATCGCCTCGATGTCCGCGTGCAGCGCGGGCAACGACGCTCAGACGCTCCAGGTCAGGCCGGACAACGCGGCCACCTCGGTCGACAACATCAAGATCCAGAACGCGAACGTCATCACGCAGCCCGAGCACGACGCCGAAGGCCCTGCCGTGGTCTCGGCGACGCTGTTCAACGACGGCGACAAGCGCGAGATCCTGGAGACCATCACGCTGCCGGGCTCCAACGCCCAGGTGAAGCTGCACGCCGCCGAGGGCAAGGGCCCGATCATCATTCCGGCGGGTGGCCGGGTCATCATCGGCGGCAAGGGCAACGCCGCCGCCGTGATCGAGAACGGCCGCGAGGCCACCCGCAACGGCAACGTCCAGCAGGTCGTCTTCAAGCTGAGCCGCACCGGCGACATCGGGCTCGGCGCCACCGTCGTACCGGCGACCAGTTTCTTCGAGGAGTTCGGCCCGAGCTCGCTGCCCGAGCTGCCCTCGCCGAAGCCGACGCAGACGTCCCCGACGCCGTCCGGCGAGAGCTCGCAGACCCCGGGCGAGCCCTCGGACAACCCGTCCGGCACGCCGACCTCCGGCACTCCGTCGGACTCCGCCACCGCCTCGTAGGTCCGCGGGCGGCCGGACCACCGGCACACATATGCGAAGGGGGCGCCTCCCGGCCGGGAGGCGCCCCCTTCGCATGTCACGCGTCACACAGCAGACGTCACGCACCACACGCACCACGCGGGTCGTGCATCGCGCGTGCCGGATGCCGGATGCCGGATGCCGGATGCGCGACGCCGGACGGGCGCTGCCGGATGCGCGCTGCCGGATGCCGGTTTACGGCTCGAACTTGTACCCCAGGCCCCGCACCGTCACCAGGTAGCGCGGCGCCCCCGGGTCGGGCTCGATCTTGGCGCGGAGGCGCTTCACATGGACGTCGAGGGTCTTGGTGTCACCCACGTAGTCCGCGCCCCAGACCCGGTCGATCAGCTGCATACGGGTCAGCACGCGGCCCGCGTTGCGCAGCAGCATCTCCAGGAGGTCGAACTCCTTGAGCGGAAGGTCGACCTTGCCGCCGGAGACCGTGACGACGTGGCGGTCCACGTCCATCCGGACCGGGCCGGCCTCCAGAGCGGCCGGAGTGACCTCCTCCGGCTCACCGCGGCGGCGCAGCACCGCGCGGATGCGGGCGACCAGCTCCCGCGAGGAGAAGGGCTTGGTCACATAGTCGTCGGCTCCTATTTCCAGCCCGACGACCTTGTCGATCTCGCTGTCCTTGGCGGTGACCATGATCACCGGGACATTGGAACGGCCGCGCAGCTGGCGGCAGACCTCGGTGCCGGGCAGGCCCGGCAGCATCAGGTCGAGCAGGACGAGATCGGCGCCGTTGCGCTCGAACTCGTCGAGACCGTCGGGGCCGGTGGCCGCCACGGCCACCTCGAAGCCTTCCTTGCGCAGCATGTAGGACAGGGCGTCGCTGAAGGATTCCTCATCCTCGACGACAAGCACTCGGGTCACGGAAGAGCCTCCGGGGCGGGAAATGGTTCAAAGGTGTCGGTCTCGTACGAGCCCTCGTCGTCACCGTTGACGATAAGCGGCCCGCCGGTGGTGCGCTCCCGTACGACGCCCGATTCGGGCAGTCGCAGGGTGAAGGTGGAGCCCTGTCCCTCGGAGCTCCAGACGGTGACCTCCCCGCCGTGCGAGGCGGCCACGTGCTTGACGATGGCGAGGCCGAGACCGGTGCCACCGGTGGCCCGCGAGCGGGCCGGGTCGACGCGGTAGAACCGCTCGAAGACCCTCTCGCGGTCCTTCTCCGAGATGCCGATGCCCTGGTCGGTCACGGCTATCTCGATGAGGTCCCCGCCGGGCGCGGCGATGCGGCGGGCAGCGATGCCGACGCGCGTACGGGCGGGGCTGTAGTTGACGGCGTTCTCGACGAGATTGCCGAGCGCCGCGGCGAGCTGGCCGCGGTTCCCCCATATGAAGAGATCCGCGGTGCCACCCGAGGCCATGGTGATCTGCTTCGTGCCCGCCTGCTGGCGGCAGCGGTCGATGGCCTCGGCGACGAGCTCGTCCACCCGGACCGGTTCGGCGTCCTCCAGCGGGTCGTCGTTCTGCACCCGGGAGAGGTCGATCAGCTCCTGCACGAGGTTGGTCAGCCGGGTCGCCTCGATCTGCATCCGGCCGGCGAACCGCTCCACCGCCTCCGGGTCGTCGGAGGCGTCCATGACCGCCTCGGAGAGCAGCGAGAGCGCCCCGGTCGGCGTCTTGAGCTCATGGCTGACGTTGGCGACGAAGTCGCGCCGTACCGCCTCTATGCGGCGGGCCTCGGTGAGGTCCTCCACCAGGAGCAGCACCAGCCGGGAGCCCAGCGGGGCGACCCGGGCGGAGACGGCGAGCGCCTCGCCCCGGCCCGTACCGCGCCGGGGCAGATCCAGCTCGACCTGTCGTATCTCCCCGTCGCGCCGGGTGTCCCTGGCCATGTGGAGCATCGCCTCGACGGCCAGGCGTCCGCCCCTGACCAGGCCCAGCGCATACGCCGCGGAGCTGGCCTTGACCACGCTGTCGCTCTCGTCGAGCACGACGGCGGAAGAACTGAGCACGGAGAGGACCGTGTCCACTCCCGGGGGCAGTGCGGCGTTGCCGTCGGGCCGCAGGGACGTACGCGTGGGCCGTTTCAGGTCGCGCTCGCTCCAGCGGAACGCCAGCATGGCGATCACACCGGTGCACAGCCCGGCGATCGCTGCCGCTGCGGCGACCGCCGCGTTCACGTCCATGCTTCAAGGTTATGCGGGTGCGCCGACACTCTCCCAGCCATCCGGGTGCCATCTCGAACACTCGTCGCCCAGAGTTCACCGAGGAGCAAGTACCGGTTCACTTCGGGGGCCGGATCCGGACGCGTTGCGCACGCACCGTGGGAGCGTGGGGGACGGCCCAGAGCCCGGCCCCAGGACGGTCCAAGAAACTGGAGAGACTTCAATGCGTGACGCTTACCACGAGGAACTCGATTCCATCGGCGAAGGCCTGGTCGAGATGGCCCGGCTCGTCGGGTCGGCCATCGGGCGGGCCACCACGTCCATGCTCGACGCCGACCTCAAGCTCGCGGAGAGCGTGATCGCCGCCGACCAGAAGGTCGACGACCTCCAGCACGACCTGGAGGCACGTGCCATCGCCCTGCTCGCCCGCCAGCAGCCCGTGGCCACGGATCTGCGGATCGTGGTCACCTCGCTGCGGATGAGCGCGGACCTGGAGCGCTCGGGCGACCTCGCCCAGCACGTCGCCAAGCTGGCCCGGCTGCGCTTCCCGCAGTCCGCGGTACCGCACGACCTGCACGCCACGATCCTGGAGATGGGCCAGCTGGCACAGCGGCTGATGGCCAAGGCGGCCGAGGTCATCATCACCAAGGACGTCGACCTGGCGCTCCAGCTGGAGCAGGACGACGACGAGATGGACCTGCTGCACCGCACCCTGTTCCAGCACCTGATGGACGACCGCTGGAAGCACGGCATCGAGACGGCCGTCGACGTGACGCTGCTCGGCCGCTACTACGAGCGTTTCGCCGACCACGCGGTGTCGGTCGCCAAGCGCGTCGTCTACCTGGTGACGGGCGAGCACGCGGACGAGATCCAGGCGGCGGCCCCGGTGGACGGCGTTTAGGTCCTTGCGGGTCCTTGCGGGTCCTTGCGGGTCCTTGCGGGTGTACGGGGGGGGGAGGCGACGGGGTACGGCGGGAGCGGCCCAACGGGGTACGGCAGGAGCACGGGGCGCGTGCGGCGGGTCGGGGGCCATCGGGAATCGGGGGCGCCTCCGGCGCGCCGTGGTCGCACGTTTGTTCCTGCGCGTATGCGCCGTTGATGCGCCTGCCGGGGTGGGCATGCAATGGGGTGGGGGCGGCACCTCATGCCGTACGTCCCCGGCGTGCGCATCTGGCGTACGTCTCCGGCGGCGCTCCTGACCGTGTGCCGCCCCCGCCGTACGCCCTGAGGAGGAACCATGGCCGATTCCCCCACGACCGAACCCCAGCAGGAGACACCGACCGATGTGGTGCGCCTGACCGTGCTCGGCGCCTGCGGCTGCGGCTCGGGGTGCGGATGCGGCTGCCAGTCCGGCGGCCCGTGCCAGTGCGGCGGCTGCTCCGGCTGAGCCCGCGCGTCAACCGGTACCGCGCGGCGGAACCTCTTCCGCCGCGCGGTACCGCCGTGCGTACCGGCTGCGGCACGGGACGCGCGCCCCTCCGCCGGCGTCCACCGACCCTCCGTCGCAGTCCGCCGCCCCGCCGCCGCCGTCCGCCGCCCCTCCGCCCGGCGTTCCGTGCCTCCGCTTCCGCCTCCGCCTCCGCTTCCGCCGGCCCGCGTACGGTGAACGGCACAGCGGCACACATCACCACGATCGCCCGATACAGGGCATCTCCATGTCTGCCCGGTCGGTCCCTCCCCGCCGGACCAGCCGCGCGGGAAGGATGTCATGGCCATGAGCATCATCACGAAGGCCGCCGTCGCGGTCCCCGGACAGGACGGGTACGAGATCCGGGAGATCGTCGTCGACGGCCCGCAGGCCGGTGAGGTTCTCGTCCGCATGGTCGCCTCCGGCCTGTGCCACACCGACGCCTCGGTGAAGGAGTTCTGGGGCGCCGCCCCCGGTGCCCGGCCCATCGTGCTCGGCCACGAGGGCGCGGGGGTCGTCGAGCGGGTCGGCTCCGCCGTGACCCGGGTGAAGCCGGGTGACCGGGTCCTGCTCACGTTCAACTCCTGTGGCGCCTGCGTGAACTGCCTGGCCGGGCACCCGGCGTACTGCCACCGTTTCGGCGAACTGAACATGAACCCGGCCGGCGCCGTCCGCGCCGACGGCACCTCCGGCCTGGCCACCACCGAGGGCGAACCGCTGGCCGGAGCCTTCTTCGGGCAGTCCTCGCTCGGCGGCTACGCGCTCGCCCAAGAGCGCAACGTCGTCGTGGTGGAGGTGGACAGCGACGACGAACTGGCCGCGCTCGCCCCGCTCGGCTGCGGCATCCAGACGGGTGCGGGTGCCGTGCTCAACGAGCTGCGCCCCGGCCCCGGCAGCACCGTCGCGGTCTTCGGAAGCGGAGCGGTCGGCCTCGCGGCGCTGATGGCGGCGGTGCTGACCCCGGCGGCCCGTGTCGTGGCGATCGACATCGTCCCGTCCCGCCTGGAACTGGCCCGCGAACTCGGTGCCACCCACACCATCGACAGTGCGGGGACCGATGTGGTCGCCGCCCTCCGCGCGATCAGCCCCGGCGGGGTACAGGTCGCGGTGGAGACGACCGGGGTCCCCGCGGTCCAGGCGCGGGCCGTGGAGGCACTGGCCCCGCGCGGCACGCTCGGCCTGATCGGCGCCCGTATCGGCGCGGACTTCACCGCGCCGGTCCAGACATTGCTGGAGGGCCGCAGGGTGCACGGGATCGTCGAGGGGGACAGCGACATCACGGGGTTCATCCCGGCCCTGGTGGCGTATGTACGGGCGGGCCGGATGCCGCTGGAGAAGCTGGTGAAGGAGTACCGGCTGGAGGACATCGACCAGGCCGCCGCCGACTCCCGCGACGGCTCGACGGTCAAGCCGGTGCTGCGCTTCTGAGCCTGTGCCGTGCTCCGACCGGTGCCGCACCACCCGACCGGTGCCGCACTCCGGACCGTGCCGCACCCGACCGGTATCGCATTCCGACCGGTATCGCACTCCGACCGGTGCCGCGCCCCGGCCCGTGCCGTGCTCCGACCGGTGCCGCGCCTTCCGAGGCGGGCCCGGGACCTGACGGCCGGGGTTCAGGACCGCCCTCGGACCGCCTGCCCGGCCGCCAGGTCCTTGGCCGCTCCCCCGGCGGGTGCGGCCTCCGCCCCCGTACCCCCCGCAGGCGCCGGATCGGCGGGCACCGAACCTGCGGCCACCGCTCCGGCGGGCGCGGTCCCGCCCGAGGTCTCCCCCGCGGGCACCGGCACCGGGGGAACCGCGCCCGGCGCCCCCGGAAGGTTCCGCATCAGCAGCCAGTAACCGAAGGCGGCCACCGTGCCCAGCACCGCGCAGGTTCCCCACAGCCAGGCGGCGCCGTAGTGGTCGATCACGACACCCGACATCAGCGGGGCGATGAGGGCGGCCACCGCCCACGACATCGTGTACATGCCCTGGTAGCGGCCGCGCCCCTGGGCCGGTGACAGCTGCACGATCAGGCCGGTCTGGATCGGGGCGTTGACGATTTCGGCGAGGGTCCAGACACACACCGTCACCGCGTACACCCCGACCGAGCCGGCGAAGGCGGTCAGCCCGAATCCGTACCCCGCCAGCAGCGCGGAGATGATCAGCAGACGGCGCGGGTCGCGGTGCTCGATGAAGCGGGTGACGGGGATCTGGAGCACGACGATCAGCACACCGTTGACGGCGATGGCCGTACCGAAGTCGGAGCTGGAGAGCCCGTCCGCGCCCATCGCCACGGGCAGGCCCACGTACCCCTGCTGGAAGATCAGCGAGACGAGGAACGACAGCCCGACGACACCCATGAACCGCCCGTCGCGCAGGACGGTCCCGATCCGCACGCCGTCGTCCTTCCCCGGCTTCGCCCCGTCGGCCGCCGGTACCTGCTCCGGCCGGGACTCCGGCACCTTCAGGAACACCACGACGGCGCAGAACAGGGTCATCGCGGCCTCGCCGATGAAGCCCGCGAGGTAGCTGTACTCCGCGATGAACCCGGCCCCGGCGGAGGAGACGGCGAAGCCGAGGTTGATGGCCCAGTAGTTGAGCGAGAAGGCCCGCACCCGGTCCTCGGGCCGGACGATGTCGGCCATCATCGCCTGCACGGCGGGGCGCGAGGCGTTGCTCGCCATGCCGACCACGAACGCGACGGCGGCGATCGCGAACGGGTGCTCCATGAATCCGAGCACCGCCACGGACACCGCGGTCGAGGTCTGGGCGATCAGCATGGTGGGACGCCGCCCGAGGCGGTCCGTCATCACTCCGGCGCCGAGCGAGGAGACGACCCCGCCGAGCCCGTGCAGCGCGGCGACAAGCCCGGCGTACGAGGCCGAATAGCCGCGGTCCATCGTCAGATAGAGCGCCATGAACGTGGCGACGAACGCCCCGAGCCGGTTGACCAGGGTGCTGGTCCACAGCCACCAGAACTCCCTGGGGAGCCCGGACACGGTCTCGTGTGCGGCTCTTCTGAGACCGGCGACAGACATGCGGGTTCCCCCCGGGAACGTACGGAACAGGGGCCGCCGGTAAGAGTCCCGGAAGCAATCCGAACATTACGAACAGCGGGTTCCCGGTCGCCACTCGATTGACGCCGACCGTCAAACGTCACACCGCCCGGCCGCCACGGCCACGGCCACCCGGCCCCGCGTCCCGCGCGCCCCGCCACCCCGGTCCGCGCCCGCTGTCCGCCCTGTGGCCGGACGCGCGGAGGCCGCGGGGGTTCGATTACGCTCGGACTCATGGCCGACGCACCGTACAAGCTGATCCTCCTCCGCCACGGCGAGAGCGAATGGAACGCGAAGAACCTGTTCACCGGTTGGGTGGACGTCAACCTCACCGAGAAGGGCGAGAAGGAGGCAGTCCGCGGCGGTGAGCTGCTCAAGGACGCCGGTCTGCTCCCCGATGTCCTGCACACCTCGCTCCAGCGCCGCGCGATCCGCACCGCCCAGCTGGCC
The DNA here is from genome assembly GCF_040297465.1 of Streptomyces sp. NPDC001787. NCBI lineage: Bacteria > Bacillati > Actinomycetota > Actinomycetes > Kitasatosporales > Streptomycetaceae > Streptomyces > Streptomyces sp. NPDC001787. Next base: position 21,568 of record NZ_JBEOZE010000026.1, read on the forward strand.
CTGGAGTCGGCGGACCGTCACTGGATCCCGGTACACCGCTCCTGGCGCCTGAACGAGCGCCACTACGGCGCCCTCCAGGGCAAGGACAAGGCGCAGACGCTCGCCGAGTTCGGCGAGGAGCAGTTCATGCTCTGGCGCCGCTCGTACGACACCCCGCCTCCGGCCCTTGAGGACGGCACCGAGTTCTCGCAGAGCGACGACCCGCGCTACGCGACGATCCCGCCGGAGCTGCGCCCGCGCACCGAGTGCCTCAAGGACGTCGTCGTCCGCATGCTGCCGTACTGGTACGACGGCATCGTCCCGGACCTGCTCGACGGCAAGACCGTCCTGGTCGCCGCCCACGGCAACAGCCTCCGCGGCCTGGTCAAGCACCTGGACGGCATCTCCGACGAGGACATCTCGGGCCTCAACATCCCGACCGGCATCCCGCTCGCCTACGAGCTGGACGCCGACTTCCGCCCGCTGAAGCCGGGCGGCACGTACCTCGACCCGGACGCGGCGAAGGCCGCCATCGAGGCCGTGAAGAACCAGGGCAAGAAGAAGTAGGGACCGCGATCAGGCCCCTTGGTCCCGCACCGGCGGTGCGGGACCAAGGGGCCTTTGTGCGCTCCGGGCGTCCGGCGGACCGGAGTGGGTGAGCCGCTGCGCGCGGGCGGCGCCGAAGAACCGCGTGGTGAACCTTTGGCCAACGCCGTACGCTCCCCTTGATCGGCCAAGGAATCCCGTGGGGGGACGTTCATGCGCACAACCACTCGTATCGCCCTGTTCGGCACCACCGTCGCGCTGGTCGCCGGCGCGATCGGTGCCACCTCCGCCCAGGCGGCGGACGGCGGCAGCGGTGACATCACGCTCGACAAGGTCGTCATCAACGGCGGCAAGCCGGTCGTGGTCGGCACCACCAAGGTGGTGTCCGCCAAGGTCTCGGTGACCGCCTCGGACAATTCGGGCATCGCCGAGACCACGTACATCAGTGCCTACGGTCCGACGCCCAACTACGCCCAGATCTGGGACGACGAGATCACGTGCGTCAGGGTGAGCGCCACCACCTCGACCTGCACGGGCACGCTGACGTTCGACCCGCGGGCTTCGACCGGGTTCGTCGGCAACAGCGCGGCGGCCACCTGGAAGCTCGGCACGCTGGTCTCCGCCAACGACGCCAACTACATCCACCGGGACGCGGCCACCACGTTCAAGGTGCAGCGCAACTCGCGGCTCACCGCGAACGCCTCGCCCGAGCCCGTCAAGAAGGGCAAGACCCTCACCGTCACCGGTCTGCTGTCCCGGGCCAACTGGGACACCCACACCTACAAGGGCTACACCAAGCAGAAGGTGACGTTGCAGTACCGCAAGAAGACCTCGACCAAATACACCGACGTCAAGACGGTCACGTCGTCCTCGACGGGCTCCCTGAAGACGACGGTCACCGCGTCCGCGGACGGGTACTTCCGCTACAGGTTCGCGGGCACCTCGACCACCCCGGCCGTGACCTCCGCCGGCGACTTCGTGGACGTCAAGTAGTCACAGGACAGGGGCCCTTTCTACGGCGCCGCCGCGGCCGGTCCTCCCGGCCGCGGCGGCGCCGCCCCGTCTACCACTCCCGCCACTCGTCCGTGATCTCGTACCGGTCCATTCCGTTGCGTTCGGCCAGTGCCGTCACATCGACACCGTTCTCCGTGAGGGTCGCGTCGATGTACTCGCAGAGCAGCTCGCGCTCGCCCGTCTCGTAACCCACCCCGTCGTGGGCCTCGTTGACCGCGTTCAGCGCCAGGACCACGCGCTCGACCTCGGCGAGGATCTCGTCGTCCGAGGGCGTGCTCAGTGCGCGTATCCCGGCCTCGAAGGAGTCGAGCGTCTCGTCCGTCGCGACCACGAGGGAGTCGGGGAACAGCTGGGTCGCGAAGGCATGTTCCGGAGTGAGGGTGCCGGCCGCCAGTCCGGCCGCCTCCTCGGTCAGTTGTCGGCGCCAGAGGTCGCTAGGTTTCTCAGCCATACCGGAAATGTACGGGCACCCTCTGACAGCCGGGCACGTTCCCTCGCCGTTCGACCGGGTGTCACCGCCACCCGATAGCGTGTCCCCGACTCCCGCGCTCGGCGAGCGCCGGAGCGGGCCAACCGGGCGTCAAGGGCAAGGAGATCGGGGAGATCAGTCATGGGCGAGTCCCTGAAGACCTTCGTCGGCGGTACCGAAGTCGAGGTGCCCAACAGCATTCCGGACATCCGGGCCACCCTGCCCGAGGAGAGACGCGAGGAGTTCGACCGCGCCATCAACGAGGCGGGTGTGCACGAGATCCAGGCCGTGATGCGGCACTGGATGCTGGAGGCCGTACCCGATCCCGAGGCCGAACGGATTCTGGACCGGCTGGCGCAGGACGAGGCCGAGAGGCGGAGCGTAGCTTGAGCTTCCGCATCTCCTACGCACCGCCCGCCGACGACACCCTGGCCAAAATGCGGGACGGCGAGACCTTCCGGGACGAGATGGCCCGCACCCTGGGGAGCGATCCGTACGGGCACGGGTCGTCCGCCGTCAAGAGCGAGCACGACCGTCGCGAGGCAACGGTCTTCGGCGCCATCGTCCTCTACTACGTCTCCGGTTCCGTGCTGACCGTCACCGTCGTCCGGCTCGTACCGCTGCCCTGAACCGACATCAGGTCAGCGGTGCGGGCGCGGCCTTGGCCGCGGGTCAGGAGAGCTTCGCCGCCTGAGCGGTCACGATCGCGGTCGGCAGCTCGAAGCCCTCTGCCCTGCCGCCCGTCGCGGCCAGGTTGAAGGAGACGAACGTCGCGAACGTGCCCGACCGGCGCATCGCCACGAGCTTGAACGGGACCTGCTTGCCCTCGCTCTCGCTCGTCACCGTCCAGCCGATGGCCTCGTCCCCGCCGGTCACCTTCTCCTCGGCGAGCCCGGCGATCTTCTGTGTGTCCCCGTCCATCGTGATGCTGAACCCGCCGCCGCACTTGGCCGCGGACTCACGCACGGCGGCCAGGGTCTCCGGCGCCCCCTGGCCCTCGTACGAGGAGAGGGAGACCAGCGTGGACGTCAGGTCGAAGGCCGCGGCGAACGCGTCCTCCGCGTCGCCCTCCGGCATCTCGGCGAGGTCTTCGAGCGAGGTGCCCTCGTCCGTCTTCTTGGGCTCGCTGACGGCGGTGCGCTGGGTGCGCGCGACCGGCTCGCCCTGCTCGACACCGAGGTAGGCGTGGGCGAAGGGCTCGCACTCCTTCTTGTCGACCGTGACGCTGTCCGCCTTCACCTGGTCGTCGGGGCCCGCCTGGGCGATCTTGTTGCCCTTGACGTCGCCCTGGACCAGGGACGCCTTCTTCAGTTCCGCGGCGGTCAGGGTCTTCACGGCGGGCTTCCGCCCGGCGCCGTCCCCGGCCACGGCACTGCTCGCGCCGCCGTCCTTGCCGTCCGATCCCGACGCATCGGACGAACCGCCGCATGCCGTGGCCAGCAGGGCGAGGGATGCCACGGAAGCGGCGAGGGCGGTACGGCGTACAGCGGTGGCGCGCATGGTTCATCTCTCCGTCTCATGGAGCAACGGCACTGCCCCCGTGCGGCGGTTCGTCACGCCACCGGGACGCGCCGTCGCAGTACGCCACAGCCTACGATCGGACACCTGTCCGAACATCGGAATATCCGCCCACCCGGCATGATCGTGATTCTGCTGTGATCGGCTTGTGAAGACGCTGTGGGGCCCGCTCGCCGCCCGTCCTCCTCGAACGGCACCCAGGTCCGGCACCGGTGTCGCCGCCGAGATCGTCAGGTGGCGGACGGGCGTTGGATCAGATGGGTGAACGCGTCGAGGTTCCGCGTGGACTCGCCGCGCGACACCCGCCAGGCGTACTCCTTGCGGATCGCACTGGCGAAGCCCAGTTCCAGCAGAGTGTTGAACGATCCGTCCGCCGCTTCGAGGACCGTACCCAGCAGCCGGTCCAGCTCCTCCGGTGTGACCACGGAGAGGGGGAGCTTGCCGACCAGATAGATGTCGCCGAGCGGGTCGATCGCGTAACTCACGCCGAAGAGGCGCAGATTGCGCTCCAGCAGCCAGCGGTGGACGGCCGCGTCGTTCTCGTCCGGGTGCCGGACGACGAACGCGTTGAGGGAGAGGGAGTGCTCCCCGACGAGCAGGGAACAGGTGGTGGACAGCTTGCGGGTGCCGGGCAGTTTCACCACGTAACTGCCGGGTCCCGGGCTCTCCCATTCGAGCCCGGCCTCGTTCAGGGTCGCCTCGATGACCTGCGCCGCTGCTGTCTCGTCGGGTACGTCAGCCATGGGGCGAGCGTACGACAGGGACGACGGGCGCACGCGTCCCGTACGCCACCGGAGGCAGCCCCGGCCAGGAAGGTCCGGGCCCCGGCCAGGGAAGGTCGGGCCCCGGCCGGAGAAGGTCCGTCGCGGCCGGGGGGGGGGAAGATCCGTCCCGGCCGGGGAAAGGTCCGGGCCCTCAGCCGTGGTGGGTCCGGGCCCGGCGGCGGTGGTCGCACATCGCGGCCGTGTACACGTCGGCCGTCGCCGAAGCCGCCGTGTCCCAGCCGAACGACTGGGCGTGCGCGGCGGCCGCCGCACCCATCCGGTCGACCAGTCCGGGCGCGTCCGCGAACCGGCCTATCGCCCGCGCGTACGCCTCCGGATCGTGCCCCGGGATCAGAAAACCGCTGACCTCGTCCCGTACCGCCACCGGAAGGCCCCCCACCGCCGCCGCGACGACCGGGGTGCCGGCCGCCTGGGCCTCGATGGCGACCAGCCCGAAGGACTCGCTGTACGAGGGCATGACCAGCACGGACGCGGCCCGGAACCAGTCGGCGAGCTGGTCCTGCCCGACCGGCGGGTGGAACCGTACGACATCGGCGACGCCCAGCCGCGCGGCCAGCTTCTGCAGGCCTTCCGGCTTGGCGAGCCCGCTGCCGCTGGGACCGCCGACGACGGGCACCACGATCCGGCTGCGCAGTGAGGGCTCGCGGTCCAGGAGCACGGCCACCGCGCGCAGCAGCACATCAGGGGCCTTGAGCGGCTGGATACGGCCCGCGAAGAGCGGGATCAGGGCGTCCTGCGGCAGACCGAGGCGGGCGCGTGCGGCGGCACGCCCGTCCGCCGGACGGAAGCGCTCCAGATTGACCCCGGGGTGCACGACGGCGACGGCCGCCGGGTCGGCCTCGTAGAAGCGGACGAGCTCGTCGGCCTCCTCCGCGGTGTTGGCGATCAGCCGGTCGGAGGCGCGGACGATCTGGGTCTCGCCGATGACCCGGGCGGCCGGCTCGGGGGTGTCGCCGACGGCGAGCGCGGCGTTCTTGACCTTCGCCATGGTGTGCATGGCGTGGACGAGCGGGACACCCCAGCGCTGGGCGGCGAGCCAGCCGACCTGGCCGGAGAGCCAGTAGTGGGAGTGGACGAGGTCGTAGTGGCCGGGGCGCTGACCGGCCCACGCCTGCATCACGCCGTGCGTGAAGGCACAGAGCTGGGCGGGCAGGTCCTCCTTGGCCAGACCCTCGTACGGCCCCGCGTCGACGTGCCGGACCAGGACACCGGGCGCCAGCTCGACCGCCGGGGGCAGGGAGCCGGTGGTGGCCCGGGTGAAGATCTCGACCTCGATGTCGATCGCGGCGAGGCGCTTGGCCAGCTCCACGATGTAGACGTTCATCCCGCCCGCGTCGCCGGTACCCGGCTGGTGGAGCGGGGACGTGTGTACGGAGAGCATCGCGATGCGGCGCGGCTTGCGGTGCGATCCGGGGAAGCCTCCGGGGAACCTGATGCGCGGCGCCACACGGGTGGGGCCGAGCCGAGAGACGTACTGACTCACGTCGTCCGTTCCTCCTCGCTCAGGGCATGCCTTAGAAGGGGCACGCGGTCCCTCCGAAGGGCGAGAACAGCGGAATCTCACCTTTCATTTCCGCTTTGCCAAATAATTACGTACGAATGACCGGAGGCGATCCGGGACGACCGGCTGTCCGCCCGCCGGCCCGCCCCCGCCCGTCACATACGCTCGGTGCATGCGCCAGCGCCCCATCGGCACCGCGACCCGCGGGACCACCAACCCCAACCGGCTGCGCCGTATGGATCGCTGGATCGCCGCGGTGCACGGCCCGGCCCTGCGCCGCGCCGCCTCCCCGCTCGCCGTCGACCTCGGCTACGGCGCCGCCCCCTGGACCGCGGTCGAGCTGCTGGAGCGCCTGCGCACCGTCGAGCCGCGCACCTCGGTGGCCGGTGTCGAGATCGACCCGGACCGGGTCGCCGCGGCGAAGCCGTACGAACGCGACGGGCTCACCTTTCTCCACGGCGGCTTCGAGATCCCGCTCCCGGAGCGGCCTCAGCTGATCCGGGCGGCGAACGTGCTGCGCCAGTACGACGAGGACCAGGTCGCCGAGGTCTGGGAGCGGCTGTGCGCGCGGCTCGCCCCCGAAGGGCTGCTCGTCGAGGGCACCTGCGACGAGATCGGGCGGCGGCATGTGTGGGTGGCGCTGGGGCCGGAGGGCCCGCGGACGGTGACCTTCGCGACCCGGCTCGGTTCGCTGGAGCGCCCCTCCGACCTCGCGGAGCGCCTGCCGAAGGCACTGATCCACCGCAACGTTCCGGGCGAGCCGGTGCACGCCTTCCTCCGCGACTTCGACCGCGCCTGGGCCTCCGCCGCCCCGTACGCCTCACTGGGCGCGCGGCAGCGCTGGATCGCGGCCGTGCGCGCGCTCCGTGCCGACTGGCCGACGACGGACGGCGTACGCCGGTGGCGGCAGGGCGAGATCACCGTGCCGTGGACCGCCCTGCGCCCCGGCGGGGGCTGAACCGCGCGGCACGCCGTAAATCGCCGCTCCCGGGAACGTCGCCGACTCATCGTTCGTCCCGTATCTACGGGACGTGCGCCGACTGGGGCAGGGGTGTGACAGGGGGATGGCAGAGGGGTGCGGCAGAGGGGTGTGACGTGTCAGCCGCGGTCGGCCTCTGTTGCTTTACGGGGTGACATGGCACGATCGCGACGGTGCCGAGAAGTTACTGACGGTAAGTCATATGTGCGATACCTGACTTTTATTGCATTCGCCCGTAGGGGGAGCTTGTGAACCGACGCCACTGTGCCGCTGCCGCGATCACTCTGGTCTGCGCGCTGGCCGTGCTGACCGCGCCGGTCCAGGCCATGGCCGCGCCGATTCCGGAGCCCTCCCCCACCGCTCCCGCGAAGCCGGGGAAGAAGAGCCTCGAAGAGGTCCGCCAGGAGATCGACACGCTCTACCGCAAGGCCGGGGCGGCGACGGACGCGTACAACCTCGCCGAGGAGCAGACCGAGAAGCAGTCCGGCGAGATCGTCAAGCTGGCCAAGGCGATCGTCGACGGCCAGGCACGGATCGCCGAGCTGAAGAACCAGGCGGGCGCCCAGGCCCGCGAACAGTACCGCAACGGCGGGCTGCCCCCGGGTGCGCAACTGGTCCTCAGTGACGACCCCCAGCTCTTCCTGGACGGGGTCAACCAGGTCCGTCAGGGCCAGCAGGCCTCCAAGCAGGTCCTGGCGGAACTGAACAGGACCCAGGAGGACTTGGAGACCTACACCCAGGACGCGAGCCTCAACTGGCAGAAGCTCGAAACCAACCGGCTCAAGCAGGCCAAGGCCAAGAAGAAGATCAACGCCCAGATCGAGGCGGCGAAGAAGCTCGAATCGCAGCTGGAGAAGAAGGAACTGGCCCGGCTCCTCAAGCTGGAGCAGGAGGCCGAGTACACGGCGCAGACCGCGTGGCTCTCCTCCGGCGCGCTCAAGGACATCAACCGCGAGGCGAGCGCGAGCGGCAAGAAGGCGGTGGCCTTCGCGACCCGGGAGATCGGCAAGCCGTACGTCTGGGGCGCCGAGGGCCCCGACTCGTACGACTGCTCGGGGCTGACCTCACAGGCCTGGGCGGCGGCGAAGCGCCCGATACCGCGGACCTCGCAGGAACAGTGGCGCCAACTGCCGCGCATCGACATCAAGGACATGCGCCCCGGCGACCTGATCATCTACCACAGCGACGCCAGCCACGTCGGGATGTACGTGGGCGACGGCGCCATCGTGCACTCCCCGCGCCCCGGCCGGAACGTCACGCTGGCGGGCGCGGGCTCGATGCGGATCCTCGGAGTGGTACGCCCGGACAAGTAGGAACCGGGCGCGCGGTCCGGGGCCGGGGTCCGGGGCCGCGTAGGTGGTCCGGGCACGAGGGGTCCGGGCAGGCGGTCCGGGCACGAGGGGCCCGGCACGAGGGGTCCCGGACCGGGGCAGTACTGCGGACTTACGGGTGCACGCCGGACGAGTGGCGGCACTGACGCGGCGGCCCGGAGCCGTTCCCGGTGTCCGCCGTACGAATCGGCCGGCCGCGTCAACCGGATCACGTCAACCGGATCACGTGAGCGCGGCCACGTGAGCGGGGCCACGCCTCGCCCCCACGGCGCGTGATGTTTGTCATGGCCTCCGCCCCCGCCCCGGGGCGGCACATCTCGCCGGATCCGTGCCGGGACGCGGCTTATGGCTGCGCATATGACAGTGGCCGATCCCCGCGCGCCATTCCGCTCGCCTGCCGCGGACCGCTATGGTCCCCGTCTGGCGGGTCGTCGATCGTCGTCCCGCCGCACCCTCGGGGGGAGGGAAGGAAACCCGAACCGATGCCCGTACCCGTACCGCAGCAACGTGCCGTTCCCGCTGCGGAGACCACCCATGGCGCCGACCTCACCCTTCTGGTGATCGAGGACGACCCGGCGGGCACCATCGCCGTACCCGAACTGTCGGCCGGGACCCGGGTCCGTATCCGTACCGCCCGCAATCTCACCGAGGCGGAACGGCTCCTCACCGACGACGTCGACTGCATCCTGCTGGACCTGGCCCTGCCCCTGCCCCTGAGCGCCGAGACACGCCACAGCGACACCGGGGCGGGGCCGGAAGCCCCCTCCGGGCGCGCGGACGAGCTGGCGGCGCTCACCCACGTACTGCGGATCGCGCCCCGGCACGCCGTCCTCGCGCTCACGGCCGAGGACGACGCGGAGCTGGCCGCCGAGGCGGTACGGGTCGGCGCGCAGGACTACCTCTTCCGGGACGAACTCGACGCCCGGCTGCTGAGCCGCGCCATCCGGTACGCCGTGGAGCGCAAGCGGGCGGACATCGCCCAGCACCAGCTGACCGAGTCCCGTCTCCGCGCCCAGGAGAACGCCCGGCTGGAACGCGGACTGCTGCCCACCCCACTCCTGGACGGCTCCGACCTGAGCTTCGCCGCCCGCTACCGGCCCGGCCGGAGCCGCGCCCTGCTCGGCGGCGACTTCTACGACACGGTCCGCACGCCCGACGGCACGGTCCACGCGATGATCGGCGACGTCTGCGGACACGGCCCGGACGAGGCGGCGCTCGGCGTCGAACTGCGCATCGCCTGGCGGGCGCTGACGCTGGCGGGACTGTGCGGGGACGAACTGCTCTCCACGCTCCAGCAGGTCCTGGAGCACGAGCGGGAGAGCGAGGAGATCTTCGCGACGCTCTGCACCGTCGACATCTCCCCCGACGGCCGCCGCGCCGGACTCTGCCTGGCGGGCCACCCCGCGCCGCTGATCGCCCGCCGCGGACAGGCCGCGAAGCTGCTCCCGTACGAGGACGGCGGCCCGGCCCTGGGTCTGCTGCCGCGCGCCCGCTGGCCACGACGCCAGGTCGAACTGGGCGGCTCCTGGAGCCTGATGATGTACACGGACGGGCTGATCGAGGGCCGCGTCGGGCCGACCGGCACCCAGCGGCTCGGTCAGGAAGGCATGGTCGCCATGATCAACGGCCAGCTGGATCTCGGGCTGGCCGGCGAGGAGCTGCTGGAGGCGGCGGTCACGCAGGTGCGGGAGCTGAACGGCGGCGAGCTGACCGACGACGTGGCGGTACTGCTGCTCGACCGCGACCAGGAGCGGATACGCCGACGGGGCGGCAGCGCACCGCGCTCCCGCCCCGTACCGGCGTCCACTCGCGCGGCGAGCGCTCAGCGCCCGCCGTTGTAGGGGCCGTACGGGCCGTCACTGCTGGATCCGCCGCGACGGCCGCCGCCCGAGACCGCCTTGAGCGCGGGCCGTACGTCGACCATGAACACGATCGACGCGACCGTGCCCGCGAGCTGGAGGAACAGCATCGGGACGAAGAGGTTCACGGCCACGGTGATGCCGAGAATGATCAGCCAGAACGACTTCTTCTGCTTGTCCGCCGCACGGTAGGCGTCCTCGCGGGCCGTCACCGCGAAGAACAGCGCGATCACGGCCAGCACCAGCATGGCCAGATAGAGCAGCCCGATCAGTGTGCCGAAACCTGTGAGCAACATGGTGTCTACCGCCTAGTGAGTGGATGGGCGCCCTGCGGCCAAGCTACCCGGAGAACGAACCGGCCACCGGTATAGGTGCCCGGTCCGTGCCCCGGCCACTCGGCCGACGGCCCCGCGTGGACCGCCCGGGGTCACTTCCCGGCGGGCGGGGTGGGCTTCTTCGCCGCGGGCTTGCGCGGGGCGGGCGCCTTCCGGGCGGGCGCGGCCTTGGCCTCGGCGGGCTTGGCCGTGACCGGCTTCGCCGCGGCAGCGGGCTTGGCGACGGCGGCGGGTTTGGCGGTGGCAGCGGGCTTGGCGACGGTGGCGGGCTTGGCCGGCGCGGCCTTCGGCTCGCTCTTCGTGGCGGGCGCGGGACCAGCCGCCCGCCCGGCCGCGGCCTTCGCCTTCGGCTCGGCATCCACGACGGCGGCGATCTCGATGATCTCGTCGGCCGTCTCGCCGCGCCAGGTCTTCACACTCTGCTCGCCGCGCTCGGCGACCTTCTCGTACGTCTCACGGGCCCTGACCGCGTACTCGGCGGCCACGCCCAGGCTGCGCAGCGCCAGGTCCTGAGCGCTCTCACCCAGCTTCTTCAGATCGGTGTCGAACGATCCGAACACCTCGGTGACCTTCGCCTGCACGGTGGCCTGGGCCTCCCTGGCCTGCGTGGTCACCTTCTCCTGCACGGCCTTGGGGTCGGTGTTGCGTACGGCCTCGATCCGCTCGGGCGCCTCGGCCCGCAGCTGCTCGATCAGCGCCGGGACCTTGCGCGCCTGCTGCACGGCCAGGTCGGCCGTGCCGGCGGCGAAGTAGAGGGGGGTGGGGTCGGTGAGGGTCTTGCGCAGGTCATCGGTGATGGCCATGACTGTGGTCCTCCCGGATCATCAGAACTAGCTGTGAGGGTGTGTGGCTGTGTCGGTACCGGCATCGGACTCGGACTCGGGCCCGGACCCGGGCTCGAACCCGTTCTCCTTGCGGAAGGAGTCGTAGATCTGGAGCAGCACGTTCTTCTGCCGCTCGTTGATCGACGGGTCGGCCAGGATCACCGCCCGCGTCTCCAGCTCCTCCCGCTCCCGCTCGTCGAGGATTCCGGCCCGTACGTACAACGTCTCGGCGGAGATCCTCAGTGCCTTGGCGACCTGCTGCAGAACCTCCGCACTGGGCTTGCGCAGGCCGCGCTCGATCTGGCTGAGGTAGGGATTGGACACCCCGGCGGCATCGGCGAGCTGCCGCAGTGAGAGCTGCGCCGCGCGTCGTTGGTCGCGCAGGTACTCGCCGAGATTGCCGACGTTGAGTGATGCCATGGTTCGATACTGCAACAGGCCTGCTAACTATTGCAAGCAGACGCTTGCAAAAGTGTCGCCTGCCACTCGCTCGGAGCAGTGGCGTCCTCGCCCATCGCACCGGTGACCTGTCTCGCTGAAAGCGGGCCAGTCTCGGTCTATCTGAGTCATCTGGACTTGCGTCCCGGTCGACCTGGGCCATTTACCGATCCGTCTCGCTCTTTCCGAGCCACCGCCGCGCCTCGCTCCCCACGGTCGTCGTACGTGGTCAGCGCCGGGTGGGGGTGGCTGGTGGAGCCTGAGGACTTCTCGCTGGAGTACATCGACGCTCGCGGTGAGCTGCGCAAGGGGGCCGCTCGGGGTGATGTGGCCGACGCGTTTCGAGGCTGCCGGGCAGGTGCGGGCGTTCCCGTCGTACCCGGGACAGCGAAATTCTCCCGGCTGGTACTGGGCTGCTACCAGTGGCGGGTTGGTGGGCTTCGAGTCATGGGTGGAGCTTGGCCATCTGATGCGGCTGGATCAGTCATACACCGGACTACTTCGTACGCCGGCGGGACGGCACTGCCGTGGTGCTGGATGTGCGTCCTGATGACCGGATCGAGCCCAAGGATGCCGTGAAGTCCGCGGCCACGGCCGCGGCCTGCGCCGTGGTGGGCTGGGATTTCGAGCGGGTTGGTGTGCTCGATCCGGTGTTGGCGGCGAATCTGCGCTGGTTGTCGGGTTACCGGCATCCGCGAGTACGGCGCGAACCTGTGGTGGCGGGGCTGCGGGCGGTGTTCGCCCATCCTCGGGGGCTTCTGGCCGGGGCTCGTGCGGTGGGTGATCCGATTGCCGTGCTGCCGGTGCTCTTCCACCTGCTGTGGTGTCGGGAGCTGGCGGTGGATTTGGAGGCCGGGCTGTTGTCGGCGGCGACGACGGTTCGCCCGGCATCCCCAGTCGCGCGGGAGGTGAGTGGTGGTGCCGACGCGTCCAAAGCTGTTGTCGCTGGGTGACCGGGTTCGCTTTGACGGGCGGGAGCACACGGTTGCGGCCCTGCACGGCACTTCGGTGCGGCTGGTCGATGATCCCCAGGCCGCCGGTGTCGTGCTGCTGGGGCATCTCCTGGTGTCCGAGGGGTTCGCCGTGCTCGGCACCGCGTTGAGCCGCCCACCGTTGCCGACACCCTGGCCGGGCTCTCGAAATACCTGCACCAGCGAACCGGCGGCATGATCGGGAGCCTCTCCCACCTGATCCGGGCCGCAGCGATTTCCGCCATCCTCGACGGCAGCGAGTGCATCACCAAAGCCTCCCTGCGAAACATCCGGATCGACCACAACAGCGAGTCGGATTCCCCGCCTGACGCAGGCAGGAAGGCTGGGTGAACATGCCGTTCGAGGCCGTCGTGTTTCGTCCGCTGCCGCGTCCGCTCAAGCCCTTCCCGCAGGAGACCGAAGCCTCGTTCCTGGACCGCCTCGCCACGGCCAACGCGATGCCCGTCCAACGCCTTCAGCGGCCTTCCCACTGGCTGGAATCCCGTCTGGATCCGGTCGGCCGGATCAGTGTCCTCAGCGGACAGCCTCAGACCTCGATCCGGTACGCGATCCCCCGCTGGGAGCCACAGGCGTGGAACACCCCGCAAGGTCCCTTCGCCGCAACCACCCGATGGGCGTGCCGGCGCTGTGTCGCCCGCAGGACCGGCACCCCCGGCCAAGGCGTCATGGTCTGGATGTCGAGACACCACGACCAGGTCTGCATCCCGCATCGCCTCTGGATCGGCCGGGCCGTCGAAGCCCCCGCCAACCAGTTCGACCTTGCTGATCTACCGGAGATCGTCGCCGCCCAGAAGCGCCACTACCGGCTCCTTCGCCGCTATGGTCCCGGCGTGATCAACGTCTGCTACTAACAGACCTCCCGCTTCTGGATCACCCTCCTGCAGCACGGTTACCGGATCAGCGACCTCACACAGCGACTCGCCCGGCTCCAGCCCCGCCCTGCTCGCACTGTCCGGCCGTGGGACCCCAAGCGCTACGCGGCGATCTATCCCGAGATCGTCAAAGCCATGGTGTTCTACGCAGCGCCGCACTGGCGCGGCCTGGCACTCTCCGGCGTTGAGGCGGACTTTCGGGCCTTCCACGCCGAATTCATCCGGCGGCTCCCCAATGAAAGCTCTCTCCGCACCACCGCCAAGCCGTGGTTCATCCACCAACTACGCGTGATCGCAGACACCATCGAGGCCGCCGCGGGCCTACCGGCAGCACACGGGGCCAACGGAGCAGGGGAGCTGACGTGAGCAGCATAGGAGCCGATCATTAGGCTCCGCTCATGACCAGCGACCTCGGATTCACTTGCTCGTGCTGCGGCAGCCATCACGCCGAACTGCCGATGAACTACTCGGCCACGGCCCCCTACGTCTGGGATCCGCGTTTCGCCGACTCTGCGGACTGCCTGCTCTCGTCGGATCAGTGCGTCATCCAGGCACAGCACTACTTCGTCAAGGGTCTGATCGAGATACCGATCATCGGCAGCGACGAGGTCTTCTCCTGGGCCGCATGGGTCTCCCTCAGCCGGGACAACTTCGCCCGAGCCGCGGACCTCTGGGACACCCCAGGACGTGAATCCGAGGAGCCGTACTTCGGCTGGCTGTCCACCGACCTCTTCCTCTACTCGCCCAGCACCATCGACTTGAAGACCCACGTTCACACCCGCCCCATCGGGCAGCGTCCCTTCATCGAGCTGGAGCCGACCGATCACCCTCTCGCAGTCGAACAGCGGACCGGCATCACTATGGATCGCGTCCGTGAAATCGCCCAAGCCGTTCTCCACCCCACCGACGGCGAATCCAAGTGACGTCGAACGGGCTGCTGACCTGGCGTTCCGCCCATGACCACCCCAGACGTCGGCACTGACGATGAGGCCAGCGTGACGATCCGCTGCCAGGACAACTCGTCTGTCGGTGTGAGGTTCTGCGACCGGTTCAGCTTCGACGAAGACTCCGTGCACTACGCCGTCGAGCTACAGGCTCCAGGCTTGGCCGCTCGAGTCAATGAGGTCGTCGCCTGGATCTGGGACAGCGATCTGGTCCCGTTCCTGGAAGGGCTCGCCGCCGACTACCGGGGATGGGACGGCGAACGGAACTGGCAGACCAACGACCGTGACCTCGCGATGTCAGCCGTCTTCCGGTCCGGCGGCCACGTCGGACTGACCTGGACCTTGCGGCCATGGCCGCAGGCCGGCGGCGGCTGGAGCGCCTCGGTGACGACCTGGCTGGAGGCCGGTGAGCAGATGGCTTCCCTGGCGGCCGATGTCCGGCATTTCCTCGCCGGGGAGCCGCGGTGACAGCCGGCATACGAATCACCTGGACGCTGGGGACACATGGGTGGGCTGACTGCGTCGTTGAGGACCACCAGGCGAAAGCGGACCTGACCGCGTCCTACATCAGCAACGCGCCCGAAGAGTTCCTGGTGGCGGTGGCCCGGCTCGTCGCGGGCGAGACGGAAGCTCGCGCCCAGCTTGAAGCCGAGCCGACCGCTTACCGGTGGATCTTCTACCGCGAAGCTGCGGATGTCTGGATCCGCTTGCTGGAACTACGTCGCGGCAGCGATCACGACAACAGGGGCACTGAGATCTGGTCGTCCCAACTCCCCATCGATGCACTCGCCCGGGCTGTGGTCCGCTGCTTCGACGAGGTGTCTCGGACCTACGGCGAGAGCGGCTACCGAGGCAACTGGGGCGAGCACTTCCCTCGAACCGAACTCGAAGCCCTAAGACGCCTCTGGCACGTTCAATGCCAGGACGATGGCACATAGCCACAGGCGCCAACTGCTCAGGTTGAGCGAGACTGACCAGCCATCGCCGTCTCACTCAACCTGAACCACCCCAGGTCACGGCTTCACGATGGCCCACGTCTACTGAGACAGGTCACCCATCGCACCGGGCAGGCCGCCCTCCGTCACGCATGGCCGCCAAACTCACCCGGCCACCGGCGTGACGCTCGACTCAGGGAAGCCGTCCACGCCGTCGGCGGCGTCCGCGCAGAGGCCGGGCAGCGGGCTCGCCCGTCGCCTCGCGGAGTGGGGGAAAAACAAAAGGCAAGGAGGTTGCCCACTCCTTGCCACTCTCAACGTATAGCGCACCGGGGGCCTTGCGGCAAGACCCCGGTCATGATGCAGAATCCCCAACCGAAGCCGGAACCTGGGGAAATCAGGTATTCGCGAAGTACGAGTTCTTTGTCCCAACGACGGGACTCGCACGGAGCGGAGCGCCCGGCGCGATGCGGTTCATTGAACGGGTGGGGATTTCATGTTTGACGTGATCGTGGTCGGCGGCGGGCCTACCGGGCTGATGCTGGCCGGCGAGCTGCGGCTGCACGGTGTGCACGCGCTCGTGCTGGACAGGATGGCGGAGCCGAACCGGCACTCGCGCGCGCTCGGCCTGCACGCGCGCAGCGTGGAGGTGCTGGACCAGCGCGGTCTGCTGGAGAAGTTCCTCGCGCTCGGCCGGCAGTACGAGGTCGGCGGCTTCTTCGCCGGGCTCGGCACCTCGTGGCCCGACCGGCTGGACACCGCGCATTCGTACGTCCTCGGCATCCCGCAGGTCACCACCGAGCGGCTGCTGACCGAGCATGCCGTCGAGCTGGGCACCGAGATCCGGCGCGGCTGTGAACTGGTCGGCCTGAGCCAGGACGAGCACGGGGTGACCGCCGAGCTGGCCGACGGCACGGCGCTGCGCTCGCGCTACCTGGTGGGCTGCGACGGCGGTCGCAGCACGGTGCGCAAGCTGCTCGGGGTCGGCTTTCCCGGTGAGCCCGCCAGGGTCGAGACCCTGCTGGCCGAGGTGGAGCTGACCGTGTCGCCGGAGACGCTGGCCGCCACGGTGGCCGAAGTCCGCAGGACACAGAAGCGGTTCGGCACCATGCCCCTCGGGGACGGGACGTACCGCCTGATCGTGCCCGCCGACGGGCTGGCCGAGGACCGCACGGTCCCGCCGACCCTGGAGGAGCTCAAGAGGCAGCTGCGGAAGCTCGCGGGCACCGACTTCGGCGCGCACTCACCGCGCTGGCTCTCCCGCTTCGGCGACGCCACCCGGCTGGCCGAGCGCTACCGGACCGGCCGGGTGCTGCTGGCCGGCGACGCGGCCCACATCCACCCGCCGACCGGCGGGCAGGGGCTCAACCTCGGCATCCAGGACGCGTTCAACCTCGGCTGGAAACTGGCCGCCGAGGTCAACGGCTGGGCGCCGGAAGGGCTGTTGGACAGCTACCACACCGAACGGCACCCGGTGGCCGCCGACGTACTGGACAACACCCGGGCGCAGACGGAGCTGCTGGCCACCGGGCCGGGCCCCCGGGCGGTGCGCCGGCTGATGTCGGAGCTGATGGAGTTCGAGGAGGTGAACCGGTATCTGATCGAGAAGATCTCCGCCATCGCGGTCCGCTACGACTTCGGTGAGGGGCACGAACTGCTCGGCCGGCGGCTGCGGGACGTACGGCTGAAGCGCGGTCACCTCTACGGGCAGATGCACGGCGGCCGGGGACTGCTGCTCGACCGGACCGGACTGCTCTCGGTGGCGGGCTGGGCGGACCGGGTCGACCACATCGTCGACGTCAGCGAGGAACTGGACGTGCCCGCGGTGCTGCTGCGGCCGGACGGCCATGTGGCGTGGGCGGGCGAGGACCAGCAGGAGCTGCTCGGCCGGCTGCCCGAGTGGTTCGGCGCCCCCACCGGCTGAGCCGACGCGCCATGTCCCCGGTACTACTGCGCCGTTGTCCCGCGCGTCCCGACGGCCGTCGCCGTGGCGGCGGCCAGTGCCAGGCACAGCGGCGAGTAGGCGACGCGGTCGAGGCGGCGGAAGCGGGCCGAGGTCGAACCCGGGGACAGCAGGTCGGTACGGCCCGAGAGCCCGGCCGCGCCGCGCAGCGCCAGTACGCCCGCGACACCGGCCGTGCCGAGGCGGGACAGCGCCGGGGTGCGCCGGGGCCGCCCCGCGACCAGGAGGGCGGCGGTACCCAGCGCCCCCGCGACCGCGAAACACGCCCCCGGGCCGGGCGGGGACGCCTGGCCGGCCAGCGCGTCGGCGAAGGACTCCCGGTCGGGCAGGGGCCACGACGAACCCAGCCCCCAGGCGACGTGCAGCCCGGCCAGAGCGGCCAGCGTCGCGACGGAGGTGCGGGTGGCGGCGCGTTCGAGGCTCATACCGTTCACGTTACGCCCGCGCCCGGCGCCGCCACCCGGCGCCCTGCGTCCGGTGCGCCGCGTCCGGCGCCCAGCGTCACTGTCATACCCGGCTGCCACAGTGCGGCCATGGAAGAAGAGAGCTTCGAGGACTTCTGGACGCTGATCGAGGACTCGCGACGGCGGGCGACCGGCCGTGACGAACGCGAGGAACTGCTCGGCGAGCGGCTCGCGAAACGGCCGTCGCGCGAGATCGTGCGGTTCCAGATCCAGCTGTACCGCCTCCGGCAGCGGGTCGACACCTGGGAGATGTGGGCGGCCGCCGAGCAGATATTCGGCGGCTCGTGTTCCGACGACAGCTTCTGGTACTTCCAGTTCTGGGTGGTGGGCCTCGGCCGCGAGGACTTCCACAAGGTGGTGGCCGACCCGGACGCGCTGGCGGACATCGCCGAACTGCGCCGGCTGGCCGGCCGGCCCCTGGGCGCCTGGCCGGACGACGAGTGGCCCGAGTGGGAGGGCCTCGACCACGTCGCGGCCGGGGCGTACGAGAAGCTGACGGGCGAGGAGGACGGGCTGGAGGCGGCGCTGGACGCCGAGGGCATCGAGCACCCCTGCAACCCCGAGCCGGACGGTGCGGCGTGGGACGTACGGCACACGGAGGAAGCGGCCCGTCGACTGCCCCGCCTGAGCACGATGTTCCCGCTCCCGGAACGCACCGCCGGATGGCACCGCGCCGGGTGAACGGGGGCAGTACGGCCTGTCGTCGCGCGCCCGCCAAGGATTACGGGCAGCCCCTACGATGCGGGCACCTGAGCCAACGACCTGAAAGGAGCCCGGGATGTGGCCCCGCTCAACGGGATCGCCCCCCGCACGGCCGCCCGGGGCGGGGCCCGCGTACGCCCCCTTCGACGCGGTGCTGTGCGATCTGGACAACGTGATCCGGTTCTACGACATGGCGGGGGTGACCGAACTGGAACGGGCCGCGGGCCTGGCGGCGGGCACCACGACAAAGGTGGCGTACGCCCCCGAGGTCGATCTGCCCCTGCTCCTCGGCCGGATCACCCCGGACGAGTGGGTGGAGGCCATCACCCGGGGGCTGATGGACCTCCCGGCCGGCCGGCGGGCGCACGGCCGGGGCACGGGCGAACCGGTGACGGGCGAACCGATGACGGACGGGCCGGTGACGGACGGGCCGGTGACGGACGGGCCGGTGACGGACGACGGGCCTGCGGGGGCGGGCGGCGCCGGGGCGGGGAGCCCCGGGCCCGACGCGTGGGCCCGTGAACTGGGCCGGGCGCTCGCGCGGGCGCCGTTCCGGGCGGACCCGGCGGTGGTCTCGCTGCTGCGGCGGGCCAGGGCCCGTGTCCCGCTGGTGCTCGTCACCAACGCCTCGCTCCAACTGGACTACGACCTGGCCTCGTTGGGGCTCACGGATCTGGCCGACGCGATCGTGAGCAGCGCCGCGGAGGGTGTGGCCAAACCGGACCGGGCCATCTACGAGATCGCGGCGGCGCGGGCCGGCGTACCGATGGAGCGGTGTCTGTTCGTGGACGACCGGCAGGAGAACATCGCTGCCGCCGTCGCGCTGGGGATGACCGGCGTACTCTTCCGTGAACCCGCCGACCTGGAGCGCGCGTTGGGCCCCGTGCTGGACGGCTCCCCGCGGGAGGCGGCGCATGGCGACACAGCGGAGGAGGACACATGGGTGGCGAGGTAATGCCGGGCGGGATGGTCAACGCCGGGGCCGTCGTCCGGCACGGCGGCATCGTGGAGCGGCCCGCCCCGCCGCACGCCGCCGCCCTGCACGCCCACCTCCGGGCACTGGCCGCCGAGGGCTTCGACGGGGTTCCCGTACCCCTGGGAGTCACCGCCTCCGGCCGCCGCGAACGCCTCTCCTACGTACCCGGGGATGTCGCGGTCCCGCCGCACCCGCCGTGGGTGTGGACGGACGGCGCGCTGCGTTCGGTGGGTGCCCTGCTCCGGCGGATGCACTCGGCCGCGGCGGGCATCCCCCTCGATGCCGCCGCCGGGTGGTCCGCCGAACTGGCCGATCCACAGGGCGCGGGCGCCGCCGGGGCGCTGCTGTGCCACAACGACGTGTGCCTGGAGAACGTGGTGTTCCGCGACGGCCGTGCCGCCGCCCTCATCGACTTCGACCAGGCCGCTCCCGGCCGGCCGCTGTGGGACGTCGCGATGACGGCCCGCTACTGGGTTCCGATGTCGGGTCGCGACGGCCTCGACCGGGCGCACCGGCTCCGGTTGCTGGCCGACGGCTACGGGCTGGGACGGGCGGACCGGGCCGCACTGCCGGGTGTGATCGAAGAGGCGACGGGAGTGTGCCGGGCCTTTGTCGAGCGGCGCGTGGCGGGCGGGGATCCCGTGTATGCGGGGGCACTTGAGGCGGGCGGCGGCTGGGGTCGCTGGGACCGGCATCAGGCCTGGCTGGCCGGCCATCGTGACGAGCTGGCCGCCGCGCTGCTGGCGGGCTGACCCCTCGGGCCCCTCCCGCACGGGCCTCCCGCACGGCCGTGCCGCACGGAAACCCGGCACCCCACCCGGGAGGCCGGGCGCCCCGCACGGAAACCCGGCACCCCACCCGGGAGGCCGGGCGCCCCGCACGGGAACCCGGCACCCCACCCGGGAGGCCGGGCACCGCCCCCGCCGCTACTCCAGCCCCGTCCTCAACTGCGCGAACGCCAGCTCGGCCGCCCGTACCGCCGACCCGTACACCTGCCCCGCGCTCTCCCCCGCGTCGATCCGCCGCCAGTTCTCCATGGCCAGGATGCGCAGTACGGCGGCGATCTGTCCGGCGGCGAGCCGCTCGGCCGTCCCGTCGCCCAGCGCACGGGCGAGCGCCGCCTCGGAGCGCCCCTGGTAGGCGTACATCCGGGCCACCAGGGACGGCGTCCCGTACAGCAGCCGTTGGTAGGCGAGCACCTGCGGGACGTCGCAGAGCCCGGTCACCGGGTCGCGCCGCTCCAGCCCGTCCAGGTAGTTCCGGCGCAGGGCGTCCAGCGGGGTCTCCCCGGCCGGCCGGCCCGTCACCACCCGGGCCGACTCGTCCTCGTGGTCGGCGAACCGGTGCAGGACCAGGTCCTCCTTGGCGGGGAAGTACCGGAACAGCGTCGGCTTGGAGATGTCGGCGGCAGCCGCCACCTCCGCCACCGAGACCTTGTCGAAGCCCCGCTCCAGGAACAACGCGATCGCGGCGTCGGAGACCGCCTGGTAGGTCAGCTGCTTCTTGCGCTCCCGCAGTCCGGCCGGCTCCCGCGCCACCGCCCCGGTCGCGGGCCCCTCTCCGCCCTCGGCCTGCTCTCCGCTCTCGGCCTTCTCTCCACCCATGACCACGCAGCCTACGCCCTTGACCTCAAGCGGACTTGACGTCCGCACCGTCGTCCGCGGCGCCGGAAGGTCCCTCCCCGGTCCGGTTCGCTTCGGCGCGCCGGGCGAGCACCTCCACCCCGTCCAGCAGCCGCGCGAGGCCGAAGGTGAACTCGTGGTCGGGCTCGTCCGGCTCGCTCATCACGCCCGCGTCCAGCAGCCGGGACAGCGACGGATGCCGTACGGGGTCGGCGAGCCGTTTCACCGTACGCTCCCACCCCGCCATGACCTCCTCGGCGGGAATGCCGCGCGCCTCGACGGCGGCGGCGAGATCACTCATCAGCAACGCCTCGTTCCGCACGAAACCGCCGACGAGGAGGATCACGGAGATCTTCTCGCCCTCCGCCAGCCCGCTGCCCTCCAGCGCCTGGAGGCCCTGCTCCCACCAGGCGATCGAGTGCGGACTCGCGGGCGGGCCCGCGATCGGGATGCGGAGCATCCACAGGTTCCGGTGGAACATCTCGCGCTGCGACCAGGCCCACTGGCCGATCGCCTCGCGCCAGCCCGCCCCGGTCTCCAGGGCGGGCAGCGGCGACGGCAGCCCCATGGCCGCCTCCTGCATGAGGACGAACAGCTCGTCCTTGGCGGAGACGTACCGGTAGAGCGACATCGTGGATGCGCCCAGGTCCTTGGCGACGCGCCCCATCGACACCGCCGCGATCCCCTCGTCCGCCGCCACGGCCACGGCCGCGTCCACGATCCGCTCCAGGCTCAGGCCGGGCTTGGGGCCCTTGACCGGACGCTCGCGCAGCCCCCAGGCGGCCTCGATGCTGGGCGGCAGGTCACTGCCTCCGGGCGCGCCACTCTTCTCCGCCACCGAATCCCCTTTTTCCGCTTCCGGAACCCCTGCCCCCCGCTTGACCACCATTCTAGTTTTGCGTAATGCTTACACAGTAACGCGTATGTCATACGCAGAAGGGGGATCGGCCATGATCGCCGAGAACAGCGGAAGCAGCGGAAGCAGCGGCAGAGGCAGAGGCAGCCGGAACAGCGGGAGCGCCGGAAGCGGCGGCGCCCGCGGAAACCGCGCACCCGCCGACCCGCGGCCCGCCATCGAGGCCCACGGCCTCACCAAGTCCTACGGAAACCCCGCGGTACGGGTGCTGGACGGCATCGACCTGAGTGTCGAACGCTCCACCGTCCTCGCCCTGCTCGGCCCCAACGGCGCGGGCAAGACCACCACCGTGCGCATCCTCGCGACGCTCACCACCGCGGACTCCGGCACCGCCCGCGTGGCCGGGTACGACGTCGTCGCCGACCGCGCCCGGGTACGCCGCTCCATCAGCCTCACCGGGCAGTTCGCCGCCGTCGACGAGACGCAGACCGGCGAGGAGAACCTGCGCATGATGGCCCGGCTGACAGGCCTCCCGCGCACCGCCGCACGGCACCGGGCCGAGGAACTCCTCGCGCGCTTCGACCTCACCGACGCGGCCCGCCGCCAGGCACGTACGTACTCCGGGGGCATGCGCCGCCGCCTCGACCTGGCGGCCGGGCTGGTCGGATCGCCCGAGCCCGGCGTCTTCTTCCTCGACGAGCCCACGACCGGCCTCGACCCGCGCAGCCGTCAACAGCTCTGGCAGGTCGTGCGCGACCTCGCCGCCCGCGGCGCGACGGTCCTGCTCACCACGCAGTATCTGGAGGAGGCCGACCAGCTCGCGGACCGGATCGCCGTCCTGGACAAGGGCCGGATCGTCGCCGACGGCACCGCCGACACCCTCAAGTCACGCGTCGCCGGGCACCGCCTCGACCTCGTCCTCACCAGCCACGAGGGCTACCTCCGGCTGGCCGGCCGCGCCGTGCACCACTCCCCCGGGACGCTCACCCTCGGGCTGCCCACCGACGGCACGGCGGCCCATGTCCGCGCCCTGCTCGACGAGATCGACCCGGCCGGCACCGAGGTGGCGCGCTTCAGCGTGCACAGCGCCACCCTCGACGATGTGTTCCTGGCCCTCACCACGGAGGTGCCCGCCCATGTCTGACGCACCCGGAGCGCTCACCCACGCGGCGGTCCTGAGCGGGCGCAGCCTGCGCGTCAGCCGTCGCAACATCGACGCCGTCATCACCTCGATGATGCTCCCGATCATGCTGATGCTGATCTTCGTCTACTTCTTCGGCGGCGCGATCGACACGGGCGCGGACCACGGCCCGTACGTCATGTACGTCGTTCCCGGGGTCCTGCTCCTGTGCGCCGGCTTCGGCTCCGCCACCACGGCGGTGGCCGTCAGCGAGGACATGAAGGGCGGCATCATCGACCGGTTCCGCTCACTGGACGTGGGCGGTACGCCGGTGCTGGCCGGACATGTCGTGGCGAGCACCGTGCGCAATCTGGTCTCCACCACCCTGGTGTTCGGCGTCGCCGTACTGATCGGCTTCCGCCCGGCGGCCACCGGGGCGGGCTGGCTCGCCGTGGCCGCCGTACTCCTCGCGTACATCCTGGCGCTGTCCTGGATCTCGGCGGCGATCGGCCTGCTCGCCCGGACCCCGGAGGCGGCGGGCGGGTTCACGTTCTTCATGTCGTTCCTCCCGTACCCGAGCAGCGCGTTCGTCCCGATCGACTCGATGCCGGGCTGGCTGCGCGGCTTCGCCGACCACCAGCCGATCACCCCGGCCATCGAGTCCCTGCGCGGACTCCTGCTGAACCAGCCGGTGGGCAACGCGCCCTGGGTCGCGCTGGCCTGGGCGGCGGGCATCCTGCTGGTGGCGGTCGGCCTCTCGGGGATGCTGTTCAGGCTGCGGACCCGATGAGCCACGGGCCGGAGGCCGTCCCGTCTCAGAAGCTGTCCGGGCACCACGGGCGCCGCGCCGTCCGCAGCGCGCGGTCCGCCGACCGGGCGGCGCCGGTGCGGTTCTCCTCGGCCCGGCCGAGCGCGACCAGCCGCAGGACCGACTCGTCACCCAGGTAGAGCGCGCCCAACTCCCGCACGTCCAGGGTCAGATCAGGGCTCCGCGTGGTGGGGGTGCAGCTCGCCCCGGAGGTGGAGACCCCCAGCAGGAAGCGTCCCCCGGCCAGGCCCGCGGAGTCCTGGACGTCCAGCACCAGGCCCGCCTCGTCCTCGTAGCCACGGGCCTCCAGGGCGCGGGCCACGTCCAGGACGCGCACCCACAGCCAGTCCACGTGGGTGACCACGCGGGCGGCGCGGGGGTCCGGGAGGAACAGGGGCAGCGGGTCATCGGGGGCGCGGAAGTCCGAGCGGACCGTGGTGATCCAGTCGATCGAGCAGATGAAGTGCCACAGCGCCCGCTCCGCCCGCGGAGTCACCGCGATCACTCCCGTCACTGTCGCCTTGTTCAACGGCTGCTTCGCATCACCCCAGTTGTCGTCCGCGGTGTAGGCGGCAAGGCCCTCGACGGTGCCGTCGGCGGAACGGTAGAGCGCGTAGAACGGCTCGGTCCAGGCAGTGTGCGCGGAGGTGACCGTGCCCGTGTTGACCTCCCACCAGCGCTCGTTCCGGCTGACGGCGCCGGGCCGGCCGGCGGCGAAGCGGGCATGCAGTTCGGGGCCCAGCTTGCGCACCTCCGCGCCGTCGATCAGCTCGATCCCGCCCCCGCCGTCCGCCTCGGACGGACCCGCCCAGCGGGGGTCCAGCCCGGCCCGCGGGACGTCGATCTCCCACTGGGTGGCCCAGGTCGCCGGGCCGAACCCGTACCGCCCGTAGATCGGATACTCGGCCGCCACCAGGGTCGCGACCACCTCGCCGCGCTCCTTCGCCGCCGCCAGGTCCGCGCCCATCATCCGGCTCAGCAGCCCGCGGCGGCGGTGCGTGGGCGTCACCGTGACCCCGCTGACCGCGTCGGCCGGCACCGTGGCGCCGCCGACGACGGTCAGTTCCTGGGCGAACGAGCGGAACGTCGCCACGCAGCGACCGGCGTCGAACGCCCCCTGGACGCGGGACAGATCGGTGTGCGCCAGCCGGCCGGCGATCTCCTCCTCGGACGCCTTCGCCGTACGGAGGAAACCGGTGGACACGGCGCGCAGCCAGTCGGGGTATTCGGACTCGGTGACAGTGCGGACCTCAAGGCTCATACGCCCACGCTAAACACACGCCCGTCAGAATGTCGCGCGGATTTCGCCGACCTCCGCGGCCCCGCCCAGCAGCGGCGCCCGGCCGATCCGGGACACCACCGGAGCGTCGACGCCGAGCAGTTCGAGCGCGCGGGCCAGCACCGGGCCGAGCGCCCGCGTCGCACCGTCGTCGATCTTGAAGGCCAGCGCCCGGCCGTCCGCCAGCGCCACCGCCTGCACCGCCTCCGCGCCCATCTTCGAGAGCGTGCCCGGCACTTCGCGCATCAGCCAGGTGTCGGGGCGCCGGGTGCCCGCGACGTACTCCGGGTGGGCGCGCATCGCGTCCGCGACCCGGCGCTCCGCCGTCCCCGGCTCCGCCAGCACGAACGACCGGAACGCCCGCGCCAGCCCGACCAGGCCGATCGCCATCAGCGGCGCCCCGCAGCCGTCCGTACCGACCGCCGGGACGCTCTCGCCCGAGGCCTCCTCGACCACCTGGAGCACCAGGCGCTGGAGCGGATGCGCGGGGTCGAGATACGTCGCGGTGTCCCAGCCGTTGAGCACACAGGCCGCCAGCATCGCCGCGTGCTTGCCGGAGCAGTTCATCGTGATCCGCTCGCGGACATGACCGGCGGCGAGGTACGCCTCCGCCTCCACCGGGTCCAGCGGCAGGTCGGGCGGGGTCCGGAGGTCGTCGGCGCTCAGCCCGTGCTCGGCCAGCACCGTGCGTACGAGTGCGAGGTGGAAGTCCTCCCCGGAGTGGCTCGCGGCGGCCAGGGCCAGGCGCTCCCCGGACAGGTCGAGCCCGGCCCGCAGGATCGCGGCGGCCTGCATCGGCTTGTTGGACGAGCGCGGGAAGACCGGCGCGGCCGGATCGCCCCATGTCCGCTCCACACTGCCGTCGGCGGCCAGCAGGACCAGCGAACCCCGGTGATGGCCCTCGACGAAACCGGACCGGACGACCTCGGCCAGCACGGGCGGGGCGGGAGCGGTGGTGGCGGTGACAGCGGTGGCGCCGGTGGACGTCATGGTGGGCCTTCCGGGGACGGGGGCGGGACCCGTGCCCGGAAGGATCGCTTCAGGCGAGCAGGTCGTCTACTTGTGCTTCCCCGTCACGGTACCTGCGGGCGATCTCCGCGCTGCAATCGTCAGCGGTGCGCTGGAGCTGGTGACGACGACGGGAAACCTGCTGCTCATAGCGGACCAGCCGTCCCATCGCCGAGTGCAGTTCCTCGTCGGTCCGCGCGTCCAGATCGGACAGTTCGACCTCGGCGAGCGTCTCCGCGGCCAGTCGCCGGTACTCGTCGCTGCGCGGCGTGGTCAGCGTGACGTGCCGGGCGGAGGTGCGGTGCTGCGAGGGGGCGTCGGCCAGGATCTCCGAGAGCCGGTCCACCACCGGCGCCTCCGGGTCCCGGCGGCGGGCCAGCTCGGCCCGCAGGATGTCGATCCGGCCCTGTACCAGGCGGCGTACGTAGCTGAGGTCGGCCTCGTCGCGCTGCGCGTCACGGCGCAGGGTCCGCAGCTCCGGCAGCCGCAGCCCGCCGAAGCCGGCCGGTACCCGCCCGGTGGCCGGCCCGTCCGCCCCGGGAACGGCCACGACCGGTGGCACCAGGCCCTGTTCGGGTACGGACGCGGCGGTCGCGCCGCCCGGACCGGGCAGGCACAGTGGCGCGGGGCTCTGTCCTGACTGTCCGGGCTGCCCCGGCAGGCTCCGTTGCACGGGTGGCCGCATGGTGCTGGCACGTGGCACCGGTACGGCCCCGGGAGATTGTCCGGCTCCATATGTACTCATGCTGTTCCGTCCCCTCGACCGGTGCGTCGGCACACCGACATCGTGCATCGTGCCACTTGGCGGGGTGCCCACGCAGGTGCTCTGTACCCGTTCAGCCCAAGATAGGTTGGTCTGTATGCGTGCAGTGGTACAGAGAGTGGACGGCGCGAGCGTCTCCGTGGCAGGCGCCGCGGACGGCTCGTCGGAGACCGGAATCGTCGGCGAGATCGTCGGCGAAGGACTGTGTGTGCTGGTCGGGGTCACCCACGGGGACACACCCGAGAAGGCGGCGCAGCTCGCCCGCAAGCTCTGGTCGGTGCGCATCCTGGAGGGCGAGAAGTCCTGTTCGGATGTGAATGCCCCCCTCCTGGTGATTTCGCAGTTCACTCTCTACGGGGACGCCCGGAAGGGCCGCCGGCCCACCTGGAACGCCGCCGCGCCCGGCGAGATCGCCGAACCGCTGGTCGATGAGGTCGTGGCGCAGCTGCGGGCGCTCGGCGCACAGGTGGAGACGGGCCGGTTCGGTGCGGACATGCGCGTCTCGCTCACGAACCACGGGCCGTTCACCGTACTGATCGAGGTGTGACCGCGCGGGACGGCACGGCACGGCACGGCACGGATCAGTACGGCTCGGCCCGCCTCGGGGAACTACGGCTCGACGACCGTCTCCTGGGCCGCCGCCGTGTCCCCCGCGATCAGCTCCGCGTCCACCGCCACGTTCCGCTTCACCAGTGCCAGGGCGATCGGCCCCAGCTCGTGGTGCCGGGCCGAGGTGGTGATGAAGCCGAGCTGCCGGCCCTCCGCCCCGTCGGCCGCCAGCCGCACCGGCGTACCGTGTCCGGGCAGGTGCACCTCGCTGCCGTCCAGATGCAGGAAGACCAGCCGGCGCGGGGGCTTGCCCAGGTTCTGCACGCGGGCGACGGTCTCCTGGCCCCGGTAGCAGCCCTTCTGGAGGTGGACGGCGGAGCCGATCCAGCCCAGCTCGTGCGGGATGGTGCGGTGGTCGGTCTCGAAGCCGACGCGCGGACGGTGCGCCTCGACGCGCAGTGCCTCGTACGCCAGGATGCCCGCGACCGGGCCGTGGGCGGCGGCGTACTCCTCCAGCTCGGCACGGGGCAGGAACAGGTCCCGGCCGTGCGGGGTCTCCCGTACGGCGATGCCCTCGGGCGCCGGGGCGATGGAGCCGGCCGGCAGATGGACGACGGCGATGTCGTCGGTACGGTCGGCGACCTCGACCCGGTAGAAGAACTTCATCGAGTCCAGATAGGCGATGAGCTCGCCCTGCGTCTCCGGCTCGACGTGCATCCAGACCCGCTCGCCGTCGTCGACCAGGTACATCGCGTGCTCGATGTGCCCGTTCGAGGTCAGGATCAGCGCCTCGGTGGCCTGGCCGGGGGCGAGCTCGCTGACGTGCTGGGTGAGCAGCAGGTGCAGCCAGGCCAGCCGGTCGTCGCCGCTGACGGTGACGACACCCCGGTGCGACAGGTCGACGAGACCGCTGCCGTCGGCCAGGGCTCGTTGTTCGCGGAACAGATCGCCGTAGTGCGCGGCGACACCTTCGTCGCGGCCCTCGGCGGGGACGGCGCCGGGCAGGGACAGCAGGGGGCTCTTCATGCGCCCAGCCTACGACCCGGCGGCTCAAAGCCGCCTTCGGCCTTGAGCCCTAGGCCTTCTCGGCCCTGCCGGGCCCGTCGGCGTTCCCGGGCTTCTGTTCCGCCGCCCGCTTCGCCTTCGCCGCGCAGCCGTCGCAGCGGCCGAAGATCGCGAAGTGCTTCATGTCCGTCTCGAAGCCGAAGGTGTCCCTGAGCTTCGCGGTGAATTCGGCGACGACGTCGACATCCGCCTCGATGACGTCCGCGCAGTCCCGGCAGACCAGGTGGATGTGGTGGTGGCGGTCGGCCAGGTGGTACGTCGGGGCGCCGTGCCCGAGGTGGGCGTGGCTGACCAGCCCGAGCTCCTCCAGGAGCTCAAGGGTCCGGTACACGGTGGAGATGTTCACGCCCGACGCGGTCCGGCGCACCTCGCAGAGGATGTCGTCGGGCGTCGCGTGCTCCAGCGTGTCGACGGCCTCCAGGACAAGCTGGCGCTGAGGCGTCAGCCGGTAGCCACGCTGCCGAAGATCGGTCTTCCAGTCGGTGCTCACCACACGGCCAGTGTAGGTCGGGACGGGCACCTGCCCGCAGCCCCGGGAACCGACGGCCTCGGGAACTGCCGGCCCGGGACCGTCGAACTCGGGAACTGCCGGCCCCGGTACCGCCGGCCCCGGAACGAACGGCCCCCGGGACTACTTGAAGAACGCGATGCCGTCGTCCGGCATGTCCTCAAGGTTCCGCGCCATCTCGGCGACCTCTTCCGGCGTGACGACCTTCTTCAGGTGCGCCGACATGTAGGGGCGCAGCTCGACCTCGGGGGTCGCCTTCTCGCCGACCCACATCAGGTCGCTCTTGACATACCCGTAGAGCCGCTTCCCGCCGCTGTACGGGCCGGAGGCCGCCGTCCGGGCCACCGCGTCGGTGACCAGGTCGATCTGCGGCTTCTGGTCGGCCAGCTCGCCGTACCAGATCTCGACGATGCCCTGGTCGCGGACCATGACGACCTCGACCTTGCGGTCCTTGTCGATGCGCCAGTAGCCGGACTCGGTCTCCAGCGGCCGGACCTGGTTGCCCTCGTCGTCGAGCACCCAGGTGTGCGAGACGTACTCCAGGAAGTCCCGGCCGTCGTGGCTGAAGGTGACCTCCTGGCCGAAGTTGCACTTCTCGGCGCCGGGGAAGTCGGAAACCCCCGCGCCCGCCCAGTTGCCCAGGAGGAAGGCCAGCGGAACGAGGTCCGGGTGGAGGTCGGACGGAATCGAGATCATGGGCGTCTCAGACGATCTGTGAGGGAGCGGCGGAGTTCGACGAGGGTCAGCGCTGGCCCTGGTACAGCTTCTTCACGGTCACACCGGCGAAGGCGAGCACACCGACGCAGACCAGGACCAGCAGGGCGGAGAAGAATGCCTCAAGCACGGGGGCTCCTCGGAACGAGCGATATACGGCAGTACAGGGCCGTCCCCCAGCCTAATGGGTAGGGGACCGGCCCTCTCGTTCAGGTCCTCGGCCGGGCGGCTGGTTCCGGAGTGCCGGCGTCCGCTGGAACGGGACGTGCGCCGTCCCCTTCCTTCCCGCCCCGCCGGATGTGGATGAACCACCCCCCGGCCACCGGGGGGTGGTCGCACGCCCTCCGATTACAGTGCGGCGTATGCCGAAGAAGCTTGTGATCAAGGTGACCGCAGGGGCCGAATCCGCCGAGCGCTGCTCCCAGGCCTTCACCGTGGCGGCCGTGGCCGTCGCCAGTGGTGTGGAGGTCTCGCTGTGGCTGACCGGGGAGTCCTCGTGGTTCGCCGTGCCCGGTCGCGCCGCAGAGTTCGAGCTGCCGCACGCCGCGCCGCTCCCCGACCTGCTCGACTCGATCCTGGCGGGCGGGCGCATCACGCTCTGCACCCAGTGCGCGGCGCGGCGCGACCTCACCGAGAAGGACCTGCTGGAGGGCGTACGGATCGCGGGCGCCCAGGTCTTCGTACAGGAGGCCATGGCCGACGACACCCAGGCCCTCGTCTACTGAGGGGCCCCCGTCCGCCGCAAGGCGCTCCTACCGGCGGCGCTTCTTGCCGTCGAGCTCGTCCCACCACTCGTCGGACTTCGGGTCGCCGGACGGATCGTCCCACCAACGGTCCTCCGGGCCGCGCCGGTTCGCGACCATCGCCGCGATCGGCGGGATGACCATGGCGACGAAGCACATCCCGATGGCGACCGGCATCGACCAGAGGCGTACGACGGCCCAGGCGGAGACGAAGAGGACGATGCATCCGCCCATCATCAGGAAATAGCCGCGACGGCGCCGGGCGTACATACCTCCAGCGTAGGTCCGGTTCCGTGCGCGGCCCAGAGCGTGTGCGCGGCCGTACGCGGAGCGGGTACGGGCCGGTGGCCCGGGTAACGGCCACCGGACGGCGCGAAGGGCCGCACCCCTGCTCAGGTGGCGTCCAACCCCCTGGGGTGCGGCCCTTCGGCCGGTCCTGCGTCGCGCGTTGCACGGCGCGCGTGCGTGCGTCGCGCGGCGTGCGCGGCGCGTCCGCCGGAACTAGACGGCGATCGCGACCTCGGAGAGGCCACCGGTCTGCGCCACGACCGTACGGTCGGCGCTGCCGCCCGGGACCAGGGCGCGAAGCGTCCAGGTGCCCTCGGCCGCGTAGAAGCGGAACTGCCCGGTCGCCGAGGTCGGGACCTCGGCGGTGAACTCGCCGGTCGAGTCCAGCAGACGGACGTAGCCGGTGACGGGCTCGCCGTCACGGGTCACGCTGCCCTGGATGGTGGTCTCACCGGGCTTGATCGTCGAAGCGTCGGGGCCGCCGGCCTGTGCTCCACACATGGTGTTCTGTCCTTCTGGTCGAAGTCCTGCTGATCGGTCGAGCGGTCCCGCGCAAACGCGTGTCGCGGAACTGCGCTGCGGTACTACTTGGCGGCGCCGAGCTCGATCGGCACGCCGACGAGGGAGCCGTACTCGGTCCACGAACCGTCGTAGTTCTTGACGTTCTCCTGGCCGAGCAGCTCGTGCAGCACGAACCAGGTGAGCGCGGAGCGCTCACCGATGCGGCAGTACGCGATGGTGTCCTTCGCCAGGTCGACCTTCTCGGCCTCGTAGAGGGCCTTGAGCTCGTCGTCCGACTTGAAGGTGCCGTCGTCGTTGGCGTTCTTCGACCACGGGATGTTGCGGGCGCTCGGCACGTGGCCGGGGCGCTGCGACTGCTCCTGCGGGAGGTGGGCCGGGGCGAGCAGCTTGCCGCTGAACTCGTCGGGCGACCGCACGTCGACCAGGTTCAGGCTGCCGATGGCCGCCACGACGTCGTCGCGGTAGGCGCGGATCGACTCGTCCTGCGGCTTGGCCTTGTACGAGGTGGCCGGGCGGGCCGGAACGGCGTCGACCAGGTCGCGGGAGTCGAGCTCCCACTTCTTGCGGCCGCCGTCGAGGAGCTTGACGTTCTCGTGGCCGTACAGCTTGAAGTACCAGTACGCGTACGAGGCGAACCAGTTGTTGTTGCCGCCGTACAGGACGACGAGCGTGTCGTTCGCGATGCCCTTCTCGGACAGGAGCTTCTCGAAGCCGGCCTGGTCGACGAAGTCACGGCGGACCGGGTCCTGGAGGTCCTTGGTCCAGTCGATCCGGATCGCGTTCCTGATGTGGTTCTTCTCGTAGGCCGAGGTGTCCTCGTCGACCTCGACGATGGCGACCTTCGGGTCGTCGATGTGGGCCTCGACCCAGTCGGCGTCTACCAGGACGTCACTGCGGCTCATGTGTTCTCCTCCGGGGCAGTCTGCGGCGGGGTGGTGCGGAGTGCGGGCGCGGGGTGTACGCGCAGATGCGCGGAGCGGGGCGCGTACGGGGCACTGGCTCGGCCCTGACGTCGGTCCGAGGGCCGGGGAAGCGGAACGCTGAAGACGTCCCGCTCAGAAGGTGCGACAGAGCATGGCGGCGACGCGGCACAGGTCTACTGCCCGCCGCTTCGTGAGATCCGCCTGTCGCTTCATGTGTCCGATCGTAGGGAGGTACGGGCGGAGATGTCACCGTCGTGTCGAATTATGAGACGGGATCGTCCGCGATACGAGACGTCGGAGCGATGACCGATGGCCTGGGACGGGGTGCCGACGACGCGGGTGCCGGGTTCATCTGAGGACCGGACGTGACCGTCTCAGTATCTGGATCGGGGATGGGGATCGGGGTTCCGCGACAGGGATCCGGGACCGGGGATCCGCGTCAGGGACCGGGGATCAGCGACCGGCGACCGGAGATCCGCGTCAGGGATGCGTCGGGGCCGGGGTGCGCACCGCCGTCGCCCCGCGCCGGAGGACGGCGGTGCCCCGCCGCCTCCCGGACCACTCTCCCGCCGTCCTCCGGCGCGGGCCCCGCCGTCCTCCGGCGCGGGGCCGTGTCAGCCGGCGAGAGCCACGTTCGAACCGGTCACCGAGATCTCCAGGCCGTCGGGGGTGACCTCGATCTTCTCCAGCTTCAGACCGTCCGGCAGGCCGCCGATGTTCCGCTCGAAGTCGGTCTTGCCGCGCACGATGTCCTCCAGGCCGGGGATGCCCTCGCCCGGGACCTTGTCCGCGTGCACCCGGATGGTCCGGCCGTCGACGAGGGTGACGGTGGAGAGCACGCTGCGCGAGAGGGGACGGCCGAGGACGTCGACCGTGCCGGTGACCTTCACCTTGCCCTTGCCGCCGTACTCGACGGCGACACCCTCGTTGGCCGCGGAGGTCAGGTCCTGATAGCTGACGACGGCCGTGCCCGTGGCACGGGCGGCCGTCGCGCTGGAGTAGCCGGGGCCGATCCTCACATCGTGCAGCTGGGCCCGCATCTCACTGATCCGGATCACCCGGCCGCCCGCGCTGGTGGTGATGCCCTTGAGGCCGACATCCACCCGGTCGAGCCGCGAATCGGCGATCTGCGTCAGAAACGGGAAACCCTTGATCGAGACGTCCGTGGAACCCGCGCTGCCCCCGCTGATCCTGACCCGGCCCTCGGCCTCCGACTCCGCGAAGTACACCGCGGCACGGTCGACGGCGACGAAGACGCCGCCCAGCACCACCAGGACGATCAGCAGTATTCGCAGTGCTCGCATGCCCGTTGCTCCCCCACCCTGACCCGACCGGGCCCCCGTGGGGCCCGACCGGCCCCCTGGGCCCGTGAGCCTACTGCGGCCGCACGGGACACCCGGGGTGATCGACGATCAGAAACCCCCGGCCGGTTCCCGCTTCGGGCCTCAGCCGATCACACGGCCGATCAGATACACGGCGGGAGCGGCGGCGGTGAGCGGCAGCGCCACTCCGGCCGTCATGTGGACGAACCGGGACGGGTAGTCATAGCTCGCCACCCGCAGACCGATCAGCGCGCAGACGCCCGCCGCGAGCCCGAGGAGCGCGCCCTTCGCCCCGAAGTCCGTGAAGCCGCCCAGCACGGCACCGGCCCCCGCGGCGGCGAGCAGCGCCATCACGGCCGACGCCGCACCGGGCAGCGGCAGCGCCCTGACGAGCACCGCGGCCGCGACCGCCACCCCGCCCACCGTCACGGCGTCCGGGACGGCCGCCAGATGCCCGCCGGCGAGCACGGCGAGGGCGGCCGACACGAGCGTGGCCATCAGCCCGTACATCCGCTCGTCGGCCCCCGCGTGGCTGCGCAGTTGCAGGACGACCGTGAGCAGCACCCAGATGCCCAGGGTGCCCAGGAGCGCGCCGGGGCCGTTCTCCCGGCCCGCCGCGAGCAGGGCCACATCGGCGGCGAGCCCGCCGGCGAAGGCGAGCGCGATGCCCTGGCGGGCCGGCCACATGCCGTTGAGCCGGAACCATCCGGCGGCCGTCACGGCCTGGAGCAGCACCAGGGGGACGAGCAGGGCGTACGGACCGATCGCGGCACCGAGGGAGAGCAGCAGGCCGAGCCCCGCCGTGATCGCCGCGGGCTGCATGCCCGGCGCGATGATCGGCGAGCGCCCCTCGGCGCGGGCCCGCTGGGCATCGGTGATCCGGCTGTTGCCGAGGGTGGTGGGCGCGCTGAACCCGGAGGCGTCGAGCGCCGCCGAGGACGCGGCAGCCGGTGCGGGGGCGGGCGCCGGTGAGGACGCCGTACGGGAGGCGTCCGGCACCTCGGGCGGCAGCGGATACGAGCCCGAGGCGCCCCGCGGCGGCGGATACGCGGCATCGGCGGCGTACGGCGCCGGGGCCGCGGCCTGGTGCCGCACGGGCTGCTGGTGTGCCGGGTACTGGACCTGGGGCTGCACGGGCTGCTGGTGTGCCGGGTACTGGACCTGGGGCTGGACAGGCTGCTGGGGCTGCACGGGCTGCTGCACCGGCTGGATCGTCGGCTGGTACTGGGTGTCCCAGGTCGGCGCCTGCCAGGTCTGCGTCGCTCCCTGTTCGAAGGCCCCCGGCTCCGACTGCCCCGTCGGCCAGGAGGAGGAGGCGGCGTCGTCGTACGGGGCGGCCTGGTCGCCGTACGGCTGCTGCGGCTGCCCGTGGGCGGGGTCGCCGTACGCCGGAGCACCGTAGGACTGGCCGTCGTACCGCTGAGGCTGCTGCCCCGTGTACGACTGGCCGTAGGCCTGGTCCCCGTAGGACTGGCCGTACGACTGCTCCCCGTAGGCCTGTTCCCCGTACGGCTGCTGCCCGTACGGCTGCTCACCGTACGGCTGCGGATACTGCTGATCGCTGTTGCTACTGCTGCTGCTGCTCATGGTGTGCGGTTCACCCTCCTGCAAACGGCGGGAGCACCTCGACCGTGCCGCCCTCGGCAAGCCGTACGGTCTCATGGCCGCGGGTCCCGACGGGGTCACCGTCGATCAGGAACGAACACCTTTGCAGTACGCGGGTCAGCTCACCGGGGTGCCGTTCGCGCACCGTGGCGAGTGCCTCGGCGAGTGTCGCCGCCGCGTACGGTTCCTCCGCCGTCCCCGCGGCTGCCTTGGCCGCAGCCCAGTAACGGATCGTCCCCGTCGCCATGGCGCCACCCCTTTCGTCGTGCGTCAGCTGTCCATGATGGGTCACGCCACGGCCGCCCAGTCCGCGATGCGGGTGAGCAGGGTCTCGTCGGACGCGTTCTCCGCGTGCCCCATCCCCCGCTCCAGCCACAGGTCCGCGCCGCCCTCCCCGGCGGCCTCGGCGAGCATCCGCGGGTGGTCGAGCGGGAAGTACGGGTCCTGGTCGCCGTGCACGATCAGCAGCGGGGCGGGCGCGATCAGCGGGACCGCGCCGACCGGGGAGAGCGGTACGGGGTCCCAGTTTTCGTCGGCGATACGGGTGCGGAAGCCGTACCGGCCCACGAGCCTGCCCGTGGGCCGGGTGACCACCCAGTGCAGGCGGCGCATCGGGGCCGTACCCCGGTAGTACCAGCGCGCGGGGGCACTCACCGCGACCACCGCGTCGGTGTGCGCCTCTGTGTGCCCCTCAAGCGCTGGTGCCTGACGCTCCGCCGCTCGAACAGCCGTACTGCCGCGTATCAGATTCTGGACGGAATCCCGGGGCGAATCCCGGACGGATTCCCCGGCCGGATCCGCCGTATACAGAGCACCGTGCCGGAGCACCACGGAGCCGCCCATGGAGAACCCGACCGTGATGATCCGCCGATGCCCCAGCGAGCGCGCCCAGGCCACCGCTGCGGCCAGATCCAGCACCTCGCGATCACCCACGGTCGAGCGTCCGCCGGACCTTCCATGGCCCCGGAAAGAGAACGTGATCACGGCCGCACGCTGGGAGAACACCCGTGCCACCCGGCGCACGGCCGGGCGGTCCAGATGGCCGGTGAACCCGTGTGCGACGACCATTGCGGTATCGGTCCGCGCGCCGTTCCCGGCCCTGCTCCCGGCCCCGCTCCCCGCCGCCCCGGCACCGGCCGTACACGGTTCGTACACCGCGTCGACGGGGACCCCGTCATCGGTCAGCAATGTGGCGCGAAGGGGGTCCGGCGTGAGGAAGGAAACAGAAGAACTCGGGAATCGGCCCTCGGACACAGAACTCATGTGGGCTATTCTGCTGCGAACAGGATCCGGGCAAAGCAGCCCCCGGGTCCTTTTGTGCTTTCCGCGTGTTGTTACGGAGACGTTTCGACAAGCTCAGCGGTCCCAGGGCGCGGGACCGTGTTCGTAAAGCCGCATGACCGTACGAAGCAGTGCCGCATACTCCCCCGGGTCCGACCCGGGAGTGCCCCTCTCGCAGGGAACGAGGAGGACCGACGTAATGGGCGAGCGAACCGTGCAAGACGATCGACCGACTGACCAGGCAGGTGGGCGGCGATGAGTTCTCTGCTGCTTCTCACGAACGCACTCCAGCCGTCGACGGAGGTGCTCCCCGCCCTCGGCCTTCTGCTGCACAGCGTGCGGGTGGCCCCCGCCGAGGGCCCCGCTCTCATCGACACCCCCGGTGCCGATGTCATCCTCATCGACGGGCGCCGCGACCTTCCGCAGGTTCGGTCGCTCTGTCAGCTGCTGCGGTCCACCGGACCCGGCTGTCCGCTGATCCTCGTGGTCACGGAGGGCGGTCTCGCCGCCGTCACCGCCGACTGGGGCATCGACGACGTCCTGCTGGACACGGCCGGCCCGGCGGAGGTCGAGGCACGGCTGCGGCTGGCCACCGGACGGCAGCAGATCACCTCCGACGACTCCCCGATGGAGATCCGCAACGGGGACCTCTCGGTCGACGAGGCGACGTACAGCGCCAAGCTGAAGGGCCGGGTCCTGGACCTGACCTTCAAGGAATTCGAACTGCTCAAGTACCTCGCACAGCACCCGGGCCGCGTCTTCACCCGCGCCCAGCTGCTCCAGGAGGTCTGGGGGTACGACTACTTCGGCGGTACGCGGACCGTCGACGTCCATGTACGGCGGCTGCGCGCCAAGCTCGGCCCCGAGCACGAGTCGCTGATCGGCACCGTGCGCAATGTCGGCTACCGCTTCGTCGCCCCGGAGAAGGTGGAGCGGGCCGCCGCCGAGGAGGCGAAGGCCCAGGAGGCGAAGGACCGGGCGGCGAGGATCCGGGCGGCGGTATCGGATGCCGACGGACCCGTAACCCGTTCGGAGCAGTCCCACGATTCCGGGGCCGCGAAAGAAGCCCCGGTCCGAGCTGCCAAGAGGTAGGTCCATCCGCGTAGACTGCCGCGCGTGGCCAAGGTGACGCGGGACGATGTGGCGAGACTGGCGGGGACGTCGACCGCGGTCGTCAGCTACGTCATCAACAACGGACCCAGGCCGGTCGCCCCGGCCACGCGCGAGCGGGTACTCGCAGCGATCAAGGAGCTGGGCTACCGGCCCGACCGGGTCGCCCAGGCGATGGCCTCGCGGCGGACCGACCTCATAGGCATGATCGTGCCGGACGCGCGCCAGCCGTTCTTCGCGGAGATGGCGCACGCGGTCGAGCAGGCCGCCGCCGAACGCGGGAAGATGGTCCTCGTCGGCAACTCCGACTACCGCGACGAGCGCGAGGTCCACTATCTGCGGGCCTTCCTCGGCATGCGCGTCTCCGGGCTGATCCTGGTCAGCCAGGGCCCCAGCGAGCGGGCCGCCGCCGAGATAGAGGCCTGGGACGCCCGTGTCGTCCTGCTCCACGAACGGCCCGAGGCGATCGACGACGTCGCGGTCGTCACGGACGACGTCGGCGGCGCACAGCTCGCCACGCGGCATCTGCTGGAGCACGGCAACGCGTACGTGGCCTGCCTCGGCGGCACCGAGTCGACACCGGCGGTCGGCGACCCGGTCGCCGACCACGTCGAGGGCTGGCGGCGGGCGATGCACGAGTCGGGGCGCTCGACGGAGGGCCGGCTGTTCCAGGCCCCGTACAACCGTTACGACGCCTACGAGGTGGCGCTCGGGCTGCTGTCCGGGCCCGACCGGCCCCCGGCGATCTTCTGCGCGACGGACGACCAGGCCATCGGGGTGCTGCGGGCGGCCCGTGAGCTGCGGATCGATGTGCCCGGGGAGCTGGCGGTCGCGGGCTTCGACGACGTGAAGGAAGCCGGTCTGACCGACCCGCCGCTGACGACCGTCCACTCCGACCGTCCGGCGATGGCGCGGGCGGCCGTGGACCTGGTGCTCGATGACTCGCTGCGGGTCTCGGGATCACGCCGGGAGCGGCTGAAGCAGTTCCCGTCGGCGCTGGTCGTGCGGCGCTCGTGCGGGTGCGGGGAGCCGGCGGCGGGAGTCCGCTGAGGCTGCGTCCCGGCGGGATCCCGCGCCGCGGTTGTCCGCGCCGCGGGAGTCCGCCGAGGCTGTCCGCACTGCGGAGGTCCGCACTCCGGAGGTCCGCCGAGGCTGTCCGCGCGCCGCGGTGACAGGGTGGCGCGCCGGCGTGCGCCCTGCGACCTTTATTTGGGACATACGAGGTTCTGCCGGGCTTCTCAGGACGTACTCAGCCTCTTCTCATGTTCGCTGGCCACTCTCGTAGACATGACCGAGAGCAACCGCCCGAGCGGCGAGTACCCGACGTACCACTCGTACCCCTCGTACGGCGACGGCGCGACGTCCTACCCGCCGCCGCCCTCCTACGAGCCGGGCGAGCCCGGCGGCGCACCCGGCGAGCCCGGCCCGCCGGGGCCGTCCGGGCGTGGCGCGCGCCGGGCGAGGCGGCCCATCGCGCTCCTGGCGGCGGTGGCGATCGTCGCGGGGGCGATCGGCGGCGGCAGCGCGGCTCTGATCGGGCAGCTCACCGACAGCGGGCCGAACGGCTCCGGCTCCACCGGCACCGTCAACGGCACCACCGTCTCGCAGAGCAGCGCGGGCACCGTCTCCGGCGTCGCGGCGGCCGTCTCCCCGGCGATCGTCGAGATCGGCGCGGCCTCGGCGGCGGGCCAGTCCACCGGCTCCGGTGTGGTCATCACCTCCGACGGCGAGATCATCACCAACAACCACGTCATCTCCGGCGCGTCCCGGATCGAGGTGACCCTCTCCACCGGCAGGACGTACACGGCCGATGTGGTCGGCACCGACGCCGACAAGGACCTCGCGCTCATCAAGCTCAACGGCGCGAGCGGGCTGAAGACGGCCACGCTCGGCGACTCCTCCTCGGTGAAGGTCGGCGACCAGGTCGTGGCGATCGGCTCCCCCGAGGGCCTGACCGGCACCGTCACCAGCGGCATCGTCTCCGCGCTCGACCGCGATGTCACCGTGGCCAAGGACGACGACTCCGGCGGCGGCCAGGGTCAGCAGCAGCGCGGCGGCACCGGCCAGTGGCCGTTCGAGTTCGGCGGACAGCAGTTCAACGGGGACACGGGCAGCTCGAAGACCACGTACAAGGCGCTCCAGACCGACGCCTCGCTCAACCCCGGCAACTCCGGCGGTGCGCTGATCAACATGAACGGCGAGATCATCGGCATCAACTCCGCGATGTACTCCCCGAGTTCGGCGAGCAGTGCGGGAAGCTCCGGCGCGGGCAGCGTGGGCCTCGGCTTCGCCATCCCGGTCGACACGGTCAAGGCCGACCTCGACACGCTGCGGGCGGGCAGCGGCTCCTGACGCGCTCCGCGTGCCGCGCCGCCCCGGTTACGCCGAACACCCCGGATGCCTCGTGCACCCCGGATACTTTCCTTATCAGGTACCGGACATTCCGGAGCCGGGCACCAGGTACCGCGCCAGGTACCGCGTCGGGCCGGAACGAACAGAGGACGAGCAGCGATGAGCCACGCCGAAGACGATCCGCAGCGCATCCTGATCGTCGACGACGAGCCCGCCGTGCGCGAGGCCCTGCAACGCAGCCTCG
The DNA here is from genome assembly GCF_040297465.1 of Streptomyces sp. NPDC001787. Lineage (NCBI taxonomy): Bacteria > Bacillati > Actinomycetota > Actinomycetes > Kitasatosporales > Streptomycetaceae > Streptomyces > Streptomyces sp. NPDC001787. The sequence goes on from NZ_JBEOZE010000026.1 coordinate 61,676, forward strand.
CGTTCGAGGGGTACGGCACCGAGGTCGCCGTGGACGGCTACGACGCGCTCGCCAGGGCGGAGGCGTACGCCCCCGACCTGATCGTGCTGGACATCCAGATGCCCCGGATGGACGGACTCACCGCCGCCCGCCGCATCAGGTCCACCGGCACCACCACGCCCATCCTCATGCTCACCGCCCGCGACACGGTCGGCGACCGGGTCACCGGCCTGGACGCGGGCGCCGACGACTACCTGGTCAAGCCCTTCGAACTGGACGAGCTCCTCGCCCGCATCCGGGCCCTGCTGCGCCGCAGCTCCTACGCCGCCGCGGCGGGCGCGGACGTCTCCGACGACGACGTCCTGGCCTTCGCCGACCTGCGGATGGACCTGGCCACCCGCGAGGTCACCCGCGGCACCCGCCGGGTCGAACTGACCCGTACCGAGTTCACGCTCCTGGAGATGTTCCTGGCCCACCCGCGCCAGGTGCTCACCCGGGAGCAGATCCTCAAGGCGGTCTGGGGCTTCGACTTCGAACCGAGCTCCAACTCCCTGGACGTGTACGTGATGTACCTGCGCCGCAAGACGGAAGCGGGCGGCGAACCTCGCCTGGTCCACACGGTACGGGGCGTGGGATACGCGCTGCGCTCCGGCGGCGGTGAGGGGTGACGGGCCTGGTACGCCGGTTCCGGGCGCTGCCGCTGCGTTCCCGGCTGGCGCTCCTGGTCGCGACGGCCGTGGCGGTGGCGGTGGCGGCGGTGGCGGCGGCGTGCTGGTTCGTGACGAAGGCCCAGCTGGAGAGCCAGCTCGACAACTCGCTGCGCAGCGCCAAGATGGACAACGACAAGATGCGGGACCTGCTGACCGCGTGCCTGAGCGGCGGAAAGCTGCCCGCCCAGGAGTTCCCGGGGCAGTACACCGTGCAGCTCGTCGCGTCGAACGGCACCTACTGCCCGGCCCCGAACACCACGCCCATCCCCGCCCAGCCCGGCGACATCGCCGTGGCGGCCGGACGGCTGCACGACATCCTGCACACGACGGAGAACGACGACGGCGCGGACATGCGCGTCTACACCAGCAAGCTGCCCGTGGTCGGGGCCGGCTCGGCGGGCGACCAGCTCGCCGTCTCCGTCGCCCGCCCGCTGAGCGAGGTCACCGCACCCCTCTCCACCCTCGCCTGGGTCCTCGTCGTCGTCTCCGGCATCGGCGTCCTCGGGGCGGGCGCGGCGGGGCTCTGGGTCGCCAGGTCCGGGCTGCGCCCGGTCGACGAGCTGACCGAGGCCGTGGAGCACGTGGCACGGACCGAGGACCTCACGGTGCGCATCCCGGTCGAGGGCGAGGACGAGATCGCCCGCCTGTCCCGCTCCTTCAACTCCATGACCGCCTCGCTCGCCACCTCCCGCGACCTCCAGGCCCGGCTGATCGCGGACGCGGGCCACGAGCTGCGGACACCGCTGACCTCGCTCCGTACGAACGTGGAACTGCTCGCCCGCAGCGACGAAACCGGCCGGGCGATCCCGCCGGGCGACCGCAAGGCCCTGATGACCTCGGTCAAGGCGCAGATGGCGGAGCTGGCGTCCCTCATCGGCGACCTCCAGGAACTGGCCCGCCCCGACGCCGCCCAGCCCGGCCGGCTCGAAGTGGTGGCCCTGCACGACATCACCCGCGCCGCCCTGCAACGGGCCAGGCTGCGCGGACCCGAGCTGACGATCACGGCGGAGCTGGCCCCCTGGTACGTACGGGCGGAACCGGCCGCCCTGGAGCGGGCGGTCGTCAACGTCCTGGACAACGCGGTGAAGTTCAGCCCGCCCCGCGCCACGATCGACGTGGTGCTGCACCGCGGCGAGCTGACCGTACGGGACCGGGGCCCCGGCATCCCCGCCGAGGAACTCCCCCACGTCTTCGAACGCTTCTGGCGCTCCCCCTCGGCCCGCCAGCTCCCGGGCTCGGGCCTGGGCCTGTCGATCGTGGCCCGCACGGTCCAGCAGGCGGGCGGCGAGATCACCCTGAGCCCGGCCCCGGACAACGGCCCCGGCACGGTCGCCTCCATCCGCCTGCCGGGCGCACCACAACCGCCTCCGGAGATCTGACCCGGAGGGCGGCTCAGGGGCGTCGGCTCAAGGGCGGCGACTCAGGGGCGTCGGCGGAGTTCGGCGATGCAACGCCCGCCCCCTCAGGCCACCGGGTTGTGCCGGATCAGGGATTCGACCAGGCCGGAGCGGGTCGCGGGGAAGTCCAGCGGGACGATGCCGAGGCCCGTCCAGCCGGCGGTCCCCGAGCCGTCGAGGAAGGAGTGCACCTGCGGGTTGAGCCGGTCGGCGTTCCAGCGGGGCGGCATCAGGGCGGCGGTGCTCACATAGTTCATGAACAGCTTGCCCGGCTGCTCGGCCGCCTTCCGGAACTGGGCCTCGATCTTCGGGTACTTCCCGAACGGCTCGGCCATGTAGTCGTCCTGGATGTCGAAGACCTGCGGATCGGCGTACCTGACCCCGGGCAGCCCGCCGTTGTCGGCGAGCAGCACCACCTTGCCGCGCGCCTCGCCCAGCGTGGGCAGTGTGGAGTCCAGGCGGAACAGCGGTCGCCAGCCCTTGGTGTCGAGGTAGAGGTCGAAGATCCGCCGGAACGCGGCGTCGCTCTCCTCCGAGTACTCCTGCTTGACCCGCATCAGCACGGTCTCGCGCGGCCGTTCGGCCAGGAAGTCCCAGCAGGCACCGAGGACGTCCCCGAACATGAGGTTCTGGAACGACGCCCCGTGATGGATGGCGAACGAGTCCCCGGTGATCCGGCAGCGCACATCGAGGAACCGGATGCCGCTGTTCAGCTGCTCGGCGATCGTCGTGTTCTGGCACTCGGTCCAGGGACCGCCGTACCGGGCGCCGGAGTCGTGCGAGCCCGGGATCGTGAGGCGCTGGAGTCCCGTCGCGTCGGGGATGGAGCCCATCCAGTCCTGCGGAGTGCGAGCCGTACGGGTCGTACGCGTCCCGGCGACGGCGGGCGCGACCCCGACGAGGGCGGTGGCGGAGACGGCGAGGGCGCCGGCCAGGAAGTTCCTGCGGGTACCGGTGTACGGGCTCATGCGGAAGGGCCTCCGTGTGCCGTGGGGGTGAGCAGCCCCCGAATTATGACGGGTGCACGTCACCAGAGGAACAGCACGGGAGGAGAGAGGAAGAGGGGAAGGGGGAAGGGACGCGGACGCGGTGTTGTCGTGATCGGCGCAGATCCGTCAAGCCCTGCCGCCTCATCGGGCCGGGCCCGGTGCGAAGTGAAAGTATCCGCTCATGGATGACGCAGTGAACCCCGCCGGGATCGTCGTACGCCGCGCGAACGACGCGGATGCGGATGCCCTCGCCGGAATCGACACCGTCGCGGTGGAAGGGGACGGCCACCGGCGGGCGAGCATCCGGGAGTGGTGCCGGCAGGGCCTGGCGGTCGTGGCGGAGGACGCGTCCGGGCCGCTCGGCTACTGCGTGGTGGAGTACACCTTCTTCGAGCAGGGCTTCGTCACGATGCTGATGGTGGCACCATCGGTCCGGGGCAGGGGTGTCGGGAAGCGGCTGCTGGACTCCGTGGCCGCCTCGTGCACGACTCCGAAGCTGTTCGCCTCGACCAATGTCTCCAACCAGCCGATGCAGCGGCTGCTCCAGCACGCCGGATGGAGCCCGGTCGGCCTTGTCCACGGCCTCGACGAAGGCGACCCCGAGCTGTTCTTCCTCCACCGCCCGCGGACCGGGCAGCCGCACCCGTGACCCCGTGCCTGGAGCGGGCCGCCTCGCGACCGCCGGCAGGCGCCGCCCACCCCACTCAATGGATTCCGTTCAGTACGGGAAGCCGAGCCCTGTCCCCGATGCGAAATACCAGGTAGGGGCGCACGGTCCATTTGATCCACGCCCCTCGATGGCTCAGCGAGAACCCGCAGGGTTCCCCCCGGTACAGGGACGCGATCGCGCCGATGCAGCCACCGCCCTCGACCCAGCTCAGCGCCCGGTGGCGCTCGGCGGGCGGCAACCCGGCGGCCAGCGCGCGCACCTCCGACCGGATCCGCCGGACAGCCGATCCGGGGACAGGCACGGAGCACCGCGAAGCGTCCACGATCTCGTCCGGCGCCATCGACCGGTACGTGACCCGCTCGCACCAGAAAGCCCACTCGGCGAAGGGTGGCGGTTCCGATTCGCTGAGCATGAGTTACCTCCTCGCGTCACGCCGGGGCGCCCCTTGCCCACGGAGCCGGCGTGACGAGCTGCGAACAAGGGGAGCCCGCTCGACCATGTCGTGGACGAACCGACCCGGGCCGAGAAACCCGCCCAGGTCACCGTGGTGTACGTCCACGACGACCCGGACACGGCGCTGCGGCGAGCCGTCGACCGGGAAGGTGCCGCCTGGGAGGACTGGTACGTAGCCCGACTCGCCGGTTCCCCCGGCACCCGGGCGGTCCATGACCTCGCCTCGGCCGCCGCCCACCTCCGCTCCGAGGCGGAGCTGACCCGCCGTCTCCTCGCCCGGACCCCTTGGCAGCTTCTGACGGTGGACGTAGGGGATCGCGACGCCCAGGAGGCCTTCGCCCATACCCGGCGCCACCTGGCGGAGACCCTGGGACTTCCCGACCGGATTCCGACGCAGCGGTAACCGCCGGCAGGCCGGGAAGAACGCCCACAGCCGAACGGGCGGCCCCCACCCTGCGCCGGGCAGGGGGCCGCCCGAAGCGGACGCGACGAGCCCTCAGGTCAGATCGTCGAACTCGCCGTCCTTCGCACCACCCAGGAAGGCACGGAGCTTCGCACGGGTCGTACGGATGACCACGTCAGGATGGTCGCTCTCACGCATCAGAATCTCGCCACCGTGCTCGGCGAGCTCCAGGCAGTTGTTGCCTTCGGCCCCCGATGACTTCGTGGACTTGCGCCAGTGAATTTCCATGGTGTTCACGCCTTCACACTTATTGTGCGATCTTTCGAATGAAGTCTCTCGACCTCTTCGGGTCGAGCGACAGCTCCTCGACCCGGTCCAGCACCGCCCGATAGTTCACGAGACGGGTCTCGGCATCCACCCTGCGCCGGGCAGGGGGCCGCCCGAAGCGGACGCGACGAGCCCTCAGGTCAGATCGTCGAACTCGCCGTCCTTCGCACCACCCAGGAAGGCACGGAGCTTCGCACGGGTCGTACGGATGACCACGTCAGGATGGTCGCTCTCACGCATCAGAATCTCGCCACCGTGCTCGGCGAGCTCCAGGCAGTCGGAGCCCTCGGCATTGGAGGATCTCGAAGATTTGCGCCACTGAATTTCCACAACACTCACGCCTTCATACTTGTCGTGCGATTTGGCGAATGAAGTCCCGCGAGCTCTTCGGATCAAGCGACTTCTCTTCGGTCCGGTCCAGAGCAACTCGCCAATTCTCAAGACTTGTCTCGGAATCCACAAAGCCCGAACCGGTCGACGTATCCGTCTGCACTGTGTCCAGCTGCGACACCACACCGTAGAGGTAGTGTGCCGAACTGCTGGCGTACGGGAAGCCGCCTGCCGCGAACGGGATAACACGGATGGTGACGCCCTCACGTTCCGACTGATCCACCAGATAGTCGAGTTGGCTGCGGGCGACCACGGAGCCGCCGTACGTCATTCGCAGCGCAGCCTCATGAATGAGGAACGTGCACGAAGCCAGGTCGACACGATCGAGTACATCTCGGCGCCGCAACCGGTGCGACAGCTGTCGCCGCTGACGAGCGGGGCTCGGAGGCGGCACGCTCTCAGCGAAGACCGCACGCGCGTAGTCCTCGGTCTGGAGAAGGCCGGGCATATACATGATCTGCACCGACCTGACGGCCACCGCGTGGTGCTCCAACTCGGCCAGATCGAGCGCGGCGCTGGCCAGGTGGCCCCGGTAGTCCTCCCACCAGCCGCTTATGCGCTCGGCCGCCATCTCCGCCAGCGCTTCGACATACGCGTTGTCGGGGCATCCGTAGTGGCCGGCCCACGCCCGGACGCGATCGGCGCTCACGCCGAACCTTCCGGATTCGACGTTGCTGATGGTGGTGCGATCGGTTCCCAGCATGGCCGCCGCCTCGGTGAGCGACAGGCCGGTGTGCTCTCGAATCCGACGCAACTCAGTACCCAGGCGGCGCTGTCGTCCCGTGGGCGTCTTCCTCGATGGCATCGCCCCTCCTCTTGTCGGGTCCCAGTGTGGCCCTTGGTTTGAACCCTATCCAGAACTAATCCTTTACGGGTTCATGTCTAACGCGTTAGACCATGAGCTACGGTGCTCTCACCACGCGCTGCACGTCGGCCAGCCCGAAGTGCAGCCGCACACACGCGCGTTGAGACATGCGCACCAGTGCGGCCACAGCCACGGGGCGACGCGCAGCGCACACGCCCGGAGACACCAGACCGTCTGAAGAGAACGACATGACCGCCACCGCCACCACTCCCGTACCCATCAATCCGCTTGGCGGGGAGACGTACCGGCTGACCTTGCCGAGCACCGCAGGCGCGGCCAAGATCGCACGAGACTTCGTCACTGTCAGGCATGACCTGCCCGCTGTCTCGGCAACGATGAGGACTCCACCGGCGGGCCCGGAAGGCCACCGCGTACGAGAGGGGGGCGGCGGCCTTCCGGCTGAAGGCCGTCAGCCGGACCGGGGGCCGGGCGCGTACGGTCCCGGGTCCCGGGCGGCGTGCAGCGCGGACGCCCTGCGGACCAGTGCGTCGTCGCCGCGGCCCAGGTGTCCGGCGGCGTGGAGCAGCTCCGCCAGCACCTCCTGGTCGCGCGCCTGCACGGCGAGCGCGAGCAATGGGCCGAGCCGCGCGGACCATGCCTCGCGCATGTCCGGGGAACCCGTCCGGGGCAGGGCCGCCGCCCTGCGTGCCCAGTGGCGGATCTCCTCCCGGTCCGCCCGGGGAGCGGGCACGGGGAAGTCGGGGAGGACCTGCTGGCGGAGGCCTCCCGGGGCGCTCCGGGCCACTCCCTGCCGCCGCCCCCGTGCTGCCGCGGCCAGGGCCGCCGCGAGCGTCGTGTGGTAGCACGTGCCGAAGAGATAGGCAGCAGCCCGGTCGCCCGTGAGTCCGGACAGAACCTCGGGACGGTGCACCGGGCTGGGTACCGCCCCGTCCTGGCGCTGTGCGGTGGCCAGTGCGTGCCAGCCCTCCCGCACCAGCGGGTCGTCGTCGCCCCGGCCGTCGAGGGCACCCGCGCACAGCAGCAGCTCCGAGAGGAGGTCCAGGCTCCCCCGCGCGAGGTGGACGCCGAGCAGTACCCGGATCGGTTCGCGGAGGCGGGCCGCCTCCCCGGGGCCGCCGAGCAGCCGCAGTGTGCGGCCGAAGTCCGTGACGTAGAACAGGACATGGGTGAGCGCGTACGTCTCGTCCCCCGTCATCTGGAGGACGTCCGGGCCCAGGGCCGCGATGCTCCGGCGGTACAGCACATCGAGCGCGGCCGGCGCCGCCGGAGGCGCGAACCCTCCCCGGTCGACGAAATAGCGCAGCTCCACCTGGGAGAGGACCGGCCGGTACGCCCTGGTGTGACCGCCCGCATCGGCCGCGAGCAGCGCCTGGCAGACGGCGCGTGCCTCCGGCTGCGGTCGGCCGAGCGTTTCGAGCAGCGCGATCAGATTGAGGTGGTAGGGGAAGAGTTCGTCGCCCCGGCGCAGCCCCTGCCCGAACTCCGCCTCCCCGGCCGCGCGGGCCGCCAGATCCAGGGCGCGGCTCGGCAGCGCCGCCTCCTTGGGCACCAGACCCGAACGGTCCATCAGCCTTACCAAGCCCAGCAGTTCGAGGAGTGGTCCGGGACGGAACGGGCGACGGGGCAGGTACTCCTCCCAGCGGGGCGCCGCGAACCACTCCACGTACTCTTCCAGCCAGCGCAGCGCGCCTGCCAGCACATGGCCCGCGGAGGCATCCGGCTCAGGAACCGCCGCCCCGCACGCGGCCTCCCGCCGGGCATGCGCGGGAACCGGGGGCCAGTACGGGCCGTCGCCCTCGGCCGCCGGGGCGCTCACCGCCCGCTCCGTACCCGCAGCAGTGCCAGGACCGCCACCAGGATCCCGGTCAGCACTCCCAGGTCCATCAGCCACGGGAGCACCCCACCGCCCCCCAGCAGGGTCTGGCGCGCCAGGTCGACGGCGTACGTCATCGGGTTGAGGTACATGACCGAGGCCAGCCAGCCGGGCACATCCTGCACGCTGAAGACCGACCCGGACAGGAACAGCAGGGGGAACATGGCCAGTTGAACGGTCGCCTGGAGGGTCTGCACCCGCTTCACGACCGTGGCCAGGCACAGACCGATGACGCTGAAGACCGTCGCGGCGAGCGCGTAGCAGCCGACGGCGAGGACGAACCGGGCAGTGGTCAGCGGCACGCCCATCAGTGGCGAGAACGCGAGCATGAGCATGCTCTGCACGGTCACCATCCCCGCACCCGCCACGACCTTGCCCAGCGGAAGGCAGATCCGAGGCACCGGGGCGACAAGGAGTTCGCGCAGGACGCCGTACTCGCGGTCCCAGGCGTACGACTGACCGGAGGCGACGCCGATCGAGACGACCTGGATGCCGATGATTCCGGGAAAGACATACGCGCTGAACGACACCGAGCCGACCGCGCCGATCATCCCGTTGAAGCCGACCGCGTAGACCAGGACGAAGAAGAGGATCTGCACGGCCTGGCTGAGGAGCACGCCCGGCCGTTTGGCCTGGCGCAGCAGATCCCGGTGGGCGATGACCGCGATGGCGCGCAGGGCCACTCTCAGCGGTGCGTCCCCGGCGGCGAGGGACGGTGCGGAGACAGCTGTGGTGGTGGGGGTGGCGGCGGGTGTGGCAGTCCCGGGCGCCATAGCCTCGGTCGTCGGGATCCCGGGCGCCGTGGCCTCGGCCGTCTTCGTGTTCGTCCCAGTCGTCCTCGTGTTCGTCCTGGTCATGGCGCCGTCGTCCTTTCCCGCCGTGCCCGGGGGCCGTCCTGCTCGGCCGCCTCCAGATAGACGTCGTTCATCGAGGGGTGGTGCACCGAGACGGTCAGGCCGGGCACATCCAGGGCCCGGACCACTGCGGCGATCCGGGCCTCGGGGTCGACGCAGTGCACCGCGACCCCGGCCGGCCCGATCAGCGCCTCGAAACCGGCCGCCCGCAACTGGCGGGCGGCAGCCTCGTCGTCGGCGCAGGCCACCACGATGCGGGACGAGTCGAGGCTGCTCTTGAGCCGGTCGACACTGCCGTGCCGGACGATCCGGCCCTGCTGGAGGATGACGATCTCGTCGGCGTACTCCGCCTCGTCCATGTAGTGCGTGGCGAACAGGACCGTGACGCCCAGCTCGTCGCGCATCCGCAGCAGGTCCTCCCACACGGTGGAACGGGCGGCCGGATCCAGACCGTTGGTGGGCTCGTCCAGGACGATCAGCCCCGGCCGGTGCAGCAGGGCACGGGCGATCTCCACCCGCCGGGCCAGTCCGCCGGACAGTTCCTCGACGCTCTGGTGGCGACGGTCGGCGAGATCGAACAGGTCCAGCATCAGCGTGATCCTGGACCGGGCGTCCGCGCGCTTCATGCCGAACAGCCGGGCGTGGAACCAGAGGTTGCGCTCGACGGAGAGTTCCTTGTCGAGGGTGCGTTCCTGGAAGACCAGCCCCAGGCGGCGCCGGGCGGCCACGGCTGCCTCCCGGACATCATGGCCGAAGATCCGGACCGTACCTCCGTCGGGCCGCGCCGCCGTCGACAGCACCCCCAACAAGCTGGACTTCCCGGCCCCGTTGGGGCCCAGCAGCGCGGTGATACGGCCCGGCGGGGAGCTGACCGACACACCGTGGACCGCCGTCACCCTGCCGTAGCGCACGACCAGATCGCTGATCTCGAAAGCGAGGGGTGCCTGCTCAGCCGGCGCTTCCGACGTGGTCGTCTCCGCATGGGTCCGGCCGGAGCTGTTCGCACCGGGCCCGTTCATGTCGGCCACGGTCTCACCGGATCCGTTCGCACCGGGCCCGTTCACGTCGGCCCCGTTCATGCCAGCCCCAGCGTGCGGTCCCACGGCAATGGGCCTTCGCCCGGAGGCATCAGGGCGAGTGCCACGCCCGCCGCGCCCTCCAGCAGGCCCGCGGTGTTCACGGCCCGGTGCGGGACCGGAGAACGGGCCGCGGCGGGGAAGCGCATGAGGTGGCGGTATCCGAACGGGGCCGCTTCCTCCGCGCAGCCCAGCACCTTGTCGGTCAGCCTGCGGCACCCGGCGCGCAGTTCCGGATCGTCCGTGTCGTGCGCGACCCGGGTCAGGACGCTCAGCAGTCCGGCGTGCCCGTGGCAGATGGTGGCGCCCTCGATCGCCCACAGCGATTCGTCCCGTCGCAGCGCCGCCCGGAGCGCGTCGACGGCCGCCGCGGACCACTGCGGGCGGCCCATCACCCGTCCCGCGCGGAAGAGGGCGGCGGCGACGCCCGGGGTGCCGTAGCACCAGGCCGTACGGGTGAACAGCTCGGCGGGCCGGTTCGGGGCGACCTCCCACTCCCAGGCCGCCCGCGCGGGCCAGTACGGGCCCGCTTCGTCGTGCAGCGTCCAGCCGAGCAGCCATGCGGCGACGCGGTGGACGGCGTCGCGGATGTCCGTCCCCGTGTGCCCGGCCTCGTACGCCGAGCAGAGGACCGCGAGCGGACCGGCGATGCCGTGTGCCATACCGAGGTTGAAGTCCCCGTGGGGGTACTCCTTCCGGTCCCGCTCGCCGATCTGGAGCCCGGCCGGAACCCACCAGCCGGGTACCTCGTGGCCGTCGACCACCACCGGCTCGGTGATCCGGGTCAGGTGCCGGAGGGAGGCGGCGAGGGCTGCGGTCACCTCGGGGCCGGTCTCGGCCGGGTCGGTGGCCGAGTCCAGGAGCAGCCGGGTCGTCCCGGACAGCCCGTTGATCAGGTCGTACGCCGCCCAATCGACGCCCTTCGCTCCCGATGCGGCGCGGGTGGCGAAGGCGCGCAGCCGCTCGCTGTGGTCCTCCGCGACCCATCCGGCCAGCCTGCGGCGCAGCAAACCGTAGTGCCCCTGCGGTCCGGCGCAGGTCTGTGCGGCGGCGAGCAGTGCGGCCGGACCGGAGAAGAGACCGTGGCGGGGCGCGGTGCTCATGGCACGGCCGGCGGCGGCGAGGTGCCGGTGGGCGACGGGCCGCCAGGCGTCGTCGCCGCGGGCCAGTTCGCCGTAGAGGAGGGCGGTGCCGGGCAGCCCGTTGGCAAGGGTCAGCGGGCCCCACATCACCGCGTCGTACACGGGGTCCCGGTTGTCGTCGCGGGAGGCGACCGCCGCGACCCGCTCGGGGTCGGCGAGCCGGTCGGCGACCAGGGCGACGGCTTCGTGCGGGCGTACGTCGGTGGTGGCTTTCATGACTGGTGCCTCCGGCGGTTGAGGTGGTCCTGCACCGCGCCCCGGGCGATGCCGAGCGCGGTGGTCTCACGGGCGCCCGAGCCTCCGAACAGGCGGTTGCAGACCATGTGCAGCAGGCTGCCGACGACCCGGCCCTGCGGGGTGCCGCCGGGGGTGCCCACGGCGGCGGCGAGTTCCCGCACGGCGTCGTCGCGGGCGGCCAGCGCGGCCAGTGCCATGGCCCCGCCCGGGTCCGCCGAGAGGGCGGGCCAGCCGCCGTAGGGGTCGATGAGGCGGCGCCAGTGCGCGGACCGGGAGCGGAACGCGGCGGGCAGGTCGGAGCGCGTGCCGGTCATGGACAGCCAGGCCGTGGCGGCGTCGTCACCGAAGTCCTCGGTCACCAGGGGGTTTCCGGGGGCCGGGGGGCCGAAGGCGTGGGCGAGCGCGGCGCAGGAGATGGCCGCGAGGTCGTCGACGCCGTAGTCGTTTCCCGGGTCCTTGGCCAGCCTCAGCAGGTCGAGGGCGGCCTCGCTGTCGTACTGGAAGACCTGCTCGGCGAGCCGCTGGGCGGCCGGCCCGCCGTAGCGCTCGCACTCGGGGTCGTACTGCGCGAGGGAGTGGCTCCGCAGCCGCCCCTCGCGCTGCCAGCGGTGGAGCAGTTCGCCGACCGCGGGGGCGGCCCCGCCCCACATCTCGCGCGGCCGGTCGCCGTGCAGCCGCAGCCGCAGGTGGTGGCCGCTGTCGTCGGTGTAGCGGATGAAGAACCAGCCATCGGCTCCCTTCTCCCGTGCCAGCGTGATCAGTTCGGGGAGGTGGTCGCGCAGCAGGTCGTCCTGGGTACGGGCGGAGCCGTGCAGCTTGAGGTAGAGCCATTCGCCGCCGAGGCCGTGCGCTGTTCGTCCGGGCCGGTGCTGTCCGGCGTACGGGCGGCGGCGGGGTGCACCGGTCTCGCGGCGGGTGAGCGGGACGACCAGTTCGGCCGTGTGACCCGCGAGGGAGGTGTGCCCCACGGGAGAGACGTCCCGGCCGGGAGGGGTGTGCTGCCCGGGGCGCGGGGCGCGCTGACCGGCCGGGGCCGGGAGCGCGGCGTCCGGGGCCGGGAGCGGGGCGTCCAGCCAGCCTTCGTACTCGCCGGGGACTTCCTGGGCGACCAGATCGGGATGCCGCAGGACCTGGTCCAGCAGCAGTTCGCGGTGCCATGCCCGGTCGAGGTCGAGGAGCAGCCGCTGGTCGGCGGTGACGGCCAGGACGCGGGCGGGTACGTCCCACGCGTTCCGCCAGTCGCGCAGTGCGTCGTCCCACTCCGCCCCGCGCGTGTCCCGGGCCGCGTCGCCGCGGCGTGCCCGCACGGACTCGGCCCGAGCGCGGATCACATCCAGCCGCCAGACGGCGCAGGCCAGGACGAACCTGCCGTACCGCACGCGCGGCACGAAGGGCGCGTCGGCCAGCGGCCCCCAGTTCCACGGCTCCCACAGGCGCTGGCCCTCAAGTCCGATCTCCCACAGCAGCCTGACGGCGTTGGGCGCCTGGGCGGGGGCGCTGATCATGTTGCCGAGCACGGGGACGATCTCACGGCCGGTGGGCAGGTGCACGGCGGTCAGCCGCTCCAGGGTGGCGCCGATCCCGATGTCCGTCAGCCGCAGCTCCTCGACACCGGGCGTGTCCGGGACCCCCACGGCGATGCGGCGGCCCGTGGCCGGGGTGGTGTGCGCGAGGTTGGCGGCCCGGCCCGAGCGCGGCCGGAAGGCGAGGTCGACCGGGACGGCGTCCTGGATGTGCACGGGGTTGTGCCGGTGCAGGGCGGCGAACGCCGGACGCCAGTCGGGGTGCTGGTCCGCGAACCGGGCGAACGTCGCCCCGGCCCGGTGCGAGCCGGGCGACGGGGACAGGAAGACCCGGAAGTCGCCCCGGTCCAGCGCCTCCACACCGGGAGCGACGACCTGCACGGTCACTTCGCACGAGTTGGGGAGGTCCGCGGGGTCGGCGATGTCGTGGCACAGCTCGTCCAGGTCCGCGTCGTGAAGGACGACCTCGCGCAGGCCCGCGCGCTGTGCGGTGGCGGCCAGCCGGGCCATCGCCCGGTCCCGGCGGGCGGTGCGCGGGTCGTCGGGCGGGGTGACGGGGGCCTCGCTGTTGGGCCAGCCGTAGCCCGGCGGGGCTCCGAGGCCGGTCGATTCGTCGAGGAGCTCCAGCACGGGGACCAGCCGGTCGGCTCCATGGACGTCGAGGAAGCGGCGGTGGTAGTCGCGCAGGGCGAAGAGCCCGAGCTTGGGGCGGGACAGGCGCCACATCGCACCGGCGGCCTGCTCGACGGTGGCGCGCACCGCGTGGGGCAGGTGCAGCACGGTGTCGAGGCGCGTGTCGATGTGGAGTGGTGTGTCGTCCGGCTCCACCGACCGCGCGGTCCGCAGCAGCCGGCCGAGGTGGGCGTGGCCGCCGCCGACGGGCTGGGCGTCGTACAGCTGTCGTTCCCGGTCGACCGCCAGCAGCGCCTCGTGCGTACGCCGGGTGTCCTCGGACGCCCCCCTGACCTGGGCCAGCAGGTCCAGTACATGGCACAGCGGGTCGTCACCGGCCAGCGGCGGGCGCAGCCCGGTGATGAGGATCTCCTGACGCACCAGCTCGCCGAGCAGCCGGTGGATCCGCTCGACGGGGGCTCCGGGGAAGGCCGCCTCGATGCGCCGGACCAGTTCGTCGTACGGCAGCGGGGCCGCGCACTCGGCCACGGCCCGCCGGACGACGGGGGTGTGACGGACCGACACCGTGCAACGGCCCTCGCCGCTGCCGTCGATCCGCACGCCGTTCGTCGAGGGAGCGGTGAGGACCAGCCGGTCCCCACGCTCGATCAGGGCCTGGTGGGCCTGGACGGTCAGGGTGGACAGCACGGCAGGGTCGCGTTCGAGGCGGTGGCCGATCCTGGTGAGCCACTGCATGTCCACATGCGTGCGGGTACGGTGCGCGGTGCCCCGCCGGACCTTGGCCTTGGCGTCGAACTGCCCGGCCGCCACGCCCGCGAACAGCCCGAAGGGGGTGGGCCGGGTACGCATCCTGATGTCGTAGCGCAGCACGGCGAGGGCGGCCCGGCGCAGCTGGCCCGCCCGGATTCCGGCGGCGCCGCGCTCGGCGACGCGGGCGACCATGGCACTGAGGCTGGGGGAGGCCAGATCGAGTGCTTCGGTCAGCAGCCGGTCGGCGGGGACCGTGGCGAGGAGTTCGGCGCAGGCGGCGGGATCGTGGGGGCCGCCTGCGCCGGGGAGGGGTAGTCCGGGTGCGTCCGGTGCCAGGGGAGCGCGGTACAGAAAGACGTCTCTGGCCTCGAACAGTGGTGCTTTGAGCGGTGCGGCCTCGAACGTTGCCGGCTTGAGCGGTGCCGGCTTGAGCGGTGCCGGCTCGAACGTTGTCGGCTTGAGCGGTGCGGCCTTGAGCGGTGACTCCTCAGACGACGGTGTCTCCTGGGACGGTTCCCCCACAGATGTCCTCCATCTCGTCCGCACCTCATGCCCGGGAGGTGTGCCCGTGAGGCCGGAACGAGGCCCGGCCCCACGGGTCTGAACTGTCAGCAGCAGTGACTGCAGCCGGAGCCGCCGCCCTCGCTGGTGCACCCCGGGGTGCAGTACGAGATGCTGGTGATGGCCGGTCCGGCGACGGACTGCTCGACGCCGATCTCCAGGTCGAGGTCGAACAGCCCCGAGTCGTTGGCCGTCCGAGCGGGATCCTTGATACCCATGCTCTCTCCTTCATAGGAATCGAAGCGGATGCTCGTGGGCCGCGGCGGATGCTCGTGGATCGCGACCCACGATTCACCGAACCACGTGTCCGGTGGCCGGAACAACGGGGTCGGAGCTGCTTGGCAGTCCTGGCAGTGCTGTCAGTACCGGTCTCCGAACGACGGCAGTTCTGCCCGGATTCGTCCTGATCCGAAGAATTCCGTCGTAAGGCGTGAACCGACCAGGCGTTTGTGGATACGTACGTGGTGTGTGTTCGGACGAAGCTCTGCTGACCGGTGTCGCCCAGGGCGACCAGGCAGCCCTGCGTACCCTCTACGATCGGCACGCTGCCGCCATGCTGCGTCTCATCGGCAGACTCACCTCGGACCGGGGAGTGTCCGAGGAGATCCTCCAGGAGGCGTGGCTCGCGGTCTGGCGGTCGGCCGGCGGTTTCCGGGGCGAGTCCTCCGTGCGGGGGTGGCTCATGGGCGTGGCCAGACGGCAGGCCCACAATCAGCTCCGCAAGTCCCGGCCGCGGCTGGTCGACCTGGCCGAGGCCCACGACGTGGCGGATCCCTCGTCCAGCGTCGAGGACCAGATCGTGCGGGACGCCGAGCGCACCGCGTTACTGACAGCCGTCCGCACTCTCCCCGGACATCTGCGCGAGGTGCTCGCCCTGGTTCTGGTCGAGGACCTGGCCTACCCGGAGGTGGCCACCGCGCTCGCCATCCCGGTGGGCACCGTCAAGAGCCGGATGTCTCAAGCGCGCAGACGGCTGGGCCACATGCTCGCCGCCACGCGGCTGGAAGGATCGGGACGACGATGACAGACCACCTCACGGACGATGTCCTGGCGCATCCGTCGGGCGACGGCCCCGACGAGGAGCGCCGGCTGCGGCATCTGGAGACGTGTGCCGCCTGCCGCAACCGGAGCGCGGTGTGGCAGGACATCCGGTCGGCGCTGCGCACCGAGTCCGCCGAACAGTCCCTCGCCGTGCCGTCCTTCGACGCGCTGCTGGGCCCGGCGCTGGCCGGCCCGGCCGAGCGGGCCCCTCGTACGGACGCCGTGCCCGTGCGCCGCAGGGCCGCGCTCCCCTGGCGCACGGCGGGTCAGCTCGTGCTGCGCCAGGCCCTGCTGATGCCGAGGAGCTGGGCGCCGCTCAGCGCCGCCGGGTTCGTCGGAGCGGCGGTGCTGGCGGCGGCCGACGCGCAGGATCGTTTCGGGACACGGCTCTTCGGCGCGGTGGTGGTGCTGCTGGTGGTCTTCGGCGCGCTGATGGTCGCCTCGCCCCGCCGGGACCCCAGGAGGGAGCTCCTGTTCACCCTGCCGGTCTCCCCCGCCGTGGTCTTCCTCTCCCGGCTGACCGTGGTGCTCGGGGTCGATGTGGCGCTGGCCATGGGCTGTTCGGCGCTGGTGGCGGGTCCCGGCTGGTGGCCGGTGGTGTCGAGCTGGCTCGGCGAATCACTGCTCGCCGCATCGCTGACGCTGGCCCTGTCGGTCCGCTTCTCGACCGCGGCCGGAGCCTCGGCGGGCGCGGCGCTGTGGCTGCTGGGTCTCGTGGGCGGGCCGCTGGCGGGGGTCACGACCCCGTTCGCCGGGTTCCTGGACCCCCTGCTCGCGACGACGCCGTGGAGCCTGGCACTCGCCGTCGCCCTGCTGGGCTGGGCCGCGGCCACGATGCGGTCGTTCGGGGACGGCTCGGCGTCGCGGCCCGCGTAGAGGCCGTTGCCCGGCCGGCCGTGTGTATCGCCGCCCTGATGCCCGGCCGAAGGTCCGGCGGGCCGGAGGGCTCTTCGCCCGTCCGGCCCGCCGGGGTGCCCGGCCGGTGCCGTGAACCGTTCGCGGCGGTCCCGCTACGTACGGGGTGTGCTGCCACCGGCAGGTCACGCCGCGCTCGCCGGGCCGGCGTGGGTGCGACGAAAGGAGCCACGACATGACCGCTGCTACCTGGTGGACCCACGAAGTCCGCCGGTGCGGGAAACAGGCCGTCGCCCTGCCCGTTCTGGCGGCACTCCTCACCTGCGTCGCGGCCGTGGGCCTCGACGGCGCCACGGTGCTCGGCCGGGCCCTGCTCTCCTGCGCGCTGCCCGCCGCGGCGGGCCTGGCCTGTGCGGCGGTGGTGGCGCGCGAGCCACTGCTGGAGCTGCATCTCTCCCTGCCCACCCCCTACCCCCGCACCGTCGCCCGTCGGCTCGCCTGGCCCACCGCCGTCACGGCCGTCGCCGCGCTCGCCCTGGTGACGACGGTGACGGCCGCCGGACACCCGCTCGACCTCCCCGGCACCCTGCTCAGTCTGGCCGGGCTGACCGTGCTGCTCAGCGGCGGCGCGGTGTGGGCGACGGTCCGGTCCGGCTCGGCGGCACCCGCCACCGGGCTGGTGGTCGCGGTGGTGCTGGCCAAGCTGCTGCTCGTCGACCGGGTGGTGGCCGACGGGGCCGGGCAGGCGCTCCCCGCGCTGCTGATCGGCGGCTGCCTGACCGCGGCGTCCCTGCGCACGCTCGGTTCCGGCGGCCGGGCCGGCGCCGGACTCCGGCCCGTCGGCGCGCACTCCGGCGACGGGGAGGCCTGATGGTTCTGCTGTGGACCCTGCGGTACGAGGCCCTGATGGCGGCCCGCCGCCGGATCGTCTGGGGGGCGGTGCTGCCGCTGGCCCTGCTCAGCCTGCTCCTGGCCGCCACGTCCCCCGTCGTCACCGGCTCCGCCGACCCGGCGACCCGGGTCGGCGCCGCCGCCGTACTCGTCAACTCCTTCTGCACCCTGGGAGTCGGCCTCGCCCTCGCGGACCGGCTGCGCCGGAGCCTGGAGTCGCGCGGCACCGCCGAGCTGCTGGCCGCCACCCCGGCAGGGCCGCTCGCGCGGACCGCGGGCACCCTGGCCGGGCCGCTGCTCACCGCGCTCGCCCCGGTCGCCGTTCTCTTCCTGGCGTACGCCGCCGTCGTCTCGGCACTCGCCGGTTCCGCGGCGCCCCTGGGCTCGGCGGCGGTGTCGCTGCTGACGGCCGTACTCCCCGCGGCACTGCTGGTCACCGCGTTCGCCGGGCTCCTCGGCGTGCTGCTGCCGGTGGCCGCCGCACGGGCCGTCACGGCCCTGGTGTGGCTGTGGGCCTGCCACTTCCCGCCGGGCTTCTCGCCGATCCCCACGGTGACCGGCACCGTGCTGTCCCCGCTCGGCGGCTATCCGATGGCCGCCTGGGCCCACGCACCCGAGGTCTGGGCGGCCCGGGACGGCACCGGAGCCCTGCGTCCCGCCGTCAGTGACACCACCGCACTGGTGAACGTCGCACTCGTCCTCACGACGGCCGCCGCCTGCTACGCGCTGGGCCGTCTCGTCTCCCGCATCAGCCGACACGGAGCCTCATGAACATCTCCACCGAGCAACTGACGAAGGTGCACCGCGGCGGACGCCGCGCGCTGGACGCCGTCGACCTGCACATCGAGAGCGGCACCGTGGGGCTGCTGGGCGCGAACGGCGCGGGCAAGACCACGCTGCTGCGCATCCTCACCGGTGTGCTGCGCCCCACCTCCGGCCGGGTGCACGTGGCCGGACACGACCTGTCGACGACCGCCGGGCTCAGCGCCGCCAAGCGCACCCTGGGCTACCTCCCGCAAGAGCTGTCCCTCTACCCCGACCTGACGACACGTGAGTTCCTCGACTACATCGGTGTGCTCAAGGGCATCCACGACAAGCGCGACCGGCGGCGTCAGGTCGACGCGCGGATCGCCGAAGTCGGCCTGGAGGAAAGATCCGGCGAGCGGCTGGCCGGGTTCTCCGGCGGCATGAAGCGGCGGGTCGGCATCGCCCAGGCCCTCATGGGCAACCCGACCCTGCTGATCGTCGACGAACCCACCACCGGCCTGGACCCGCACGAGCGCATGCGGTTCCGGGCCCTGCTCGCCGGTCTCGGACACGGCCGCACCGTCATCCTGTCCACCCACATCCTCGACGACGTGGCGCAGACCTGCCCCGAAGTGGCCGTGCTCGCGGCCGGCCGGCTGGTCTTCCACGACGCCACCACCGATCTGGTCGGTCAGGCGGCCGGGCGCACCTTCGTGTACCGGCCCGCGGGCCCGGACACCGGCCCGCCCCCGGGCGCCGAGGTGGTGAGCGCGGTGACCCGTGCCGAGGGAACCGAGTACCGCATCGTGACGACCGCCCCGCCCGCCGGGGCCCGGCCCGTCGAGCCGTCACTCGAAGACGGCTACGCCGCCCTGCTCCGCGCCGACGGCGCGACCCAGCACCCACCCACAGTGAGGCAGTGACCCCGTGACCACGAACACCACGAGCACCCCGCACGCCCCGCACGCCCCGAGCACCCGCCGTGCCACCGCCCGGACCCCACACGCCCTGGCCTGTCTGGCCCTGACGGCCGTGACCCTGATCGGCCTGGCCGGCTGCGGGGGCGGTGGCCGTGCCGAACCGGCCACCAAGTCTCCCGTACCGCTGCCGAGCCCCACGTCCACCAAGCAGCAGATGAGCGAGAAGAACCTCGGATACACCTGGCCGCTGACGGTCGAGCAGGCCACGGCAGAGTGCCGGGAGGGCGACCAGGCGGTCGTCACCGTCCCCGACGGAACGACCTACGCGCTCAACGACCGTGCGGAGAGCGCCGGTTACCCGGACCTGGCACCGGTTCGGATGTCCGGCGACGGCGGCGACCCGGTGAGCATCGGCCCACTGCTCAGCAGGACCCTGAAGCTCTGCGGAATCGCTTCGTGAACGACCCCGGACGGGTACACCTCCTGGGTGTACCCGTCCTTCGCCCCGACCACCGCGTACAGGAGACAAGAGAGGCACGACCCGCACGACGAAGAGTGGGCCCACGAGTGAGCTGACGTGGGCCCAGCACGACCGAGAATCACGGGGGCACGACCTTGGAACAGCGCGCATCGACCGCTGACAAGCTGCACGTCCTGGTCCATTCCGGGCTCAGGGATCACTTCGACTCACCGCCCGCCACTCTCAGCACCATCCGCTCCGGCCTGGACCACGTCGACTTCGTGGACGACGCGTGTCTGACCGCGCCCGGGACGGTGCTCTGCCTTCCCGTCCTCATACCGGTCGCCAGCGAGTTCCAGGCCGAGGGGCTGCGAGCCGTGCGGGTGCGGCACCCGTTGTCCCTGCTCATCGCGGTGACCGACGATGTCACGGGGTATCGCACGTACTACGCGATCCGTTCGGGGGCGAGCTTCGTGCTCAATCTCGCCATCCCCGGCGAGAGCCAGGTCGACATGCTGTACGCGCAATTGCGCGCACACCGTATGACCATGTCCGCCGTCCGGCTCCATCTCGCCCACGCCGACCACCAGGGCCACGACGGGCACGAGGCACACGAGGCACACGAGGGGCATCAGGAGCACGGAATCCCTCTGCGTGCCCACGGCGATGAAACGGCCCGGGACCATGTGCCGCGGCACGCGGCCGAACACCGATGTCCGGACATCGGCGTACGACACGACGACGAGCGGTTCGCTCTCGACCACAGGCCACCGCGGCCCGCCGCGACGGTCCCGGCCACCACCTCGGACACCGGCCTCCTGCGACTGCTCCGCACCCCGATGACCGTGTCCGAGATCGCGCGCACCTACTACTGCTCGGAGCGGTCCATGTACCGCCGCATCCGCAAGCTCTACGACGATCTGGGCATCCGCAGCCGCACCGAACTGATGTCGCTGGCCATCGGCCCGAACCCGCCTCCGCGTCTTCTGCTCCCGGGTCCGGCCGTCGGCCGGGCCGATGACCCGCGTGATGGCCCGTGTGATGGCCCCCTCCGGTCCACGGGGGCCATCGGGCGGTCAGCGGATTCCCGCGTCGACTGATTCCAGCAACCGGAAGAATCCGACCTCCACATCCCCGTCGACGGCCAGCCCGGCCAGCGGGCCCTCGTACCGGGTACGGCCGTCGCACAGCACCTGCACCCGGTCGCAGACCTGCGCGACCTCGGCCAGCTGGTGGCTGGCGATCAGGACGGCGACGCCCTCGTCGGCCAGGGAGCGGATGATTCCGCGCATCTCCCGGATACCGACGGGGTCGAGTCCGTTGGTGGGCTCGTCCAGGACGATCAGCCGCGGTTTGGCCAGCAGCGCGACGGCGATGCCCAGCCGCCACCGCATTCCGAGGGAGTACGAGGAGACCCGCCGGCCGCGCGCCTCGGTCATCTTCACCAGGCGCAGCGCCGGTTCGATCCATTCCTCGGGCACACAGCGCAGCCTCGTGTGCACCTTCAGCGTCTCGTCACCGGTGAGTGTCGGCCACAGGCCGGGGACTTCGATCAGGGCTCCGACGTCCGCCAGCGAATCCCGTCCCACCGGCTTGCCGAAGATCTCGATACTGCCCGCCGTCGGCCGCTGGAGTCCCAGCAGAGCCTTCATGAGCGTCGTCTTGCCCGCGCCGTTCGGTCCGAGAAGTCCATAGACCTCGCCCGCCCGCACGGTGAGGTCCACCTCGTCCAGGGCGTATCGGGATCCGTAGCGCTTGCTGAGCCGGCGGATCGTCAGAGCAGCCGTATCCGGCGGGGATTCGTACGCGGTCATGGTCAGATCTCCTTTCGCTGCATGTGCACACGGCCGATGAGCAGCAGGGCCGTCGTCAGCACGACGGCCAGTCCCACGGCGAGCGGGATGGCGGACATGGCGGTGACCGGGCTTCCCTCGGGCAGCGGCACTCCGTTCGGTCCGATCCCGGCCAGGGGCAGCACCACCCGCATCGGCCAGGCGAAGGGGACGGCGAACCAGAAGTCCTTGTCCGAGACGAGCGCGCCGCACAGCAGCCCGGCGATGCCCACGCCGATCCCGGGCCCCATCCCCCACACGAACGAGACCAGCACGGCCAGCGCCGTCATCGACAGGCCCACCAGCCAGGGCAGATAGACCGCCGCGACCACCATGCCCATGCCGCCCGGGAAGTCTCCGCTGATCAGCGCCCCGATGGAGAGCATCACCAGCAGCACGCAGGAGGACAGGAGCCCCAGCACTCCCAGCGCGGCCACCTTGCCGACGAAATACCGCCCGCGCGGGACCCCGTACGACAGCAGGAGCCGCCAGGCGTCCTGGTCGGCGCGGACCGACAGCGCGGCGGCCAGACCCGCGGTCATCGGCACCAGCACGCCCCAGAACTCCAGCGTCACATTGCGGAAGACCTCGAAGGTCTGCCCCGCCTTCGCCTCGGAGGAGCCCAGGGAGCCGAGGAACAGCGGAATGGTGATGATCACGGGAGCGAGCAGGTGGTACCAGAGGACGAATCCCCGCTTGTTGCGGGCGAGCTCGGTCCCCACCACGGTCGACAGCGACGGATTGTCGCGCTGCCCCACGAGGGGCGGGTCGGCTGTGTCGTGCGCCATGAGTTCTCCTACCTGACCGTTGTCGGCCGTCGACCGTCCTCGGTTGTCGACCGTTGCCTGTTGTCGACCGTTGCCGGATGTCGGCCGTTGCCGGTTGTGCCAGGTACGTAGCGAAGTCCGGAGCTGCGGTTCGCGGTGGGAGGACGCGGTCGCCCGACTGGCAGACGGCAGACACCTGACAGACGGCTGCCAACCGACCGGGTGGGCGCGCGTTCCGACGCGTGCGGATGCGAGCGTGATAGGCACCGCCGGGCCGCCGCCACCGGGGTGGGCCGGTCGGGTGTTCCCGCACCAGCATCGTCAGGGAGGAACCCTCATGAAGAAGCTCAGCAGCGTGCTCGTGGCCGGCGCCATGGCCCTCGCGCTCGGCGGTCTCGTCACCCCCACCGCCTCCGCCGCACCCACCGCCCCAGCCGCACCCGCCGCACCCACCGCCTCAGCCGTTCCCGGCGCCTCCGCCTCGGTGGGGATCATGAGGGTCTGGCATGCGACGGTGCAGTGCCAGATCGTGCGGATCAGCGACAACAACGCGATCAGGTACGACAGGGCCGACGGCACGGGCAACACCGAGAAGGCGGCCATCGACGACGCGGCGCGCAACATCCCCGTCCCGGCCGGGCACTACAAGCGCCACTGCGACGCGAAGCGCACCTGGTAACGTCGAAAGAGGGGGAGCGGACCGGATCGTCCCCCTTTTTTTGTCCCCGGGCAGAAAGGCGCGAGCGATGTCCGAAGCTCCCCGTGTGTACGAAGTGCGGCTGGGCGTCTACGCCACTCCGCAGCAGGCCGAGGACCTCAAGGAACGCATCTCCGCCATGCTGTGCCCGGACCCCGACCACGCGCCGCCGTGCCCGATCCCCTGGTCCGTCGCCCTGCTTCAGGGGGAGGGCCTGGAGGATCCCGACTCCTACGAGTACCTGGTCGAGCAGGGCCGCATCGAGAGCGGCCCCCGCCCGTGAGGCCGTGCCCGTAGGCGCCGCCCGCAGGCCGTGCGCATAGACCGTGTCCGTGAAGTCCGGAGACCAAGAAGGTGGGGGCGGCGGGCCATCCGGCCCACCGCCCCCACCCGCGTACTCACTCACGCACGCTCACTCGCGTACGGAAGTCACTGCACGATCGTGATCCGGTCCGTGGCCGGCGGGGCCAGCGGGGCGGCCGCCGTCGAGTGGGCCGCCAGGTACGCGTTGAACACGTCCAGGTCAGACGCGCCGACCAGCTTGTTCGTGCCCTTGCCGAGGGCCGCGAAACCGTCGCCGCCGCCCGCGAGGAACTCGTTCATCGCGACCCGGTAGCTCTTCGCCGGGTCGATCGCCTCACCGTTGAGCTTGATGGAGTCGGCGGCCACGCGGGCCGCGCCCGTCTTCGTCAGGTCCAGCGTGTAGGTGAGGCCCCTGGAGACCTGGAGGATCTTCGGGCTGGCCTCGTTGGAGCCGCTGACCTGCTGCTGAAGGGCCTCGATCACCTGGGCGCCGGTCAGGTCAACCACGTTCATCATGTTGGTGAACGGCTGGACCGTGAACGCCTCGCCGTACGTCACCACCCCGTCGCCCTCGCTGCCGGACGCCTTGTGGACCAGGTCCGAGCGGATACCGCCCGGGTTCATGAAGGCGATCTGCGCGCCGCCCTTGTCGGCCGGGGCCAGACCCTCCAGCTGGGCGTCGGCGATCAGGTTGCCGAGCGGCTTCTCGGGGGCCGTGGCGCCGCGGCCGTTGATGTCGGCGGTGATCCAGCCCTGCGGCTTGTTGGCGATGGGGGCCGCGAGGGCGTTCCAGCGGGCGATCAGCTTCGTCATGTCGGTGGCCTTGGCCTGGTCCCGGCTGACGACGTGGTTCGCGGACTTCACCGACGTACGGACGATGTCCTTGGTGCGACGGTCGTAGGTGAGCGTCGTGTCGGTGTAGACCTTGCCGAACGAGGAGGCCGAGGTGACCATGCGCGGCTTGCCCGACGGGTCCGGGACGGTGCACACGTACGCCTGGTGGGTGTGGCCCGTGACCAGCGCGTCCACCTTGGGCGTGATGCCCTTGGCGATGTCGACGATCGGCCCGGAGATGCCGTCACCGGCGCCGGGGCTGTCGCAGTCGTAGTTGTACGAGGTGGAGGCGGGGGCCCCACCCTCGTGGATCAGCGCGACGATCGACTTGACGCCCTTGCGGTCCAGCTCCTTGGCGTACTTGTTGATCGTCTCGACCTCGTCGTGGAACTTCAGGCCCTTGACGCCGTTGGCGGTGACGATGTTCGGCGTGCCCTCCAGGGTCACCCCGATGAAGCCGATCTTGACGCCGTTCTTCTTCCATACCGTGTACGGCTTGAGAAGCGGCTTGCCCGTCTTCTCCTTCGTCACGTTGGCCGCGAGGTAGGGGAAGTCCGCGCCCTTGAACTTCTTGCCGTTCTCGTAGCAGCCCTCGGTGGGGTGGCAGCCGCCGTTCTGGAGGCGGGCCAGCTCGGCCGAGCCCTCGTCGAACTCGTGGTTGCCGACCGCCGTCACATCGAGGTCGAGCTTGTTCAGCGCCTCGATCGTCGGCTCGTCGTGGAAGAGCCCCGACATCAGCGGGCTGGCGCCCACCATGTCACCGCCCGCGGCGGTGACGGAGTAGCGGTTGCCCTCGCGTGCCTCGCGCAGCGACGTGGCGAGGTATTCGACACCGCCTGCGGGGATCGACTTCACCGTGCCGTCGGCCTGCGTCTCGGAGACCGTGCCCGCGGAACCGGCCGGGGGCTCAAGGTTGCCGTGGAGGTCGTTGAAGGACAGCAGCTGCACATCGACGGTGCGGGGCTTGTGCCCGTGCCCGTGCCCGTGGCCATGTCCGTGGCCGTTGCCCCGGTCCTGGGCGCCGGCCGGCATCGCGGCGACGAGCGCGCCCACGGTGGCCAGACCGGCCGCGGCGGCGAGCACCCGCCGGGACGCACGGTTCTTCTGCGGAGTCGCTGACATCGGTCCCCTTGTGGTGTCACATCGTGAATCCTGCGTGCCGCAGCCTAGGGTCAACGCGCGTAGCGCAACAGGTGTTCGAGGTTACGAGCTGGTTGCCGTGCCGTCAGAAACCTCCCTTATCGTCTGATAGCGCCCACATGGCCCCCATATACCGCCGGAACCACCGCCGGATCCGCCCTCGGTGCCGCCGCCTCGCGCGCCCGCCGCCGTACGCTCGTACGCATGACGACTGACGTACCGCTCCCCGCCCCCGGACGCGAGATTCAGACCCTCGACGCGCTCGACCCCGCACAGGCCGAAGCCGTTCTCGCCCTGCTCGGCGAGGCGGCCCGGTCCGACGGCAGGCAGGCGGTCTCCGAGCAGGGGCGGCTCCAGCTCCGGGGCGGACACCGCGCGGGCGTACGCCACTTCCTGCTGACCAGCGCCGGGGTCCTCGCCGGGTACGCCCAGCTGGAGGACACCGACCCCGTCGAGGCCCCGGCCGCCGAACTCGTCGTGCACCCCGCGCACCGGGGCCACGGCCACGGGCGGGCCCTGGGCGCCGCGCTCCTCGCCGCGACCGGCAAGCGGCTGCGGGTCTGGGCGCACGGCGGCAGTTCCGCCGCCCGGCATCTGGCCCAGGTCCTCGGCCTCTCCCTCTTCCGCGAGCTGCGCCAGCTCCGGCGCACGCTGATCCCCCTCGACATCGCCGAGCCGGTCCTGCCCGAGGGTGTCACCGTCCGCACCTTCGTGCCCGGACAGGACGACGCGGCCTGGCTCGCCGTGAACAGCGCCGCCTTCGCGCACCACCCCGAGCAGGGCTCGCTGACCCAGCGGGACCTGGACGACCGCAAGGCCGAGTCCTGGTTCGACCCGAAGGGCTTCTTCCTGGCCGAGCGCGCGGGCGGGCTCATCGGCTTCCACTGGACGAAGGTGCACGCGCGGGAGCAGCTCGGCGAGGTGTACGTCGTCGGCGTCCTGCCCGACGCGCAGGGCGGCGGCCTCGGCAAGGCGCTCACCGCGATCGGGCTGCGCCATCTGGCGGCCGAGGGGCTGCCCACCGCGATGCTCTACGTCGACGCCGACAATCCGGCGGCGCTGAAGGTGTACGAGCGGATGGGGTTCACCACCCACGAGGTGGACCTGATGTACCGCACGGAGTCCTGACACACCGGGTTCCGGCACACGGAGTCGCGGCATACCGGGCCCAAGCACACCGAGTCCCGGCATACGGGACGGTCTCCGACGGAGGTTCAGAACACCGAGGGGCGGCGTCACTTGACGCCGCCCCTTCTTTCCACCACCCTTTCACTACTCAATTAGTGAAAGGGTGGTGAACATGGCAGAGTCCGCAGCGGTCGAGTTCCGTATCGACCGGCGCAGCGGCGTCGCCACGTATCTCCAGATCGTCCAGCAGACCAAACAGGCCCTGCGTCTGGGCGTCCTGGAACCGGGCGACCGGCTGCCCACCGCCCGCGAGGTCGTGGAGGCGACGGCCATCAACCCGAACACCGTGCTCAAGGCCTACCGCGAACTGGAGCGCGAAGGGCTGGTGGAGGCCCGGCGCGGGCTCGGCACCTTCGTCCGCCGGACCCTCGGGAGCGCCGCGGCGGGCACCGAAGCACCCCTGCGCGCCGAACTCGCCGAGTGGACGCGCAGGGCACAGAAGGCCGGGCTGGAGAAGGACGACGCGATCGCGCTCTTCACCGCCGTACTGGACAGCACATTCAAGGGGGACCAGCACTCATGACAGGCGCTGCGATCGAGGCGGACGGCCTCGGTACGAGGTACGGGCGAAAGAGCCGATGGGCCCTGCGCGACTGCGCGTTCCGGCTGCCCGCCGGGCGGGTCTGCGCGCTCGTCGGGCCCAACGGGGCCGGCAAGTCCACACTGCTCGCGCTGACGGCCGGGCTGCGCGGGGCGGACGAGGGCACGCTGCGCGTCCTGGGTTCCTCCCCCGTCGAGGCCCGGAACCGGATCGCGTACGTCGCCCAGGAGAAGCCGCTGTACCCGCAGTTGACGGTGCGGGACACCCTGCGGGCGGGCCGCGCGCTGAACCCCGCCACCTGGGACCCGGACACCGCCGAACGCGTCGTCGGGGACCTCCCGTGGGAGGCGAGGGTCCGCTCGCTCTCCGGGGGTCAGCGCACCCGGCTCGCCCTGGCCCTCGCGCTCGGCAAGCGGCCCGAACTGATGCTGCTGGACGAGCCGATGGCCGATCTCGACCCGCTCGTCCGCCACCGGCTGATGGGTGTCCTGATGGCCGAGGCCGCCGAACACGGCACCACCATCGTGATGTCCTCGCACATCCTCACCGAGCTGGAGGGCGCCTGCGACTACCTCCTGCTCGTCGACGGCGGCCGGATCCGCCTCGGCGGGGAGACCGAGGACATCGTCACCGCGCACGCCCTGCTCACCGGCCGGGTCCGCGACCTGGCCCCGCACACCGTCATCGAATCGCGTACGACGGGGCGTCAGCTCACCGCACTGGTACGCAAGGAGGGCCCGGTGGACGACACCGCCTGGGACATCACGGAACCCTCGCTGGAGGAACTGCTGCTGGCACACCTCCGCGCCCCCGAGGCCCCACCGCTGCTCACCCCGAGCGCGGCGGCCCCCATGTCACGAGAGGCGGTGGCTTCGGCATGAGCACCCTCACCCGGCACGAACCCGGCAAGCCCGGCAGGCCCGGAAAGCCCGGCGCTCCCGGCACGCACGCCGACGACGCACGCACCGGCGCGCCCGGCGGCGCACGCGTCGACGGTCCGCTCTCCGGCCCCGTCCGCGTCCTGCTCCGCATGCACCGCCGCCCCCTCTGGACGGCGGGCGTGCTGCTCCTGCTCGGTATCGGGGCGGTCGTGGCACTGCGGATCTGGGTCGCTGCCGCGTCCGGCCAGGAGCGCTGCCCCGACGGGGACATCACCGCCTGCGGCGACGACCTGTACCAGCCCACCTACGCACGCACCAGCGCCCAGACGTTCCTCGCCGACGGCGGCAACGTGACGCTGCTGCTCGCCGGACTGCTCGGCATCTTCGTCGCGGGCCCGCTCATCGCCCGGGAGCTGGAGAGCGGCACGTTCAGGATGGCGTGGACCCAGTCGGTGGCCCCCTCCCGGTGGCTGACCGTGCGCATCGCCGTCCCGGTGGTCCTGGCCACGGCCGCGACCGCCGTGGTGGTGCCCGTGTACCGCTGGGGCTGGACGGGCCTCCAGCACAACCCGTTCTCCTGGGGGCTGCGCTGGTACGAGGGCAGCGTCTACCTGGGCAGCGGCCCCGTCACGCTGGGCTACGCCCTGCTGGCCGTGGCCCTGGGCGCGCTCGTCGCCGTACTCGTACGCCGCACCCTGCCGGCCATGGCGATCACCGCGCTCCTGGTCGGAGCCGCCGCCGTGACGCTGACGCAGCTGCGCGAGCACCTCTGGCCGGTCGACCGGTTCTCGGGGAGGCGGGGCCCGGACGACTTCGCCTGGTTCATCGACTCGGGCATGCTGACCGCCTCGGGCAGGGCGGTGTACTGGAGCGACTGCGCCGACGAGGGAACGCCCGGCGGGGATCTGTCCGTGTGCATGCGTGAGCGCGGTGGCGTCACCCCGTTCACCGATGTCCACCCGGCCTCCCACTTCTGGCCCCTCCAGCTCGTCGAGACGGGCATCCTGCTCGCCCTCGCCGCCCTGGCCGTGTTCGCCGCCTTCCGGGTGCTGCGCCGCCTGCACGGCTGAGAAGGTCCACCGGCTCCCCGCCCGCCGTCCGGGCCCCACACGGGGTGGGTCCGGGCGGCGGGCGCGTACGGTGTGGGCGGACGGGACCTCACGGGTCTCCCGCGGGTCCCGCGGGCCCCGCCGGAGACCTCACGGAGCCCCCGGCGGGGCCCACCGGCAGGCACACCGCTTCCTGCATGTCATGTCGCCGTTACCGGCCATTCAGACACGCTTGCGACCCTCGCTGGATGCAGCCAGCTGTGCCCACCCCCCGCAACGGGAGAGCCGCCCGGAAGGAACCCGGGCGAGCGCCCGGAACCGAGCACGGCCCCGACCGCGGAACCGGGCCCGGACCGAAGCCCGGAACCGGACCGAAGCCAGGGCCCGGACCCAAGCCCGGAAGCGAACGCGGATTCCCCGGGCCTTCCGCGATCTTTCCCGGCTCCGACGCGCCTGGGGGCCCTTCCGCGCGGAAGAATGGATACATGAGCCAGCAGCCCAGCTCCGAGGTCCCCGCCCAGCCCGTCCAGCCGTCCGTCGGTTCCCTCGCCGCGCACCGGCCGCATGCCACCTCCCCGTCCAACAACGTGGGTTTCTCCACCGCCGCCGACCTGGATCCCGACCTCGACGCCGACGCGGACGCGTACGAACCCGACCGGGACGGCGACGAGCTTCCCCAGGGCCGTTTCCTCGACCGGGAACGCAGCTGGCTCGCCTTCAACGAACGCGTCCTCGAACTGGCCGAGGATCCGGCGACACCCGTACTCGAACGGGCTAATTTCCTCGCCATCTTCGCGTCGAACCTGGACGAGTTCTTCATGGTCCGGGTTGCCGGACTCAAGCGCCGTATCGCCACCGGTGTCGCCAACCGCTCCGCGTCCGGGCTTCAGCCCCGCGAGGTCCTCGACCTGATCTGGACCCGGTCGCGCGAACTCATGGCCCGGCACGCCGCCTGCTACCAGCAGGACATCGCGCCCGCCCTGTCCGACGAGGGCATCCAGCTGATCCGCTGGCCCGAGCTGACCGAGAAGGAACAGGCCCGCCTGTTCACCTTCTTCCGCCAGCGGGTCTTCCCGGTCCTGACCCCGCTGGCCGTCGACCCGGCGCACCCCTTCCCGTACATCTCGGGGCTCTCGCTCAACCTCGCCGTCGTCGTACGCAACCCGGTCAGCGGCCACCGCCACTTCGCCCGGGTCAAGGTGCCGCCGCTGCTGACCCGCTTCCTGGAGGCGTCCCCGCAGCGGTACGTCCCCATTGAGGACATCATCGCCGCCCACCTGGAAGAGCTCTTCCCGGGCATGGAGGTCCTCGCCCACCACATGTTCCGCGTCACCAGGAACGAGGACCTGGAGGTGGAGGAGGACGACGCGGAGAACCTGCTCCAGGCCCTGGAGAAGGAGCTCATGCGGCGCCGCTTCGGCCCGCCGGTCCGCCTGGAGGTCGAGGAGTCCATCGACCCGTACGTGCTGGACCTGCTGGTCCGCGAGCTGAAGGTGTCCGACGCCGAGGTCTACCCGCTGCCCGGACCGCTCGACCTCACCGGCCTGTTCGCCATCGCGTCGCTGGACCGGCCGGAGCTGAAGTTCCCCAAGTTCATCGCGGGCACCCACCGCGATCTCGCCGAGGTCGAATCCGCCTCGGCGCCCGACATCTTCGCCGCCCTGCGCGAACGAGACGTCCTGCTCCACCACCCGTACGACTCCTTCTCCACCTCCGTCCAGGCGTTCCTGGAACAGGCGGCGGGCGACCCGGACGTCCTGGCGATCAAGCAGACGCTGTACCGGACCTCCGGCGACTCCCCGATAGTCGACGCCCTGATCGACGCGGCCGAGTCCGGCAAGCAGGTCCTCGTACTCGTCGAGATCAAGGCCCGCTTCGACGAGCAGGCCAACATCAAATGGGCCCGCAAGCTGGAGGAGGCGGGCTGCCACGTCGTGTACGGCCTCGTCGGGCTGAAGACCCACTGCAAGCTCTCGCTCGTCGTCCGCCAGGAGGGCGACACCCTGCGCCGCTACTCCCACGTCGGCACCGGGAACTACCACCCCAAGACCGCCCGGCTGTACGAGGACCTCGGTCTGCTCACCGCGGACCCGCAGGTCGGGGCGGACCTCTCCGACCTGTTCAACCGGCTCTCCGGCTACTCGCGCCGCGAGACCTACCGCCGGCTCCTGGTCGCCCCGAAGTCCCTGCGCGACGGGCTGATCGCCCGCATCAACAAGGAGATCGCCCACCACCGGGCCGGCCGCCCCGCCTACGTCCGCTTCAAGGTCAACTCGATGGTCGATGAAGCGATGGTCGACGCCTGCTACCGGGCCGCGCAGGCGGGCGTCCCGGTCGACATCTGGGTACGCGGCATCTGCGCGATACGCCCCGGTGTCACCGGCCTCTCCGAGAACATCCGGGTCCGCTCGATACTGGGCCGCTTCCTCGAACACTCACGGGTCTTCTCCTTCGGCAACGGAGGCGAACCCGAGGTGTGGTTCGGCAGCGCCGACATGATGCACCGCAATCTCGACCGCCGGATCGAAGCACTGGTCCGGGTCACCGACCCCGCCCACCGCGCCGCGCTCAGCCGGCTCCTGGAGACCGGTATGGCCGACACCACCGCCTCCTGGCACCTCGGTCCCGACGGCAACTGGACCCGGCACGCCATGGACGCGGACGGCCAGCCGCTGCGGCACGTACAGGAAATGCTCATTGATGCCCGGAGGCGCCGGCGTGCGACGCCCTGACCACCAGACGACGACGCAGGCCCCCGCGGACCTGACCGCGGAAGCGGTCCTCGCGCCCTATCTCCGGGCGCAGGCAGCGGACTTCCTGCGCAGCCTGCGCCTGCACCGCGAGCACAGCGCCCCCACGGACCCCGGGGCGCGGGGGGCCGAGGAGGCCGTGAGCGCGCTGCGTCGCTCCGCCCGCCGGATCAGCGGCTCGCTGCACACCTTCCGGAGCGTGCTCGACCCGGTCTGGGCCGACCAGCTCCGTACGGAACTGGCCTGGCTCTCCGGCACGCTCGCCCGGGAGCACGCCTACTCCACCCGGCTCGTCCGGCTGCTCGACGCCCTGCACCGGCTCTCGGGCGCCGCCCTGCCACCGGCGCGCGCCGGTGGCAGCGCCACGGCCTCCCCGCCCACCGCCCCCGGCTCGTCCCCGGGAGCGGCCTCGGGCCCGTCCTCCGGAGCGTCCGGGCAGGAGCGGGCCGCGCTGGGTGTCGGGGCGGCGCGCGCCGGAGCACTCCTGGAGCGCCAGCTGACGCTGGCCCGGACCCGCGCCCACTCCGCGGCCCTCCAGGCGCTCGGCTCCTCCCGTTTCCACGCGGTCGCCGACGCCGTCGCGCTGCTGGCCTCCGAGGTCCCGCTGGCGACCGGAAACGCGGCTCCCGTCTCCGAAGCGCTCCTGGAGCCGGCCGAACGGGCCGAGCAGCGGCTGCTCGGTGCGGTGGCGGCGCTGCCGCCCGACGAGAGCGCCGAGCCGTACAACGAGGCGCAGGACGCACCCTGGCACCAGGCCCGCCTGCTGCTGCGGCTGCACCGGTACGCGCACGAGGTGGTCCTGGGCGCCCCCGATCCGGTCCTGGCCGGGGCGGGTCAGGCCCTCGATCTGCACCGGGACGCGGCGGAGGCGGCCTCGGCGGCGGCAGCGGCGGCCCGCACCCCGCGGATCGCCCCGGCGACGGCGTACGCCCTCGGGGTGCTCCACGCGGACCAGCGGCACGGGGTGGAGGCGGCGCGCGGGGCGTTCCGGGAGGCCTGGCCGTACGCGGCGGCCGTGACCGCGCCATGACCACCGGCACGGGCCCGGCGCGCGACCGGACCGGCACCACCGGCACCACCGGCACGGGCCCGGCGCCCGTGCTGGCGGCGGGCTGCGTGCTGTGGCGCCGTTCCCCGTACGGCGGCGGGCTGGAGATCTGCCTGGTCCACCGGCCCCGCTACGACGACTGGTCGTTTCCCAAGGGGAAGCTGAAGCGGGGCGAGGCGGCGCTGCACGGCGCCCTGCGCGAGGTGCTGGAGGAGACCGGCCACCACTGCGCCCCGGGTGACCGGCTCCCGACGTCCCGGTACCTGGTCAACGGCCGGCCCAAGGAGGTCGCGTACTGGGCTGCCGAGGCGACGGGCGGCGCCTTCGTCCCCAACGACGAGGTGGACCGCCTCGCCTGGCTCTCCCCCGCGGCGACCCGCGACCGTCTGACCCGCGACCGGGACCGCGACCAGCTGGACGCCCTCCTGAAGCTGCTCCCCCACGTCTGACCCAGGCCGCATCTGGCCCAGGCCGCCGTCTGCCCCAGGCCATGTCCGTCCATGACCGCGTCTGACCCAAGCCACGTCTGACCCAAACCACGCCTGTCCCAGACCACGTCTGCCCCAGGCCCACATCTGCCCCAGGCCCACGCCCGCACCACGCCCACGCCCACGCCCACGCCCGCACCTGACGCCGGCCCCGCGACCGCGGCCCCACCGCTCCCACCAGCTCCCACCGCCCCCGCCGTTTCCACCCTTTCCGCCGCTCCCACCGCCCCGGCACCACCGCTTCACCACCCCCTCGCTGCCCTCTTCACCACCCCAGCCCCACCGTTTTCCCCACCACAGCGCCGGGCAGCTCTTCCTGTGCGCCCTTTCCTCCACTTTTCGCCGCCCCGGGCAGACCGGTGGGCAGGCGCCCCGCACACCGCCCCCCGCCTGTCCGACACGGTTCACCTTCCGTTCACTCTCTCCCGTAGGCCGCTTCACCTGTTCTGCCTAATTTCGGACGTACACGGTGCGCGGCGCCAAGCCTCGACACCACTCCTCATCGCACGCCGTCGTAGAACGAACAGACCACGGCGGCTCCTGGAAGGAACACCCGAAAGTGAAGCTTCAGCGCAAGAACCGGCTTCGTGCCACCGCGCTCGGTGCCCTCGCCGTCTCCGGCGCCCTGGTCCTCACGGCGTGCGGTTCGGACGACAACAGCGGCGACGGCAGCACCGGTGGTGGCGGCGGCAAGACCAGCGCGGCGTCGAACATCAAGTGCGACGGCGCCAAGGGCCAGCTGCGCGCCTCCGGCTCCAGCGCACAGAAGAACGCCATGGACCTCTGGGTCAAGAACTACATGGCCGCCTGTTCCGATGTGGAGATCAACTACAAGTCCTCCTCCTCCGGTGAGGGCATCATCGCCTTCAACCAGGGCACCGTCGGCTTCGCCGGTTCCGACTCGGCGCTGAAGCCCGAAGAGGTCGCCGACTCGAAGAAGACCTGCAAGACCGGCCAGGGCATCAACCTCCCGATGGTCGGCGGCCCGATCGCGATCGGCTTCCACCTGGAGGGTGTCGACAGCCTCACGCTGGACGCCCCCACGCTCGCCAAGATCTTCGACAACAAGATCAAGAAGTGGAACGACCCCGCGATCGCCAAGCTCAACGACGGCGCCAAGCTGCCGGACAAGGCCATCCAGGCCTTCCACCGCTCCGAGGACTCCGGCACCACGCAGAACCTCGGCAAGTACCTCGGCGCCGCGGCCCCGAGCGACTGGAAGTACGAGGCCGAGAAGAAGTGGCCGGCCCCCGGTGGCCAGGCCGCGTCCGGCTCCTCCGGCGTCGCCGCCCAGGTGAAGCAGGTCGACGGCGCGATCGGCTACTTCGAGCTCTCCTACGCCTCCTCGCAGAACATCACCACCGTCGACATCAACACCGGTGGCGCCGCCCCGGTCAAGGCCACCTCGGAGAACGCCTCCAAGGCCATCGCCGCCGCCAAGATCAAGGGCACCGGCAAGGACCTGGCGCTCGACCTGGACTACACCACCAAGGCCGAGGGCGCCTACCCGCTGGTCCTGGTGACGTACGAGGTCGTCTGCGACACCGGCAACAAGGCCGACACCCTCGGCACGGTCAAGTCCTTCCTGACCTACACCGCCTCCGACGAGGGCCAGAAGGTCCTCACGGACGCCGGCTACGCCCCGATCCCCGCCGAGATCAACGCCAAGGTCCGCGAGACCATCGGCAGCCTTTCCTAGCCCAGCGACACCGCAACACCACGTACTGAGGTACGGGAACCCGCGCCTCAGTACGTGACACGCGGCAGGCCGGCCCGGCGCACCCCTCCGGACCGGCCCGCCGCACCACCACTCCCCCCATCCGCCCGACCCATCCGGTGCACCGCCGCCAGGGGAGCGCAAGCTCCCCCACACAGACCGGAAAGACCATGGCTTCCACCACACCGATAGACACACCACCGGCCCCGCCGACGCCCCGGATCCGCCCCAGGTCCACCGGGCGCGCGGGCGACAAGATCTTCCTGGGCCTCTCGCGGGGCTCGGGCATTCTGCTGCTCGTGATCATGGCGTCGATCGCCGTGTTCCTCAGCTACCGCGCCGTGCTCGCCATCTCGAAGAACGAGGGCAACTTCCTCACGACCTTCGACTGGAACCCGGCCGGTGACCCGCCGGTCTTCGGTATCGCGGTCCTGCTCTTCGGCACCGTCGTCAGCTCGGTCATCGCGATGATCATCGCGGTTCCGATCGCCGTCGGCATCGCCCTCTTCATCTCGCACTACGCGCCGCGCAAGCTCGCCGCGCCCCTCGCGTACGTCGTCGACCTGCTCGCCGCGGTCCCCAGCATCGTCTACGGCATCTGGGGCGCGCTCGTCCTCGTGCCGTACCTCGAAGGCCTGAACCTCTGGCTCGACCAGTTCTTCGGCTGGACGTACATCTTCGAGAAGACCGAGGTCGGCGTCGCCCGCTCGCTCTTCACCGTCGGCATCCTGCTGGCCATCATGATCCTGCCGATCGTGACCAGCGTCAGCCGCGAGGTCTTCCTCCAGGTCCCGAAGATGAACGAGGAAGCCGCGCTCGCCCTCGGCGCCACCCGCTGGGAGGTCATCCGCCTCTCGGTGCTGCCCTTCGGCCGCTCCGGCGTGATCTCCGCGTCGATGCTGGGACTGGGCCGCGCGCTCGGCGAGACGATGGCCGTCGCCACGGTCCTGTCGCCGAGCTTCCTGATCTCGCTGCATGTGCTGAACCCGGGCGGCGGGACGTTCGCCCAGAACATCGCCGCGAAGTTCGACGAGGCCGACGCCTTCGGACGCGACGCCCTGATCGCCTCCGGACTCGTCCTCTTCGTCCTCACCCTGCTGGTCAACGGCGCGGCCCGGCTCATCATCGCCCGCCGCAAGGAATACTCGGGGGCCAACGCATGAGCAACGCACCGACCAGCGTCCAGGAACGCCCGAAGCCCGTGACGACCGTGCCGAAGAACAGCCTCAGCAGCAAGACGCTGCCGCGTCTGGCCCCGGTCGGCTTCGCCGCCGTCGCCCTCGCCCTCGGTGTGGGAATCGGCGTGGCCGCCGGCTGGCACAGCCGCACCCAGTGGGGGCTGATCTCCGCCCTCCTCTTCCTGGCGATCTCGTACGCGGTGACCACCGTCGTCGAGAACCAGCGCCAGGCCAAGGACCGCCTCGCCACCAGCGTCGTGTGGGTCTGCTTCCTGATCGCCGTCGTTCCGCTGGCCTCGCTGCTCTGGACGACCATCAGCCGGGGCGCCGAGCGCCTGGACTTCTACTTCCTGACCCACTCCATGGCGGGAGTGCTCGGTTCCGAGGCCAGCGGCGGTGTCTACCACGCGCTGATCGGCACCCTGGAGCAGGTCGGTATCGCCACGGCGATCTCCGCCCCGCTCGGCCTGCTGACCGCCGTCTACCTGGTGGAGTACGGCAAGGGCGCGCTCGCCAAGGCCGTCACCTTCTTCGTCGACGTGATGACCGGTATCCCGTCCATCGTGGCCGGGCTCTTCATCCTGTCGATCATGCTGATGGCGGAGCTCCAGCCCTCCGGGCTGATGGGCGCGCTGGCCCTGACGATCCTGATGATCCCGGTCGTGGTCCGCTCCACCGAGGAGATGCTCAAGCTCGTCCCCAACGAGCTCCGCGAGGCCTCCCTCGCCCTCGGCATCCCGAAGTGGCGCACCATCCTGAAGGTGGTCCTGCCGACCGCGATCGGTGGCATCACGACCGGCGTCATGCTCGCCATCGCCCGTATCGCGGGGGAGACCGCGCCGATCATGCTGCTGGTCTTCGGCAGCCAGCTGATCAACGCGAACCCCTTCGAAGGCGCCCAGTCCTCGCTCCCCTTCTACATCTGGGAGCAGTACAAGATCGGCGAGCCCGCCTCGTACGACCGTGCCTGGGCCGCTGCCCTGGTGCTGATCGCCTTCGTCATGATCCTCAACCTCGTGGCCCGCGGCATCGCCCGCTGGAAGGCCCCGAAGACCGGTCGCTGACGCGGCCATCAGCGACCTCCCGAAAGAAGCAGTGATTCTCACCATGGCCAAGCGCATCGACATCAGCGGACTGACCGCCTACTACGGCAGCCACAAGGCCATCGAGGACATCTCGATGACCGTGGAGCCCCGCTCCGTGACCGCCTTCATCGGCCCCTCCGGCTGCGGCAAGTCCACCTTCCTGCGCACCCTGAACCGGATGCACGAGGTCACCCCCGGTGGCCGCGTCGAGGGCAAGGTGCTGCTGGACGACGAGGACCTCTACGGTTCGAACGTCGACCCGGTCACCGTGCGCCGCACGGTCGGCATGGTCTTCCAGCGCCCGAACCCGTTCCCGACCATGTCGATCTTCGACAACGTCGCGGCGGGCCTGCGTCTGAACGGCAGCTACCGCAAGAGCGAGCTGAACGACACGGTCGAGAAGTCCCTGCGCGGCGCGAACCTCTGGAACGAGGTCAAGGACCGCCTGAACAAGCCGGGCTCCGGCCTCTCCGGCGGGCAGCAGCAGCGTCTGTGCATCGCCCGCGCCATCGCGGTCGAGCCCGACGTCCTGCTGATGGACGAGCCGTGCTCCGCGCTCGACCCGATCTCGACCCTCGCCATCGAGGACCTGATCGGCGAGCTGAAGGAGCGCTTCACGATCGTCATCGTGACGCACAACATGCAGCAGGCGGCCCGTGTCTCGGACCGCACGGCGTTCTTCAACCTGTCGGCGGTGGGCAAGCCCGGCCGGCTCATCGAGATAGACGAGACGGAGCGGATCTTCTCCAACCCGTCGGTCCAGGCGACGGAGGACTACATCTCCGGCCGCTTCGGATAACCCACAGACGGCCTTGCGGTGCTGCATGGCGGTGCCACCACAAGGCAAAAGGGTCCGCCCCCGATCTCCGGAGAGAGAACGGGGGCGGACCCATTTCCGTACGGCCGCCGGTTGGCACGTGTCAACGGCGGGGCAACAGGGCGACGCGGGGTATCGGCCCTCAGCCGAAGAGCAGCAC
Source organism: Streptomyces sp. NPDC001787 (assembly GCF_040297465.1). Classification (NCBI taxonomy): domain Bacteria; kingdom Bacillati; phylum Actinomycetota; class Actinomycetes; order Kitasatosporales; family Streptomycetaceae; genus Streptomyces; species Streptomyces sp. NPDC001787. The sequence goes on from NZ_JBEOZE010000026.1 coordinate 99,858, forward strand.
CACGACGCCGTAGCTCAGCGCGGCGACGAGCGCCGCGGCCGGCATGGTGATGAACCAGCCGAGGATGATGTTCTTGGCCACGCCCCACCGCACCGCGTTCACCCGCTTGGTGGCACCGACGCCCATGATCGCCGAGGTGATGACATGCGTCGTGGAGATCGGCGCGTGGAACAGGAACGCCGAGCCGAACATGATCGACGCACCGGTCGTCTCGGCCGCGAAGCCCTGCGGCGGGTCCAGCTCGATGATCTTGCGGCCGAGCGTACGCATGATGCGCCAGCCGCCCGCGTACGTACCGAGCGAGAGCATCAGCGCACAGGCGATCTTCACCCAGACCGGGATCTCGTCGTTCGGTCCCTCGACATCGGCGATGACGAGCGCCATCACGACGATGCCCATCGTCTTCTGGGCGTCCTGGAGGCCGTGCCCGAGCGCCATGCCCGCCGCCGAGACCGTCTGCGCGATCCGGAAGCCGCGCTTGGCCTTGTGCGGGTTGGCGTTCCGGAACATCCACATGATGGCGACCATCACGAGATAACCGACGACCAGACCGATGATCGGCGAGAGGAACATCGGGATGACGATCTTCTCCAGCACCCCGTCCCAGTGCACCATCGTCCCGCCGGCCAGCGCCGCACCGACCATGCCACCGAACAGCGCGTGCGAGGACGAGGACGGCAGGCCGTAGTACCAGGTGACGAGGTTCCAGATGATCGCGCCGACCAGCGCCGCGAACAGGATGCCCATCCCCTTCTGGCCCTCGGGCGTGGCGATGAGGCCTTCGCTGACGGTCTTGGCGACCCCCTGGCCCAGGAAGGCACCCGCGAGGTTCATCACGGCGGCCATGGCCAGGGCCGCCCGCGGGGTCAGCGCCCGGGTGGAGACCGAGGTGGCGATGGCGTTCGCCGAGTCGTGGAAGCCGTTCGTGTATGTGAAGCCGAGCGCGACACCGATGGTCACGATCAGCGCAAAGGTGTCCACGAGGTTCAGGACTCCTTGACCGCGATGGTCTCCACGGTGTTGGCGACGTGTTCGAACGCGTCAGCCGCCTCTTCCAGTACGTCCACGATCTGCTTGAGCTTCAGAACATCCATGGCGTCGTACTTGCCATTGAAGAGGTGGGCGAGCAGCTTGCGGTGGATCTGGTCGGCCTGGTTCTCCAGACGGTTGACCTCGATCCAGTACTCGGTGAGGTTCTCCATGGTCCGCAGGCTCGGCATGGCCTCGGCGGTCAGCTCCGCCGCTCGGGCCAGGACCTCGATCTGCTGCTCGACCCCCTTGGGGAGCTCTTCGACCTGGTAGAGCACGACCAGGTCGACGGCCTCCTCCATGAAGTCCATGATGTCGTCGAGCGACGAAGCGAGGTTGTAGATGTCCTCGCGGTCGAACGGCGTGATGAAGGAGGAGTTGAGCTGGTGGAAGATCGCGTGGGTGGCGTCGTCCCCCGCGTGCTCCGCTGCCCGCATACGCTCCGCGATCTCGACTCGGGAGGCAGAATCCGCCCCGAGCAGTTCCATCAGGAGTTTCGAGCCCGTGACGATGTTGTCCGCAGACGCGGAGAACATGTCGTAGAAGCTCGTCTCCCTGGGGGTCAGACGAAAGCGCACGTGGGGTCCTCGGGGTGCTTTGGATTCGGTCAGGCTGATGCTAGGCGCATCATCCGGCCACGGCTAACCGGCATTCTCAGTGTCGCCCATCAGGCACAGTGATCAGCACGGACCCCCGGTCACGTTTCGGCTGGATTCGTTACGATATACCGGGCAGGGGTATATCAAGCGCAGATGCGACGCAGGCAAGACACCGGCAAGACACAGCTCAGAGGACAACGGGAGGACGCAATGACGGACGCGATGACCACCACCGAGACCACGGAGGGCGGTGCGGCGGGCACCGCCGAGATCGTCACCGACCATGACCGCGGTATCCACGGCTACCACCATCAGAAGGCCGAGCACCTCAAGCGCCTGCGCAGGATCGAGGGCCAGATCCGCGGCCTCCAGCGCATGGTCGACGAGGACGTCTACTGCATCGACATACTGACTCAGGTCTCGGCCTCCACCAAGGCCCTCCAGTCGTTCGCGCTCCAGCTGCTGGAGGAGCATCTGCGCCACTGTGTCGCCGACGCCTCGGTCAAGGGCGGCGAGGAGATCGACGCGAAGGTCGAGGAGGCCACGAAGGCGATCGCCCGTCTGCTCCGTACGTGAGCCGGTCGACTCCGTACGTGAGCCGGTCGACGAGGAACCACGACGTGCGGGATGTCACCCCCGGCGGCAGCCCTGCCGGGGGACCGGTGTCCGGTGCCCGGCACACGGCGCGTCCGCCCGTACGTCGCCTCGTACATCTCCCCGTACGTCCGCCCGTACGCTTCCGCGCACGTCGAGCACCTCGTCGATACGGTCCGGGCTGAGGCGTTCCTCACGGGTGGCCGAGGCCGCGATCATCAGCTCGCCGCACAGTTCGATCTCGGCGAGAGCCACACAGTCCTGAGCGTTCGGAGCGCTGAGCGTCACCACCTGCGTCACCTCTCTCTGCCGTCGCCGACCCTTGGCGCACCTGCCCCCCAGCGTAGGGAGCGGGACAGTCGATGTGCATGGCACGGACGGACCATTTCGGCCACCCAACCGGACCCCGCGCACCGCGGGTACCCACCGGGCTCGCGGACCGGGCGGGCCCGACAGGACCGGGCTCGGCGGGACGCTCGGCGTTCAGCCCTGCCTGATCTCCCCCGTATAGATGTCGTCGTCGTCCGGCAGCATCACGGTGACCGGCACCCCGAACCCGTACAGCAGCATCGTCGACACCACGGTCACCTCGGGCCCCTCGGGCCCCTCGGCGGCGAAGGTGAAGCGGTGGCGCACCTTGCGCAGCCGCCCCTCCTCGTCCAGATAGGCGTCGAAGGGGACGGCGTCCCTGCTGAACCCTTTCGCCGCGGCGGCCAGCGCACCGCGCGACTGCGGCGAGGCCGCCCGCGCCGCACGGCCCAGGTCTGCGGTGCCCCGGTAGTGATGCACGGTCACCCCGGCCAGCTCCGTCTCCCCCCGGTACGTCACCCCGCGCGCACCGCGCAACAGCTCCGCCGCGGCCATCGGATCGGTGACCCCGCCGGTGAGGAGATTGCCGTCGTCCAGAGCCGTCGTATCGACCCTGACCCACTTGTCGTCGGGGACCCCGGCTCCACGGTTCTTCATGTAGAGGGCCCCGGGGGTCAGCAGCTCGGTGATCGGACGGTGCCCCTCGGCCCCCGCGGCGTCCTTCGGGAGTACGACCTTGATCTGTCCGAGCTGTCTGCGGAAGTCGTACATCCCCTGGCCCCTGATCGTCACCCGGGTCCCGCCGACCGCCGTCTCCATCGACGTACGCGTCTCGGCGCCGCCCGACTCGGCCAGCACATCGGCCGCCTGCCCGAGCACATCGGCGGGACGCCCCGCCGAGACCGCACCGCCCCCGCCCGCCGGCCCCTCGCCGCCCTCTCCGCCGCCCGAACACCCGACGGACACCGCCATCACACCCGCCACCGCCAGTGCGCGGACCGTCCGGGCCCCGCCTCCACACCTGTGCTGCCGCACCACCATCGCCTGCCAACCCTCAACGACTACTGCCCGACCGAGCCCTCACCCGCCCCGCATAACGACCACCGCGGTCCCCCGTCACGCCGCCCCGGCGCGCCCCCGCCGCGCCCCTCCCCGCCACCCCGGGCGATCGGCCCGCTCCCTCCCGCATCGGGGCCGCCACCAGTACCGTGGACGCGTGCCCGAGGAACCCCCCACCCGCTCCCCCGTCACCGCGGCATCCGCCCCCGTGACGTCCCTCGCTCCCCGGTCGACCGCACCCCGGCCGGACGACGCCGGGCACAGCACCTCGACGGTCGAACGGGGCTCGTTCTGCCTGGCCCGCTGCAGCTGCGGCTGGTCCGGACCGGCCCGCAGATCCCGGGACCGGGCCCGCACCGACGCCGAACAGCACCTCGCCGCTCCCTGACACCCCGCCTGCCGCTCCCCGACACCCCGGCGCGCTCCGGGACAGCCGCATGTTTCCGGCCGGAGGCTCCGCCCCGGCGGTCCCCGAACCGGAGGTTCCATGAACGCCCCCACCGCGCCGAGCCGCCGCACCGTGCTGGCCACCGGGCTGGCCGCGGCGCTCACCACCGCCGCCGCCACTGCCTGCGAGGCCCCGGACGACGGCCCCGGCGCGGGCGGGCCCACCGGCAGCGCCCCGGCCACCGCCCGCCCCACCGCGGCCACGCCCGCCCCGCCGGGTTCCGCCCCGGCCTCGCCCGCCGACTGGCCGGCCCTGGCCCGCAGCCTGGACGGCCCCCTCGTACGGCCCGGCGACTCCGCGTACGGCACGGCCCGGCAGCTCTACAACACCCGGTTCGACGGTCTGAAACCGGCGGCCGTGGCGTACGCGGAACACGAGGAGGACATCCGCGAGTGCCTGGCCTTCGCCCGTACGACCGGCACCCCCGTGGCGATACGCAGCGGCGGTCACTCCTACGCGGGCTGGTCCAGCGGCAACGGCCGCCTCGTCATCGACGTCTCCTCGCTCGCCCGGGTCGAGCGCGACGGCACCGGGAGCACCATAGGCGCGGGCGCCCGGCTGATCGATGTCTACCGGGGCCTGGCCCGGCACGGCCGGACGATCCCCGGCGGCTCCTGTCCCACGGTCGGCATCTCCGGCCTCACACTGGGCGGCGGGCACGGCGTCGCCTCTCGCGCGTACGGCCTGACCTGCGACAGCCTGACCTCGGCCAGACTGATCACGGCCGACGGCCGGACGGTCACCGCGGACGCCTCCCGCCATCAGGACCTGTTCTGGGCCCTGCGCGGCGCGGGCAACGGCAACTTCGGCGTCGTCACCGAACTCCGCTTCCGCACCCGGCCGGCCCCCCGGACGGTCAGCGCCTACCTCAGCTGGCCCTGGTCCCGCGCGCAGGCGGTCCTCGCCGCCTGGCAGTCGTGGGGGCCGGACCAGCCGGACGAGATCTGGTCCTCCGCCCACCTCGCCGCGGGGCCGGGCGGCGCCACCCCCACCCTCACGGTCGCCGCGTTCAGCCTCGGTACGTACGGGGACCTGCAGAACGCCGTCGACCGTCTCGCCGACCGGATCGGCGCCTCCGCCTCCTCCGTATCGCTGCGCAGCCGCAGCTACCAGGAGGCGATGCTCGTGTACGCGGGCTGCTCGGGCTTCACGGACGCGCAGTGCCATCTGCCGGGTACGACACCGGGCCGTACGGCGGACGGAGCCCTCCAGCGCGAGACGTACAGCGCCGCCTCCGACTTCTTCACCGGCCCGCTCCCCCCGGCGGGCCTGCGCGCCCTGATCGACCGGACGGAGGCGTTCACCCGGATCGGCGCGGGACGGGAACAGGGCGGAGGCGGCAGCTCCCTCTCGCTGACCGCGCTCGGCGGGGCCATCAACCGGGTCGGCCTGCAGGAGACCGCGTTCGTCCACCGAAGCTCCCGGATGCTCGCCCAGTACATCGGTTCCTGGCGCCCCGACAGCCCTGGCACCGCGCAACAGGAGTGGCTGAAAAACACCCATCGAGCGCTGCGCCGGTACGCGTCGGGCGAGGCGTACCAGAACTACCCGGACCCCTTGCTGACGAACTGGCGGAAGGCCTACTACGGCACCGCGGCGGACCGGCTGTCACGCCTGAAGAAGCAGTACGACCCGACGGGCCTGTTCACCTTCCCGCACGCACTGTGAGACGCCGGGGCGCGGGGGCCTCGGGGTGCGGGGGCCCACGGGTCGCCGGTCCTTCGGGTCGCCGGGGCCTCGACGCTTCGGGCCCTCGTTGCTCCGGATCTGTGACACAAAAGGGCCCCGGAGCCCTTGCCACCAGGAGCTCCGGGGCTTTGCCACCATGGGCCCGGGGCCCAGGGACTTTGCCACCATGGGCCCGGGGGCCCGGGGACTTTGGCACCAGGGAACAGGGGACTACGAGTCCCCGAACCTCCGGGCCCGTCGGTCAGGCGGCCAGGTCCTTCTCCCCCGCGGCGCCGCGTCCGGACCCCGGCCGCGGCTCGGGAATCCCGAGCGCGTCCTCGCGCCCCTCGGCGGAACCGGCGACGGGGCGCCGGGACCGTACGAGTACACCGACCCGCTCCGACCGGGAGACCGCGGTCACCAGCGGGGTCAGCAAGGCCATGGCGAGCGGCGCGAGCAGCAGGGCCACGGCCGTGCCGAGGGCGAAGCCGCCGATCACATCGGTGGGGTAGTGCACGCCCATGTAGACACGGCAGAACCCTTCGACGAGCGCCAGGCCGAGGGCGGCGAACCCGAACTTGCGGTTGGCCACGAAGAGTCCGACACCGATGGCCATCGCCATGGTGGCGTGGTCGCTGACGAAGGAGAAGTCCGTCTTGCCCTCCACGAGCACATCGAGTCCGTCGTGGTCGTTGAACGGACGCGGCCGTTCCACGAACCCCCGGATCGGGATGTTGATGAGCAGCGCGATCCCGGCGGCGAGCGGCGCCCAGACGATGCCGGCGACAGCGGTCACCGAGTCCTCGGCCGTGCCGCGCCGACGAACGCTCCACCAGCACCACAGGGCCACCAGGACCATGCCGAGCATGATCCCGTACTCACCGACGAACTCCATGACCCGGTCGAACCAGGTGGGAGCGGCTTTCGCCAGCCCATTGATGTCGTAGAGCAGGCTGACGTCGGGGTTCGACCCATCGAGTGCGAGTCCAGCCATCTGCTGCGGCCCCTTGCCTTGTCTGCTGCCGCGACGCGCGTCCGTGCACGCCGCATTGGTCGAACCCCCGTGTTCGATGCGATGCGGATACCGCCGGGTCCGGCCCCGCGGCCCGTCACCGTGCGACAGCTCTGTCGCACGACGTCCGGACCGCCGCCCGCATGGTCAGCGCACGGGCCGTCCCAGTCCAGGGAACGGCCCGCCAACCGTGTACGTTCCGCTCTCCACCGAATGATCACCATGACGTTATCGAAGAGAGACTCGTTGTCGCAGCTCAGGGCCCAGGCTTCACAGAGAGTTCCGGCCACGGCCGACTCTCCGTCAGGCGTGGACGGCCTCCGGCCGGTCCGTGACCGTCAGGCCTGGGGAAGGTCCGTGACCGTCAGGCCTGGGGAAGGTCCGTGGGAAGTGCCGCGGCCCCGTCCTTGGTGACCCGGGTCGCACCGAAGTAATCGGGCGTGTCGATCTTGTCGAACCGGATCACCGACCCGGTGTACGGAGCGTTGATCATGTAGCCGCCCCCGACATAGAGCCCCACGTGACGGATGGCCCGCGAGTTGGTCAGGTCGTCGGAGAAGAACACCAGGTCGCCCGGCAGCAGCTCGTCCCGCGAGGGGTGCGGCCCGGCGTTGTACTGGTCGTTGGCCACCCGGGGCAGTTCGATGTCGACGGTCCGGTACGCGGCCTGGGTCAGCCCGGAACAGTCGAACCGGCCGCCCTGCTCCTTCGTGCCGTTCCCGCCCCACAGATACGGCGTACCGAGGCGGCCCTGCGCGAAGTGGATGGCGGCGGCAGCCTGGCGGGACGGCTCGACGCGGCCCACGGGCCTGGCGAAGCTCTTCTCCAGGGTCCGGATGATCTTGACGTAGTTCTGGGTCTCCTCGATCCCGGGGACCCCGCCCGCCTTGATCACCCGGTAGGCACCGGCGTTGTAGGCGGCCAGCATGTTGTCGGTGGGATCGCCCGGGACCTTCTTCACGTACCCGGCGAGCTCACAGTCGTACGAGGCGGCCGAAGGAATCGCGTCGGCCGGGTCCCACACGTCCCGGTCGCCGTCCTTGTCCCCGTCGATCCCGTGCGAGGCCCAGGTGCCGGGGATGAACTGCGCGATGCCCTGCGCGGCCGCATGGCTCTGCGCCTTGGGGTTCCACCCGCTCTCCTGGTACAGCTGCGCGGCCAGGAGAGCGGGGTTGATGGCGGGACAGAGATTGCCCCACTTCTGCACCAGGGGCTGGTAGCGCGCCGGAACAGCGCCCTTGGCCAGCCCGACAGCGCCGCCGCCGGCACCCGCGAGCCCGGCGGCGGCCGAGTACGTACCGACGACGAGCAGCGCCACGAAGCACATGGCCAACCCGACGCCGATCCCACCGACCATCCAATATTTCCGCACCCCTCAACCATCCCCCATCGGAGCGCGGTTCACGGCCGATTTCGCGGGTGTGTGCGACTTGTTCGGGTCATCGGGGGCGCTGACCGGTCATCAGGAGGCTCCGGCGGACCAGAAATCGGAGCGGACATTGGGACGGGGCAACGGGTAGACCCCCTTGTACGCCTTGCCGTTCGGCTCGGACGTGGAGTCGGCGACCTTCGACTCCTTCACACAGGGGCTGTCCGCCTCGAAGAAGGCCTGGCCCTTGCCGCGGATGCTGACGCTGATGCCGAACCCGCTCTTCGTCACGGCGTAGACCGCGGGGAACACCTCGTCGTTGTTGACCGCCTTGATCCGGTAGTCGCTGTCCCGCCAGAAGGTCTCCACCCGGTCCAGGAACATCTCACGGCGCTCGGCGGACACGATGGTCATCACGGTCCGCCTGCGGGTCACCCCGCAGGCGCGCGTGGTCGTCGGGCCGTGCGCCCACTCGACCTCCGGCTCGATCCCCTTCAGGACCGCGTCGAGCATCTCGTCGGAACGTTCGGCGGCCTGCTGCATGTCCATGCCGCTCTTCTTCCCTCCGTCCGACTGACGCATGTTCTCGGTCCCGCAGCCGGACAGGGCGAGCCCGAAAGCCAGGGCCATCGCAACGATCGGGAACCTTCGCCTCACCTTTGTTCCTCCATCTTGAGCCGGTCGGAGTGACCCGACACGATCAGAGCGATGCTGTCCGCAGAGACGGCGTCCCGTTCGGGATCGAAGTACTGCGAGTGCGCTTCCAGACTGACACCACTGCCGCTGATCACCGCAGGGCCGTCGTCCACGGGGAACCGGTGGGCCCCGAACGCCTTGCTCGCCGGGTCCTTGCCGAACCAGAGGTCGTCGTCGCCCGGGTCGGCCAGGTCTCCCGCGAGGTACGAGATACCGGGGCCACCCGTGATCAGACCGATCGCGCCCACCGCGACCTGGGTCTTGGAGGGGAGCTTGGTCACCGGGTCGTTGCGCGCGGCTCCGACGAAGACGTGCCCACTGCCGACCCCGAGGTCCACGGCGTGGTCGACGCCGACCCCCGGACTGCCGACCAGGATGATGTCGTCGACCCCCGGGATCCCGCCCTCCCTCTGCGTCGCGGCACCGACGGTGCGCGAGCCGTAGGAGTGGCCGATCGCCGTCACATGCGGGTCCTTGTTCTGGTTGGTGGCCACGATGCCGCCCATGAAGTCGCTGTAGGCCGCACCGCCCTTCTCCGCCCGACCGCTGCCCATCACCGCGAAGTACCCGCCCACACCGTCGCTGTCCGGCAGCTGCGGAGCGTCGTACCCGAGCCAGACGATCGACGCCGTGGACTCGTCGTACCCCTGGGCGCCGATGGCCGTGTCACGGGCGCGGCCGAGGTCGTTCTTCGCGAACTCCTCGTCCAGGGAGGTGTTGAGCCCCGGTACGTACGCCGACACGTTCTTCGATGTGTCGGGGTTGCCGTAGGAGACGATGGCCCTCCCGTTGCCCTCGTCCCCGATGCCGATCAGATACATCGGCGGCTGCTGCTTCTCCTTCAGCTGCCGGTCGATCTCCTTGAGACCCGCCAGCTGCTTCTTGGCCTTCTCGGTGTCCGTCTTCTCCAGCTTCCCGATCAGGTCCTGGAGGTTCTTGCGGTTGGCCGCGTCACGGGCCGCCACCGGAATACCGTCGAGGTTGCCGATCCGGTCCGGGCTCAGCTCGATGTACCGCTCGCGCTGCTCCTCCGAGAGCCCGTCCCACCAGGACTTGCGCTGGGCCGCAGTGGCGTTCTCCGGAATCCGGTCATTGAGGAACCCGCGCTCGGCCTCCTTCACCTCGGCGTCGACACGGCCTCCGGAGCCCGGCAGCCCCATCCCGGCGCCACCGCCGCCACCGACGGCCTTGTTCACGTCCCAGGCCGCGCCGATGAAGTCGCCCCGGTCCCACTTGTCGCTCGCGCCCTGGGCGTCCTTGGTCCACTGGTCGACGATGCCCTTGCCGCTCTCGACGGGGTTCAGGACCGCGTCGACGATGCCGCTGACATCGCCGCCGAGCCCGTCGCCGAGGAAGCCGTCGAAGAACCCGCCCTCGGAGTCACCGCCGCCGGAGCCGTTGCCGGGACCGTTGCCCCCGCCGCCATTGGATCTACCCGCGTCGACCGGCGTAGCGGAATCGTCCCCACCGGACGCGGAGGACCCTTCGGTGCCACCGGAACCACCAGTTCCGCCTGCGCCGCCCGCACCACCGGAGCCGCCGGTACCACCGGCACCGCCCGCACCGCCCGCACCGCCCGCGCCGCCCGAGTCGGACCCACCGGAGTCGGACCCACCGGAAGCAGCCGAACCCCCGGAATCCTCACCGCCGGTGGCCATGCCGCCCGTTACGGTCGAACCCTCGGAGCCCGCGCCTGCGGAGGCCGAACCCTCACCGCCCTGGTTGCCCCCGGAGCCCGACCCGCCGCCGGCCACCACATCGGTACCCGGAGCGGGGCATGAGCTTCCGGTCAGTTCGCAGATCGCGCTCTGAAGCCGGCCACTCACCGACCCGCCGATACCCGTCGCCGTGATCGCGCCGACGAGGGCCACGACCACGAGGACCATTCCCAGGTACTCCAAGGCGCTCTGGCCGCTGTCGCGGCGCGCCTTCACCATCCGCGCGAAGCTGAACGGCCGGTGCTCGGCCCGCTCTTCCTTGCCCAGCCGGAACCAGGCACGCACTTCGGTGCGTGTAAGCAGTACGACGACCACTGCGGGAATCACCAGCCGCGTCACACCCTGCAAGCCGGCCTCACCACTGAGCGTGGCCAACGCACCGAGCATGAACCAGGCATGCACGGCGAGAAGGCCCCGCCAGATCGAGACACCCCCTGTACGCGCATACAGGGACAGCACGAAACCGGTGATGCCGGGCAGGGCGGCGTACAGCAGCATCCCGAGCAGATGCCCATCGACAGCGTCGACCGAAGCGGCGACCGACAGCACGTCGATCCCACCCACGACCGTTGCCACGAGGAGCACTTGAACGAGAATGAGCACCGCCTGCAGTGGGCGTGGCATCGGTTGCCTGCCCGAACGGACCGCGACAGCGCTTACATCAACGCCGCCCGGAACCGCGACTCCTCGTATGCCAGACAAGACCAGTCCCCTACCTTGTGAGTGGGCGGCGCAGCGACAGATAAATCACTCCACGTATGCGACCACAGCGGCAGGGGACGCAGCATGGGCCCCAGGGCCCAATGCAGGGCTCAAAAACTTTGCCCGTTGGGCAAGTTGATATGGATTGCTCCGGTCATGGAGAACCCGCCGACCTGGCCACCGAGGCCCCGGCGGACCAGAAGTCGTCGCGGATGTTGGGGCGCGGGATGTGCTCCATGCCTTCGTAGGTGGGGGCGGTGGCCCTGCTGGTGGAGTCGGCCACCTCGGACTCCTGGACGCAGGGGGTGTCGACGTCGAAGTGGACCTGGCCTTCGGCTGCGACGATCAGGCTCACTCCGAAACCGTCCTGTGTCTGCGCAAAAATCGCCGGGACGTCAACATCCTTGTTGATGGCCTTGATCCGATATCCACTCTTGCGCCAGAAGCGATCCACTACGCCCAGGAAACTACCGCGCCGCTCAGCAGACACGATGGTCATCACGGTCCGCCTCCGCGTCACCGCGCAACTGTTTGTCGTCGTCGGGCCATGCATCCAGCGCACATTCGGTTTGATCTCTGCGAAAACAGCATCGAGGATCTGATCCGAATGCTCCGCCGCTTCTTGCATGTTCATTTCTTCCCCCCTGCCTCCTGAGCAACCTGCCAGGAACGTACCTGCAAGAACTGCCGCCGCCATACACCTACCTGCCCGGCTCATCGCAGTTCCTCCATCCTGACGTTGCGTGAATTCCCTGAGGCAATCAAAGCCATGCTTTCGGCAGACACCGCATCTCGATCCGGATCGAAGTATTGCGAGTGCGCATCGACCGAGAGCCCACCCGGCCCGACCAACGGCGGCCCGTCGTCCACCGGGAAACGCCTCGCGCCAAACGCCTCACTGGCCGGGTCCTTGCCGAACCACACGTCGTCATCACCGGGATCGGCGATCTCTCCCGCCACGTAGGCAGCCGCCGGGCCACCGAACAGCAACTCGGCCGACCCGATCAAGGACTGCCCCTTGGAAGGCAGCTTGGTGACGATGTCGTTCTTGGCCGCTCCGACGAAAACATGTTCCTTCGCCACCCCCAGGTCCTCCGCGCGATCCACCCCCACGCCAGGGCTCCCCACCAGCACAATGTCGCTGACGCCTGGAATTCCATCCCCTTGCTGAGTTGCGGCACCCACTGTCCGCGAACCGTAGGAATGACCGATGGCCGTCATATGCGGATCCTCATTCTGGTTGGTGGCCGCCAGACCGCCCATGAACTCATGGAACGACGCCCCGCCGGCCTCGGCCTTCCCATCGCCCGCGACAGCCAGACTTCCCCAGCCGTCCGGTGACTGCGGTGCGTCGTATCCGAGCCATGTGATCGCAGCAGTGGAGGGATCGTGCCGTTGTGCGGCAATGGCCAGATCACGAGAGCGTTTGAGGTCCCCCTTGGCGAACTCCTCATCCAAGGACGTATTCAGCCCCGGCACATACGCCGCCACATTGCGCGACGTATCAGGGTTCCCGTAGGAGACGATCGCGCGCCCGTTCCCCTCGTCCCCGATGCCGAGCAGATACATCGGTGGATCCCCGGCCTTGGGGACGGCCTGCAACTGACGGTCGATCTCCCTCAGCGCCGCCAGCTGCGTCACGGCCATCTCGTCGTCCCGCCCGTCCAACGCGCCGATGAGCAGACGCAGGTTGTCCCGGTTGGCCGCGTCCCGTACGAGGGCCGGGATCCCGTCCAGGTTGCCGATCTGATCCGGGTACACCGCGAGGTACTCCTCGCGCTGTTCGTCCGTCAGGCCGGCCCACCACGCCTTGCGCTCGGCCGGAGTCGCGTCGTACGGGATGGCCGCCTTGAGGTAGCCCCCCGCCGCGTTCCGCACCGAGGCCGCGTCCGCCGCCGCGTCCGTCCACATCGTGTCCGGGACCCGCAGCCCCTCCTCCGCCTTCAGCTTCCGCAGGATGCCCGCGTATCTCCAGTCGGCCTCGGCCGCCGCGCGTACGGCCTGCACCACCCGGTCCGCGATGTCCTGCGCCTTTGCCGCGTTCGGGTTGGGCGCGACCAGACCGGACGGCGCCTGGAACCCCGGCCTGATCACTCCCGACGCCGTGCCGCCCGGCAGCGGTGCCCCGTCGATCAGCCCCTCGCCGGCCTCCGGGTACGTCACCGAACCGTCCGCGTGCACGGTGAACTTCAGCGCCGCCGCATCGTCCAGCGCATCCTGCAACGCCCGCTGCTGGGCCTTCATCTCATGGGCCAGGCTGTTCAGCGCCGTACGCAGCAGGCCGCACTCCGTGTAGACGTACTGGAAGTTCAGGGCCAGTCGGCGCAGCCTCAGGACCGCCGCCTCGGCCGCCTCGCCCTGTTGCGTCTCGCGGAGGCCGTTCAGGAGCTGCTTGTCGATCCGGTCCCGTGCGGCGTCGGCCCGGTTTCCGGCCTTGCCCCAGCCATCGGCCGCGCCCTCCAGCTCGTCGCACTTCACCTCGCGCAGCTTCGCCCACGTGAGCGAGGTGGACGCGCCACGCGCCCCACGCGCGCCGTTCACGGCGCACCGCCCCCGCTCACGCGCCCACTCACGCCCCCGCTGCCCGCCACCGGAGCGAAAGCGGACTTCACTGCTTCGTCGGTCTCGCCCTGGGCCCGCGCCACGGCCCGTAACTTCGCGGCGAGACTCCCGCACTCACCGCGGGCGGCCTCGATCCGCCGCTCCCACGAGTCCCGTACGGCGCCGAGCTCCGCCAGCGCCGCCAGCCCACCGGCACCAGCACCGGCACCGGCACCGGCACCGGCCATCAGGCCCTCATGCGCCGTCGCCAACTCGGCCCGTACCGGCGCCATGTGCGTACGCAGGGCTTCCGCACCCCCGGCCGCCCGGGTCCAGGGCCCGCCACTGTGCTTCAACTCCGCGCTGCCGCCGCCTCCCGGCCCTGCCGCCAGATCGCTCAACCGCTGCCGGTCACCCACCCAGCTCACCCCGCTCCTTGATCGTGGAGCGGAACTGTGCCAAATCAGATGTACGCGACACGCCGCTCTCCCGCGTGCCGTACGGCGCATGGGGCCTTGCCGCGTCAGGGCCCGGAAGCAACGGAGAGGGGCGGCCACTTCACCCGAACGGGCAGTTCTTTCTGCCCGGGACATCGGCCACTCGCCGGTCCGTCACGGCTGCTATTCCTCAGGGCACGGGAGGCCGGACTCCTGACTTTCAGGCTTCCCCGAGCACTCGACCCACAGCAGCTTCCCGCTCTGCTCCGGCAGGCCTCCGCCCATCGGATACGCGCCCCAACTGTCCGCGCACTGCTGAACCAGGTGCAGCCCCCGCCCCCGTTCGGCAAGCGTGGAGGGCTCCTCCAGGCAACCGCTGAACGGGGCGGGGATCTCAGGATTGGTGTCCCAGACACCGACCCGGACCCTGCTCCGCCCGGCCCTGCGCAGTCGGAGTGAGTACGGCCCCGAGGAGTACCGGTAGGCGTTGGTGACCAGCTCGCCGGTCAGCAGTTCGGCGGTGTCGATGAGCTCGCCCATCCCGTGCACACGCAGCACGGTACGGAGGGTGGCCCGCGCGATACCCGGTCCGCGGGGATCCTGCGGGAGTTGGAGGGTGTAGGCCCAGGGCGGCGCTACGGTGGTCATGGCCATGGAAGTCTCCGTTCACGGAGGGACGTTGGTGGAGTGAGCTGCGACGCAGTCGATGCCCAGTGACCTGGCCGCTCCGTCGAGCGGGGTTCTTCCGGGCCGGTGGCCTGGATCACAGAGTAGGCTGCGCGCAAGTTCCATTTGCGCTTCACCCATGAAACTCAGTGCGGTTTCCCTCGTGTGAGTGACAGGCCGAACTTGCCACCGACAAGGAGGAGTTACATGGCGGGCAGGTCCGCCCCCACCGGTCGGCGCATCCGGATCGCCGCCGAGCTGCGCAAGCTGCGGGAACGCGCCGGGCTCACGGCCACAGAGGCCGCCCGAGTGCACGGCATCGGCCAGGGGCAGCTGAGCAACATCGAGACCGCCAGGTTCGGGGTGAGCGGCGAGCGGTTGCGTGTCATGGCGCAGAACTACGACTGCTGCGACCGCGCATTCATCGAAGCGCTGGTCGGCATGACCGAGGACCGGAAGCGCGGGTGGTGGTCCGAGTACCGGCAACTCCTCCCCGCACGCCTTCTGGACCTTGCGGAACTGGAGCACCACTCCGTCCGGCTGCGAGGCGCCATCACCGCACACATCCCCGGGCTGCTCCAGACCCCGGACCACGCGCGGGAGATCTTCCGTCAGCACGTCCCGGAATTGCCGCCCCCGGATATCGAGCACCGCGTCTCGTTCCGCATCAAGCGACAGGCGGTCCTGTACGGACCCGAGCCGCGTCCGTACCAGGCACTCATCCACGAGACCGCGCTGCGGACCGAAGTGGGCGGCACCAGGACGGCAAAGGCGCAGCTCCAGCATCTTCTCGACATGAGCGGGCGTGACCACATCACCATCCAGGTCATCCCGTTCAAAGCAGGTGCCGTCCCCGGATCCGGTCAGTCCGTCTACTACGCGTACGGCCCGGTCCCCGAACTGGACACCGTGCATCTCGACCAGTACCACGGCCTCGCTTTCCTCGACGCCGAGAGCCAGCTTCACAACTACCGGACGTTGTTCAGCAGGATCGAGGACGTCGCGCTGCCGCCCGAGGACACTCAGGATCTGATCCAGCGCATCTGTCAGCAGCTGTGAAGGGAGCGTTCATGCCCACCTACGACGGATGGCAGAAGTCGTCCTACTGCGCCCAGGGCGACTCGTGCATCCACATCGCCACCGCCCCCGGCGGAACGATCGGACTCACCGAGACCGGCGACCCCGGCGGCGCGGTCCTGCGCACCACTCCTCCCGCCTGGGCCGCACTCGTCCGCGCCGTCAAGGAGAGGGGGAACGATGTCTGACCGGCCGCTCCCCGACGAGCTCCGCTGGATCCGCGCCGCCCCCGAGGGCGAGGCGGAGGGCCCCGGCCCCTGGATCGAAGTGGCCGAGGGCCAGGGGGACGATCTCATTCACCTCCGGGAGACCAGCGACCCCGCCACGGTGGTCACGACGACCCGGACCAAGTGGGAAGCGTTCGTGAAGGGGGTCCTGGCCGGCGAGTTCGACCACTTCGCCGAGATCGAAGCGGACAGCGACACCGGCGGCCACCCCGGCGGCCACCCCGGCGGCCACCCCGGCGGCCACCCCGGCAGCGGCACGCGCGGCGGCAGCGACACCGGCAGCGATGCGGAAGGACCCGCCGCCCGCCCCGAGGCCCCCTGAGCCCCCGTAGCCCCCGAGGGCCCCGCAGGCCGAGTTCCCCCGTACCGCCACGGATGCGGTACGGGCATGGGCCCGGCCGCGCGCCCACCCGTGCCATCATCCGCTGATGTCCTCACAGAAGAACGACTCAGCGGCCCCGGCCGGGCCACCGGTGGCAGCCGCCGCTTCCGGCACCTGGATGCTCGGCGACCTGTCGGTCAACCGCATCGGCTACGGTGCGATGCGCCTCACGGAGAACGCGGACGGCACCCCCAGCGACCGCGACCGGGCCCTCGCCGTACTGCGCCGGGCGGTCGAACTGGGCGTCAACCACATCGACACCGCCGCCTTCTACTTCTCGCCGCTGCGCTCGGCCAACGAGCTGATCAACAGGGCACTGGCCCCCTACCCGGACGACCTCGTCATCACGACCAAGGTCGGTCCCGGACGCGACACATGGGGGAACTGGCACTGGGCCGGGCCGGAGCAGCTGCGGGGACAGGTCGAGGAGAATCTGCGCCAGCTCGGCCGCGACCACCTCGACGTGGTGAATCTGCGCGTCCCCCGTAAGGAGACGACCGGATCGATCGGCGAACACTTCGGCGCGCTGGCCGAACTGCGCGAGGCCGGGCTCATCCGCCACCTGGGGATCTCCAACGCCCGTCCCGATCACCTCGCCGAGGCGCTGGCCATCGCGCCGGTGGTCTGCGTCCAGAACGCGTACGCGGTCGGCGCACCGCGCGAGGAGCACGAGTTCCTGGACGCCTGCGGTGAGCGGGGCATCGCCTTCGTCCCCTTCTTCGCCATCGCCGGCGCTGGCCGCGAGGCGGGCGCGAGCAGTACGGGCGACGACGAGCGGGTCCTCGGCGTCGCCCGTGCGCACGGCGTGACGGCGGCTCAGGTCCGGCTGGCCTGGACACTGAACCGCGGCCCGCACGTCCTGGCCATCCCCGGCACCGGCAACCCTGACCACCTCGCCGACAACGTGGCCGCGGGCGCGCTCCGGCTCACGGCCGACGAACTGGCCCTGCTCGAAGCCCCGGCCGGGACCGAGGCATAGCCGGGGCACCCGGGGCACCGACACGGGACAGACGAAGGACATGTGGCGAGGGACATGTGGCGAGGGTCGGACGAAGGACATGTCCGGGGCCCTCGCGGGGATGATCCCCCGATGGACGACGACGCCCCGGGCCGGATACTCCGCTGGAACCTCTTCATCGGCGGCCACCTGAGTTCCTCCGTACCCGTACGGCTCGTCGAGCGTACGAAGGCGGGCCGGCTGGTCTGGCTGGAGACCGGCACACCGATGTGGCGCACCGAACTGCCGGGTGGTGCGCACCTCCGCGACATCCCGCCGCAGGACCGCCCGGCCGGCGGATACGCGGCGAGGGCCGACCGGTGGCCCATGGGCAGCGCGCTCATCCTCCAGCCGGCCGGGGCCGGTCACGCGGTGTTCTGGTTCTTCGGCCGACGGCACAGGTTCCGCGGCTGGTACGTGAACCTGGAGCACCGTGTGCGCCGCGGCGAGGACATCGACGTGGTCGACCAGGAACTCGACATCACCGTGGCGCCCGACCGGACCTGGCGCTGGAAGGACGAGCGGTCGTTCGCCGAGAAGACCGGGCATCCCGCCTACTGGTCGGCCGGGGAAGCCGCGGCCATCCGCTCCGAGGGCGAGCGGATGGCGCGGCTGGCGGAGTCCGGAGCCTTTCCGTTCGACGGCACCTGGTGCGACTTCCGGCCGCCTCGGCGCTGGAGGACTCCGCCGCTCCCGCCGCGTCCCGGCAGGACCGTGCTGTGAATCCCCCTCAACCTGTGAATCCCCACGAAACCGACCGGCGCACCGACGGCTCTCGAACGGCGCATACGAACACCCCGTGCCCCGCCAACGCTGCGACCGCATCGGGAACCCATGGCCATCGTCGTTGCCCGTGGTCACCTCGCGTGATACACAGAGTGACTATGCATAAGTGCGTGAAAACGGACATGAGCCGCAGGTCAGGGTGGCTGTCCCGGTCAAACGTGCGAGATCCGGGTAAAGAGACCCGGGAAGGCGTCGTGCGGACGCGGTTTCATCAGCGAAGATAGAAGGCGACCCGGGCGGTTCGGCGCGGGCATCGAACTACCCAACAGGGGCGGTGACTTACATGATCCTGGCAGCTGAGAAGGGCGACATCACCACCATCATCGGCGGAATCGCCCCGAACTGGGGGCCGTTCGGGACGCTGGGCAACGAGGCGCGCATCATGATCGAGGTGGTGATGGCGATCGCCATCCTGCTCTGCCTCGGCATCGCGATCTGGGGCGCGGCGAAGCAGCGCATCGGGGCGACGGCGCTGCGCGACACCTTCAGCGCGGAGCAGGGCAAGGGCCTGATCGTGGCGGGCCTGACCGGAGTGTTCATCATCGGTTCGCTGGGCACCCTGTTCACCATCGTGTACGGCATGGCTGTCTGACCGCCCGTCGGACGGCCCTGCCTCCGCCCTTCCGCACCCGTCCCACACCCGGGCCGTCCCAGCCCACCCCCCACCATCCGCCCGTCGTGCCCACCGGCTGAGGTTGCGTCTCCCTGATGTCGAGTCACCACACCGCGTCCAAGCGGCAACCAGCACAGCTACCGTCGTCCTGCGCGGATCCGCACACGACCGAGGGAGCGTACGCGGCATGAGTCCCGGCGACGACCACGACTACCGCGGCAAGGACCAGGGCGTCCGCACGGACGATCCGTACAGCACCCTCGGCGGTACCCGCCAGACCCGTACGCGCCTCCCCGACAGCGACACCGGCACCCCGCACCCCCGCCGGCCCGCCCGCAACTCCCGCTCCCTGGTCACCGTCGTCGGCATCGTCGTCCTTCTCATCGCGGCCATCGCCTTCGCCAACCGGGGCGGCGGCAACGACGACGAGGCCACCGGCGACAGCAGGAAGCCGGGCACCAAGGGCGCCACCTCCACCGCGGCCACGGGCACCAAGCCCGTGACGGGTACCGACAGCGCGGCCGGAACGATCGCCTCGGGCTTCGCGCATGACGAGCAGGGGGCGCAGAGCGCGGCGGCGAACTACGCGGTGGCGCTGGGATCGGCGGAGATGTTCGACACCGAGGCGCGTCGCGGCATCATCCAAGCCACGCACGTCCCCGCGGTCGTCAGCGGTCTGCAGGCCGAACTGGACCGGGCCTACTCCCCGGACTTCTACCGGAACGTCGGGCTGAACGCCGACGGCACCACCCCCGCGGGGCTGGCGTTCGTCTCCCGGACCGTACCGGTGGGGACCAAGCTGGTCGCGCGCAGCGGCGACACGGCCACCGTCGAGGTGTGGTGCACGGGCCTGGTCGGAATGGCCGGCCAGGGCTCCACCAAGCCCGTCACCGAAACATGGGTCACCATCTCCCAGAAGCTCAAGTGGGTCGGGGGCGACTGGAAGATCGAGTCGTCGTCCCAGGCCGAGGGCCCGACGCCGGTCAACAGCGGCGACCGGGCATCGACCGCCGACGAGATCGCCGGAGCGGTCGAAGGATATGGAGGGTTCACCTATGCCCGATAGCCGTCGCTTCCGCGCACTGTCACTCACCACGGTCCTGGGCAGCCTTCCTGCCACGGTCATCCTGCTGGCATCGCGGGCATCAGCCGAGCCGTCGCCCACACCCACACCGACACCGACCCCCAGCCCGTCGCCGAGCAAGAGCGACAACCCGTGCGACCTCATCGTCGGTCTCGCCAAGGACTACTGCGAGGACGGGGAGAAGGCCAGCAACGGAGGCTCCCGCTCCCTCTCCCCCACCACCGACTCCCTGGACCCCCTCTCCTCCCTCGCCAAGGGCTGCGCCGACGCCGCCGCGTGGATCGTCGGCAAGCTCAGCGAGGCGGTGAAGAGCACCGCGAACGTCGACTTCACCAACCCCAAGTTCCTCCAGCAGTACGCCGTCATCTTCGCGGCCTCCACCATCCTCACCCTCGTGCTGTGGCTGCTCGCCGTCGCCAAGCGCGCCATCCGCGGCGTTCCGCTCACCACCGCGATCTCCGAGGCCGTCGGCTTCCTCTGGCTGACCGTCCTCGCCTCCGCGTTCACACCGCTGATCCTCTACACGATCGTCTCCGCGACCGACGGCGTCACCGAGGTCATCGCCACCTCCACCGGCGGTCAGACCGATGTCTTCTTCGGGTCGTTCGCCGAGGCCCTCAAGAAGGGCACCGACATCGGCGGCGGGCCGATCATGCTGATCGTCGTCTCGCTCGTGTCGATCCTCGCCGCCGGCGTCCTGTGGCTGGAGCTCGTCATCCGGGCCGCCCTGCTCTACGTGGGCGCGCTGCTCGGCATCGTCGTGTACGCCGGCCTGGTCGACAAGAACATGTGGGGCCACGTCCGGCGCTGGGCAGGCATCATGATCGCGGTGATCATGGTCAAGCCGGTCATCGTCATCGTGCTCGGCCTGGCCGGGGCGCTCTCCGAGGACGACGGCCCGGACGCCTTCTCCGCCGTCGTCTCCGGCCTCGCGATCATCCTGCTGGCCATTTTCGCCTCCGCCATGATCTACCGCTTCGTGCCCGGCTTCGGCGACGAGATCCAGGGCGCCCGCACCAACCGGAAGCAGGCCACCGACGGCGCCCAGGCCGCCGCCCTGATCAGCTCCCCGGCCGCCCTCGTCTCCCAGGGAATCAAGACCCACAGCGGTCGCAACGACCAGAACAGCGGCGGCGGTGGAGGCGGCGCCCGCCCCTCCAACCCCGTCAGCGGCGGTGTCGCCGCGCACAGTTCCCGCAGCACCGGCGGAGGCGGCGGCTCCACGCCCTCGCCCCGCAGCGGATCCGGCCCCACCTCCGGCACCCCCCACAGCAGCCGCTCCTCCCGGGGCGGTTCAGGCAGCACAGGTAACACGAGCACAGGAGGTGGAGGGCGTTGACGACCCAGTCCCACACCATCACGCCCCGCCGTACGTATCTCATCGGCCGCGCCCGGCCGAACGCGATCGTCGGCAAGAACCGCGAGACCGGCGAGATCGCCCTGATCATCGCCGGTGCGTTCCTCGGCATGATGAGCGGGCTGATCGTCCCCGTCCTGTCCCTGCGGATCGTGCTGCTCATGGGCTTCCCCATGCTCGCCCTGGCCGTCGTGTACGTCCCGTACAAGCAACGCACGTTCTACAAGTGGTTCGAGATCAACCGCAGCTTCAAGCGGTCCCTGCGCCGCGGCACCGCGTACCGCTCCTCCGCCATGGAGGCGGGCGTCAGCGCCGACGGCCGTGAGGTCGAGATCGGCCCGCCGCCCGGCATCGGCCGGATCAGCTGGCTCGCGGCCCCCTTCGGCCCCGACGAGATCGCCGTACTCCTGCACGCCGACCGCCGCACGGTCACCGCGGCCATCGAGATCGAGGGGCCGGGCGTCGGCCTCCGCGACAGCGAGGACCAGGAAGCCCTGGTCGACCGGTTCGGCACCCTGCTCAAGCACGTGGCCAACGGCGACGGCTTCGTGACCCGCATCCAGATGCTGGCCCGCACGCTGCCCGCCGACCCCGACGCACACGCCAAGGACGTGGCCCAGCGCGGCGACAAGACCGCCCCCGGCTGGCTCCAGGAGTCCTACGACCAGCTCCAGTCCATGGTCTCCACCTCCAGTGAGCAGCACCGCGCCTATCTCGTCGCCTGTATGCACTACAGCCGGGAGCTGGCCGCCGAGGGCCACGCCATCGCCCGCGCCGCCCGTCCCCAGGGTGGCCGCAGGCTCGACCGCGATGCCGGACTCGCGGTCGTCATGGCCCGCGAGCTCACCGATATCTGCGCCCGCCTCGCCGAGGCCGACATCCGGGTACGCCAGCCGCTCGGCCAGAGCCGGCTGGCCTCGCTCGTCCACTCGATGTACGACCCCGACCACCCCATCGACCACATCCAGGCGATGACGAAGCGCAACGCCTGGCCTGCCGAGCTGGACGCCGTCGAGCCGACGTTCCTCCAGGCCAAGACCCGTGAGTCCTCGACCCGCGCGCCCTGGTGCCACGCCACGGCCTGGGTGAAGGAGTGGCCGATGACCCCGGTCGGCGTCAACTTCCTCGCCCCGCTCCTCGTGCACACCCCCGACGTCATCCGTACGGTCGCGGTCTGCATGGACCTCGAACCCACCGAGGTCGCCATCGAGCGCATGCTGACGGAGAAGACGAACGACGAGGCCGAGGCCAGCCGTCAGGCCAAGATGAACCGCACCGTCGACCCCCGGGACATCGCCGCCCACGGGCGGCTCGACCAGCGGGGTGAAGATCTGGCGAGCGGCGCGGCCGGGGTGAACCTGGTGGGGTACATCACGGTGTCGTCGCGATCACCCGAATCCCTCGCCCGGGACAAGCGGACGATCCGGGCTTCGGCCGGCAAGTCCTATCTGAAGCTGGAGTGGTGCGACCGTGAACACCACCGGGCCTTCGTGAACACCCTGCCGTTCGCGACAGGCATCCGCCGCTGACCGGCGGCCCCGCCCGACCCGCCTCCGGAACCCCGGCCGCAGAACCCCGGAGCGCAGAACCCCAGCCCGCGGAACCCCGGAGCACAGGCCCCGGAGCCCCGACCACGAGCACCACCGACACCACCCCCACCCCACCACCACCCACCGACTCCACCGAGACCGGAACCCGAGAGAGAGGGCAGTCACGCCATGCGAGACCCGTTGTCCGCATTGTCGGATGCCTTCACCGCCTTCCTCTTCGGGAAGGTGGAGACGACTCGGCTGCCCGTCCGTACGTCGACGGGCCAGGCCCAGGCCGTCTACCTGCCCACCGCCGCCCCCGGCCTCGGTGACTCCGGCGTGATCATCGGGCGCGAGGTGTACTCCGGCAAGGGCTACATCTACGACCCGTTCCAGCTGTACGGGCAGCAGCTCCCCGCCCCGCACTGGCTGGTCCTCGGCGAGTCCGGCAACGGCAAGTCCGCGCTGGAGAAGACCTACGTCCTGCGCCAGCTCCGCTTCCGCGACCGCCAGGTCGTCGTCCTGGACGCCCAGGGCGAGGACGGTGTCGGCGAGTGGAACCTCATCGCCCAGGAGCTGGGGATAACTCCCATCCGCCTGGACCCGACCGCGGCGCTGAACGGCGGCATCAGGCTCAACCCGCTCGACCCGTCGATCACCACCACCGGCCAGCTCGCCCTGCTCCGCACGATCATCGAAGTCGCGATGGGCCATGGGCTCGACGAGCGCTCCGGCTTCGCGCTCAAGGTCGCGCACGCCTATGTGAACGAGACCATCGCCGACCGCCAGCCGGTCCTGATGGACATCGTGGAACAGCTGCGCCACCCCGAGCCCGAATCGGCCGAGGCGATGAACGTCGACATAGACGACGTACGGGCCTGGGGACTGGACGTCGCACTCGTCCTGGACCGGCTGGTCGACGGTGACCTGCGCGGCATGTTCGACGGCCCCACGAGCTTCGGGATCGACCTGGACGCCCCGCTGATCGTGTTCGACCTCTCGCACATCGACCGCAACTCGATCGCCATGCCGATCCTGATGGCGATCGTGGGGGTCTGGCTGGAACACACGTGGATCAGGCCCGACCGGAAGAAACGCATCTTCCTGGTGGAGGAGGCCTGGCACATCATCAACTCGCCCTTCGTCGCCCAGCTCTTCCAGCGCCTGCTGAAGTTCGGCCGGCGGCTCGGTCTGTCGTTCGTCGCCGTCGTCCACCACCTCAGCGACGTGGTGGACGGTGCCGCGGCGAAGGAGGCGGCGGCGATCCTGAAGATGGCCTCGACCCGGACGATCTACGCCCAGAAGGCCGACGAGGCGAGAGCGACCGGACGGGTCATCGGCCTCCCCCGGTGGGCGGTCGAGATCATTCCCACGCTCACACCGGGCATCGCCGTCTGGGACGTCAACGGCAATGTCCAGGTGGTCAAACACCTGATCACGGAAGCGGAACGCCCCCTGGTCTTCACCGACCGCGCGATGACCGAGGGCTCCGACACCGATCTGCTGCCCGAGGACGTACGAGCCGCGGAGCTGGAGGCGGAGCAACGCGCGGCCCGGATCGAGAACCAGCAACGGCTGAACGAGTCGTCCGAGTCAACGGTGGCATGACATGGCACGCCAGGCAGCGCACGGTACGGGACGTGGGCGCGAGGACGAACGGAGCGGCGGCGGCATCCCGGACGGCCTGCTGATCGGCCTCCTGGGCTTCTTCGTCGCGCTGACCCTGCTGGCCTGGACGGCCACGGGCCTGGCCGGACTCCTCGCGCACGGTGCCTGGCCGGACGGGGTGGCGTTCACCCGGACCCCGCAGGCCCTGCGCGAACTGATCGCGGCACCGAGCGACCTGCCGGGCGCCTGGCCGCACACGCCACCGGCCCAGCTCTCCGGGTACGGGCTGTTCTGGGGCCTGTTGATCGGTGAGCTGATGGTGCTGCTGGTGCTGACGGTGTTCGTACTGGGGGTGGTGGCCCGTGGCCGCGCGGTACGGCAGCGGCGCCGCGAGGAGCGGATGGGCCTGGTGCACGACACCCCGGCCACGTCGTCCGTACGCGGCGGAGGGGCGCCGGAGGGCAAGGAAACCCCGGCCGCCCCCGTACCCACCGAACACACCCCCGCCGAGCCCTCCGCCGCCCCGGCCGCCACCGCCTTCACGCCGAACACATCGGCGCACACCCCGACCGCGGCGACCGAAACCGCCCCCATAACCCCCACGGCTCCCACGGCCCCCGCAGCACCCGTGCCCCACTCGCCGCTCGCGGAGCCCGCGCCTCCCGCCGTCCTCCCCTCCCCCCGGGCGCCCTTCCTGCTCTACGCCCCCGCCGCCACCCGCCGCCCCACCGTCGTCCAGGCCATCCGCGACGCCGACGGCCCCGTGCTCGTCGTCACCTCCGACCCCACCGTCTGGGCCGAGACGAAGGACGCCCGCGGCAAGCTCGGCCCCGTACACGTCTACGACCCCGGCCACCTCTGCGACACCCCCTCCCGCCTGCACTGGTCGCCCACCACCGGCTGCGAGCAGCCCGAAGTGGCCGCCACCCGCGCCGCCGCGCTCCTCGCCCCGGTCAGGCCGCAGGCCCGGATCGACGCGGCGACGGCCGACACGGCACAAACGTTGCTCCAGTGCTGGCTGCACGCCGCCGCGGTGGACGGCCGCCCCTTCCGCCAGGTGCACCGCTGGGCACTGGGCGGAAGCGCCCACGAACCGGTGCGCCTGCTCCGCACCCACCCCAAGGCCGCCTCCGGACTCGCCGGGCTGCTGGAGTCCGCCTTCACCGCCTACCCGGAACGCCGCGAGGTGGCCCAGGAACTGACCGTGCGGGCCCTTTCGGCCCTGTCCTCGGTCCACATCCGCGAGGCGTGCACGGCAAACCGAGCGGATTCACTCGCACTGGAATCATTCGGGGCCGAGGGGGGAACGCTCTATGCAGTGGGCGAACCCATCGAGGATCCCCGCTACCGGCCGGGCGCGATGCCTTTCCTCACCGCGCTCACCTCATACGTGGTCGAGCACGGCCGCCGCATGGCCGCACGGTCATCCGACGGTCGGCTCGACCCACCAATGACGCTCGTCCTCGACGACGTCGCGGCCGTGGCTCCCCTTCCCCAGCTCCCGGAGCTGCTGGCGACCGGTCAGGACCAGGGCATGCCCACCTTGGTCCTGCTCCGCTCACAGGAACAGGGCCGCGCCCGCTGGCAGCAGCACCTCGAACTGCCCGCCACCGGCCGCGGATAGCGGAGGAACCCCGCGCTACCGCCCGAGGACGTACTCCAGCTCCAGATCCGGCTCCCGGCCCGGCTCCCGGTCACCCGCGCCACCGGGCACGGGGACGGTCTGCCCGGACGGTACGAAACCGAACCGGCGGTAGAAGGCGGCGGCCCGCAGGTTGTTCTCGTGCACATACAGCCGCACCCTCTCGAGCCACGGATCGGACAGCGACCAGGCCCAGTCGACCGCCGCCCGGAACAGCGCGTCGGTCACCCCCGTGCCACGCACCTCCGGCCGCACGAACACCCCGACCAGATGCCCCTGGTTCACCTCGGGGGCGTCCCCGAAGCGCACCTCGCCCTCCGGCCGCTCGACGAGCATCGTCACGGTCCCCACCCACGCGCCATCGGGCGCCTCGGCCACGAACTGCATCACGTCCACACCCGCGGCGGCGTCGGCCGTCCTGCCCTGCCAGAACTCGTCCGGCTTCCCGAGCGCACTCCCGTACGTCTCCAGAAACGCGAGGGGCGCCATCGGGTCCTGGAGGGCAGCCAGGCGAAGTTCCCTGGCCAGCGGCCATTCATCGGCCCTCACAGGGCGTATCACGTAGTCCATGGGCCGATCCTGGACTCCCGCGGACCGTCCGGGCAAACCCGTTTCGCCGCCGCGCCGACGTCGTACCCCGCGCCGCCCTCGCGTCGTACCCCGGTACTACACCCGCGCCGACATCCCGCCCCCGGTCGGACGACCACCGCGCGCCCGCTCCGTAGCGTCGACGGCATGATCAAGGCGTACGAACTCACCAAGCGGTACGGGGACAAGACCGTCGTCGAGGGCCTCGACTTCACCGTCCGCCCCGGCACCGTCACCGGCTTCCTCGGCCCCAACGGCGCCGGCAAATCGACCACGATGCGCATGCTGCTCGGCCTGGACGCGCCGACCCGGGGCCGGTCCACGATCGGCGGGCGGTCCTACGCCACCCACACCGCCCCCCTCACCGAGGTCGGCGCCCTGCTGGAGGCCCGGTCCGTCCACCCCGGGCGGTCCGCCTTCAACCACCTGATGGCACTGGCACACACCCACGGCATCCCGCGCGGGCGCGTCGAGCACGTCCTCGACCTGGCAGGCCTCACCGAGGTCGCACACCGGCGGGTCAAGGGCTTCTCGCTCGGCATGGGCCAGCGGCTCGGCATCGCCGCCGCCCTGCTCGGCGACCCCGCCACCGTCATCCTGGACGAGCCGGTGAACGGGCTGGACCCCGAGGGCGTCCTCTGGATCCGTACTCTCCTCAAGTCCCTCGCCGCACAGGGCCGTACGGTCCTGATCTCCTCGCATCTGATGAGCGAGACGGCCCTCACCGCCGACCACCTCATCGTCATCGGCAGGGGCCGTCTCCTCGCCGACACCACCGTCGCCGACCTGATCCGCACAGCGGGCGGAGCCCACGTCAAGGTCGTCACCCCACGGGCAGCCGCGCTGCGCGCACTCCTCGCCGCGCCCGACACGAAGATCACCGCACGGCCGGACGCCCCCGACGAGCTGGAGATCCGCGGCGCGGACGCGGCACACATCGGCCGCGTCGCCGCCGCCCACGGCATCGCGCTGCACGAACTCACGCCGCGGAGCGCGTCCCTGGAACAGGCGTTCATGGACCTCACCCAGGAGTCGGTCGAGTACCGAGCCACAGCCACTCCCGCGACCGGAGCCGCAGCATGACGACCACCGACACCGCAGGTCCCGACACCGCAGGGCTTGTCCCCACCGGGCCCACAGCCCCCGTCCGACTCCCGTACCGCATCACCCCGGCCCGTGTCCTGCGCTCCGAGTGGCACAAGCTCTGGTCCCTGCGCTCCACCTGGGTCACCATCGTCTCGGCGTCCGCCCTGGTCCTCGGTATCGGCCTGATCATGGGCGGCACCTACACATCCGGTGGTGGTGACTCCGATGTCGACACGGTCATCCTGACGCTCTACGGCACCCTGCTCGGGCAGCTCTGCATCGCGGTCCTGGGCATCCTGGTCACCGCGGGCGAGTACTCCACCGGCATGATCCGCGCCTCGCTCACCGCCGTACCGAGCAGGCTCCCCGTCCTGTGGGCGAAGGCCGCGGTGTTCGCCGCCTCAGCGTTCTCGGTCATGTTCGTGACCGGGCTGATCACCTTCTCCGCCGCACAGCTCTTCCTCCACGACACCGACCAGGCCGCCTCCCTCAGCGATCCGGGCATGCTGCGAGCGGTGGCGGGCAACTCCGCCGGCATCACACTGCTCAGCCTCATCGCGCTCGGTCTCGGCGCACTGTTCCGTTCCGTACCCGGCGCGATCGGCGCCTTCATCGGCGGAGTCATGATCGTCCCGGAGATCCTGGGCATGATCCCGTACGAGACCGTCGAGAGCGCCATCACGTACTTCCCCACCCAGGCCGCCGGGGCACTCGGCTCCGCCACCCCGCTCCCGGACGCCGCCTCCCCAGGAACGGCCCTGCTCGCCCTGTGCCTGTGGGCAGCGGCCGTCCTGGGTGCCGCCGCTCTCCTGCTGCGGCACCGGGACGCCTGACAACGGACACCCGCGGCACCACGAAGAGGACGACCGCGCGACGGACACAGACACGGAAACGGACGGGGATGGCCCGGTGACGGACAACGAGGCACGCACAGAACCACACGGCGGTACGCGGCACAGCCCGTCCACCGAAGTCCCGCGGCTCCCGGAACGGCAGGGAAGGCAGCGAAAGCGGGTTGCGGAGGGGCAGGTGGAAGGTCAGGTGGAGGCGCATGTGGACGGGCAGGGGGACGGGCGCGACCAGGACCGGTTCACGGGTACCGCCCCGCTGACCCGGTACATCCAGGGCCGACTGCACCGCCTGCGTGCCTTCGACCGCCGCCGGCCCGCCGTCTGGGATGTCCTGGTGACCGCGTTCTGGGTCCTGGTCGCGGTGCTCGACTTCACCTCGGGCGGCTGGCGCACGGTGGCCCGCGACGTGGAGGCGCCCGAACCGCTGGTCCTGCTGATGACCCTGTGCTTCTCGGTGCCGCTGCTGTGGCGGCGCAGACATCCGGTGACCGTACTCGTCCTGATGGCACCGGTGTCACTGGTCAACATCTGGACCGGCGCCGTGGTCCAAGCCGCCTTCCTCCAACTGATCCCCGCGTTCCAGATCGCGCTGCGTCTGCCGCTGAGGACCCTTGCCGGGGCCGGCCTGCTGATGTGTGCCCCGGCCGCGGCCGGGGCAGCGCGCATCCCCGTGGTGTGGAGCCAGCAACTGGTCTCCTACCTCTGGGGCTTCGCCTTCGTCGCCCTGCTGGGGATCGCGGTCCGCACCCGCAAGGACTACACCGAGGCCCTCGTCGAGCGGGCCCACCGACTGGAACACGAACGCGACCAGCAGGCCCGCCTCGCAGCCGCCGCCGAACGCACCCGCATCGCACGCGAGATGCACGACATCATCGGCCACAACCTCTCCGTCATCACAGGGCTGGCGGACGGCGGGGCCTATGCGGCGGCGAAGTCGCCCGAGCGCGCGGCCCAGGCCCTGGAGGCCATCGGCACCACCAGCAGGCAGGCCCTCGCCGAACTCCGCCGTCTGCTCGGCATCCTGCGCGAGGACCACTCCGGAGCCGACCGCGCGCCCCAGCCGACACTCAACGACCTGGAACCCCTCATCGCCGCCGTCCGAGCCGCCGGCCTGCCCGTGCACCTGGACATCCACGGAACGCCGTACGCCCAATCCCTCACCCCGGGACGCGAACTGACGGTGTACCGCGTGGTGCAGGAGGCGCTCACGAACACGCTCAAGCACGCCGCCGCCCACCCCGGACTGTCGGCGGCGGTCACCCTCGCCTACAGCCGTACGGACCTGGAAACCCGGATCACGGACACCGGCCCGACTGCCGCGGACACCGGCCGGACCACTCCCGCTTCCCCCGCGCCGCCTTCCCGAGTCCCGCACCGGGGCCAGGGCATCGCGGGTATGCGGGAGCGCGCCGCGCTCTACGACGGCACAATCGACGCGGGCCCACTGCCGGACGGCGGCTGGCAGGTACGACTTCGCCTTCCCCTGGAGGACGCTTCCCCGTGACGACCGTACTCATCGCGGACGACCAGCCGTTGCAGCGCTTCGGTTTCCGAATGCTGCTGGAGAGCCAGGACGACATGACGGTCGTCGGCGAAGCCTCCGACGGCACCGAGGCACTCCAGCTGATCGCACAGCACCACCCGGACGTCGCGCTGATGGACATCCGTATGCCGGGCCTCGACGGCATCGAGACCACCCGCCGCGTCATCAGGTCGGGTGCCCCCACCCGCGTTCTCATCGTGACGACCTTCGACCTGGACGAGTACGCGTACGACGGCCTCCGTGCCGGAGCGAGCGGCTTCCTCGTCAAGGACGCCCTGCCGGAGGAGCTGCTCTCCGGCATCCGCGCGGTCGCCAGCGGCGACGCGGTGGTCGCCCCCAGCCTCACCCGTCGGCTTCTGGACGCCTACGTACAGCATCTCCCGGCCTCACCCGGCGACCCCACGGCGACCGACAGCCGGATCGCCTCCCTCACGTACCGGGAAAGGGAAATCCTCACGGTCATCGGCCAGGGCTGGTCCAATACGGAGATCGCGGCCCGCCTCCATCTCGCCGAATCAACGGTGAAGACCCATGTCACCCGCATTCTCGCCAAAACAGGAGCCCGGGACCGCGTCCAGGCCGTCATCCTCGCGTACGACACCCGCCTGGTCACCCCGACATAGACGCAGTGCGGCTACGAGCACGGGACGGGTACGGATACGGGACGGGTGGCGAAACCGTCCTGGTGGTGAACGCAGAAAAGCCCCGTACCTTGCGGTACGGGGCTTTCCCGGAAAAATTGTTCGGCGGCGTCCTACTCTCCCACAGGGTCCCCCCTGCAGTACCATCGGCGCTGAAAGGCTTAGCTTCCGGG
>NZ_JBEOZE010000027.1:0-123023 GCF_040297465.1 Streptomyces sp. NPDC001787
GTCGGAGACCTCTTCGACGTCGTGCCCCAGCTCACCGAGGAGATCAACACCCGCAAGGCCTGACCCCCACCACACACGCAACACGCACACAGCACACAGCACCACCCCGGCCGGGGCCGCACGGTGACACCCACCGCGCGGCCCCGGCCCCGTTCCCCACACCATTGACGCAGGTCCGACGGCCTTATAGCTTCACTATGCGGATTCTCGATTCCGTGAAGCGGAAGATGCGAGCGTGGAGGGTACGGGAATGGGTCAGCAGGAGCAGGTGGCAACGAGCCTCGCCGGTACGGTCAGCGAGGCCGTCAGCGCCTCCCTCTCGGCGGTGGACGCGGAACTCGCCCGCCGCTACCCGGGAGACCCCGGCACCCGCCAGCCCGTGCACACCGTCTACGTCCCCGGTGACGTGTTCACCGCCGGCACCATCCGCTCCTGGGGCGGCCGGGCGCTGGAGGCCCTCGACGCGCACGCCCCCGACGCCGCCTCCTTCGCCGCCGTCCTCGGCATTCCGGAGGAACTGGCCGGGCCCGTCCATGACCGCGTACGCGCCAAGCTGGAGCGCGAGCCCGTCGAGGACCTGCGCATCGACTTCGAGGACGGCTACGGCCCGCGCTCCGACGCCGAGGAGGACGAGGCCGCGGCCCGTGCCGCACGGCTCGTCTCGCAGGCGTACGCGGACGGCACCGCGGCCCCGTACATGGGGATCCGGATGAAGTGCATGGAGGCCGCCGTACGGGACCGAGGGATCCGTACCACAGACGTGTTCCTCACCGGACTGATGCGGGCCGGCGGGCTGCCCGACGGGCTGGTGCTGACGCTGCCGAAGGTGACGTACCCGGAACAGGTCACCGCGTTCGTCCGCCTCCTCGAAGCCTTCGAGGAGACTCATGGCCTCGACGCCGGCCGGCTCGGTTTCGAGATCCAGATCGAGACCAGCCAGTCGATCCTCGCCGCCGACGGCACCGCCGCCGTGGCCCGTATGATCGACGCCGCCCGGGGCCGGGCGACCGGTCTGCACTACGGCACCTTCGACTACAGCGCCTGCGTCGGTGTCAGCGCCGCGTACCAGGCCAGTGACCATCCGGCCGCCGACCACGCCAAGGCCGTCATGCAGGTCGCCGCCGCGGGCACCGGCGTGCGCGTCAGCGACGGCTCCACCAATGTCCTGCCCGTCGGTCCCACCGCGCAGGTCCACGACGCCTGGCGGCTCCACCACGGACTCACCCGCCGCGCCCTGGCCCGCGCCTACTACCAGGGCTGGGACATGCACCCGGGGCATCTGCCCACCCGTTACGCGGCCGTCTACACCTTCTACCGAGAGGGCCTGGAACAGGCGGCGGCCCGCCTCGCCGCGTACGTCGCCAGGGCGGGCGGCGACGTCATGGACGAACCTGCCACCGCCAAGGCCCTCAGCGGCTACCTGCTGCGCGGCATCGACTGCGGCGCCCTGGACACCGCCGAGGTCGCCCGGCTCACCGGTCTCACCCGCGCGGACCTGGACGCCTTCGCCTCGCCGCGCCGGGGCGGGCTGACGGTCACCGCGCCCTGAGAGCCGCCCCGCTGGCGTTCTCCGGGCGGGCTTCAGGCGGGCGGCAGTTCGCCGGAGCCGCGGGCGATGAGCGTCGTCGGGAGCTCCACCCGGACGGGGGCGTGGTCGACGCCGTCCAGACGGCGGAACAGGTGCTCGGCGGCGGTGCGGCCCACCGCCGCCGCGTCCTGCGAGATGACGGTGATGCCGAGCAGATCGGCCAGCTCGATGTCGTCGAAGCCGACCAGGGCCACGGGGCGTTCCCGCTCCGCCAGGACACGTACCGCGGTCACCGTCACCCGGTTGTTGCCCGCGAACAGCGCGGTGACCGGTTCCGGTCCGGCGAGCATCCTCTCGGCCGCCGCCCGGACCCGCCCGGGGTCGGTGGAGCCGAGCGAGACCCAGCCGTCCTCGACCTCGACGCCCGCGTCCGCCATCGCCGCGTGGTATCCGCGCAGTCGCTCGGTGGCCGTGTGGATACGGGGCTGGTCGCCGATGAAGCCGATTCTCCGGTGGCCGTGCGCGAGCAGATGGGCGACGCCTTCGCGGGCGCCGCCGAAGCTGTCCGAGAGGACCATGTCGGCGTTGATCCGGCCCGCCGGGCGGTCCACGAAGACCGTGGCGATGCCCGCCTTCATCTCCGGCTCCAGATAGCGGTGGTCGTCGCCCGCGGGGATCACGATCAGACCGTCCACACGGCGGGCGCACAGCGCGAGGACGAGTTCCTGCTCGCGCTCGGGGTCCTCGGCGCTCGAACCGTTGATCAGGAGCGCGCCGTGCGCGCGGGCCACCTCCTCCACCGCGCGGCTCAGCGGGCCGTAGAAGGGGTCGGCGAGGTCTTCCAGGACCAGGCCGATGGAGGCGGTGCGGCCCTTGCGCAGGACGCGGGCGCTGTCGTTGCGGCGGAAGCCGAGAGCGTCGATCGCCTCCTGGACCCGGCGTTCGGTGTCGGGGGTGACGCCCGGTTCGCTGTTCACCACCCGCGAGACCGTCTTGAGGCCCACTCCGGCGCGGGCCGCCACGTCCTTCATCGTCGGCCGGTTGCCGTAGCGGGGCTCGGAGTGACGGGTGGTCTCGGCCACGTGCGCTGTCCTGTCGTCGGTAAGGTCGGGTCCGGCGCTTCCGGGCGGTCCCGTGAACGGTGCCGGGGAGGGCCGGAAGGCTGTGGCGTCGAGCATAGGCCCTGGACAACGTTGTCAGCAGAATGGAGACTGTGCAGACCATCGACTGAACCCGCAGGTCCCGCCCCTTCACTTCACCCGGAGAGCCCACACCGATGCATACCGACCTCGTCGCCGCGCTCGACATCGGAGGCACCAAGATCGCCGGTGCGTTGGTGGACGGCGGCGGAACCCTTCTCGTACGGGTGCAACGGCCGACGCCCGCCCGGCAGGACGCCGAGACGGTGATGGACGCCGTCGGCGAGGTGCTGTCCGAACTGATGGCGTCGCCGCTGTGGAGCAGGGCGGCCTCCGTCGGTATCGGCAGCGCGGGCCCCGTGGATGCCTCGGCCGGTACGGTGAGCCCGGTCAACGTCCCGTGCTGGCGGGACTTTCCGCTGGTGGAGCGGGTGCACAAGGCGACCGGGGGGCTGGCCGTCACACTCGTCGGCGACGGGGTGGCGATGACGGCGGCCGAGCACTGGCTCGGTGCGGCGCGCGGCTACGACAACGCGCTCTGCCTCGTCGTGTCCACGGGCGTCGGCGGTGGTCTGGTCCTCGGCGGCAGACTGCACCCTGGCCCCACGGGCAACGCCGGTCACATCGGGCACCTCAGCGTGGACCTGGACGGCGACCCGTGCCCGTGCGGCTCCCGCGGCTGCGTCGAACGCCTCGCCAGCGGGCCGAACATCGCCCGCCGGGCCCTGGAGAGCGGCTGGAGCCCCGGCCCGGACGGCGATGCCACAGCCGCAGCCGTGGCCGCCGCCGCCCGTGCCGGGGACCCGGTCGCCATCGCCTCGTACGAGCGGGCGGCCCAGGCGCTGGCCGCCGGGATCGCCGCGACCGCCACGCTCGTCGAGATCGGGATCGCGGTGATCGGCGGCGGCGTGGCGGGTGCGGGCGACGTGCTCTTCGCGCCCCTGCGCCGGTCCCTGCGTGACTACGCCACGCTCTCGTTCGTCCGCCGGCTCGTCGTGGCGCCCGCCGTGATGGGTACGGACGCGGGGCTGGTGGGAGCCGCGGCCGCCGCCGCGACGGCCGCGCGACGGCCGACGGCCCCCTGACGTCCGGGGGGTGCCCGGTTCGTCAGGCCGGACACCCCCCGGACGATTCCCGGCGTTGCCGCGGCCGGCCGGCGGGTCATCACCCGAGGGGACCTCGGGTCATCACCGGAGGGGACCGGTCCCCGACTGCGGCCCCGGTCCCCGCCCCATCGCCGAGGGCTCCGACGACGCCCGGCCGCCCGCCGTGACGGCGCCCCGGGAGCCGGGCCTCGTACAGTGGTACGCCCGGCAACGGGCATCCGGCCGCCACGTCCCGGCAACGGCATCGCCACATCGGGGTTTCCGCGGCAGGGTGTTGCGGGCAAGCCACAGGGGGCTACGGAAGAGGGGGAACCGTGATCGTCTGGGTCAACGGTGCGTTCAGTGCGGGCAAGACGAGCGCCGCGTGCGAACTGATCGATCTGATCCCGAACAGCACGTTGTACGACCCCGAGATGACCGGCGCCGGGCTGCGCGGCCTGCTGCCCCAGAAGAAGCTGGCCGAGGTGAGCGACTTCCAGGACCTGCCGATCTGGCGGCGGCTGGTGGTGGACACGGCGGCCGCGTTGCTCGCCGAGGTGCCGGGGGTGCTCGTGGTGCCGATGACGCTCCTGCGCCAGGAGTACCGCGACGAGATCTTCGGCGGATTCGCCTCGCGGCGCATTCCCGTGTGCCATGTACTGCTCTCACCTGAGGAAACGATCCTGCGAAGCCGGATCGCGGGCCGGGAGGAAGTGCCGGCCGACCCCGAGCACAGCGAACGCGTCCGGCGGTGGGCATACGAGCACATCGACCCCTATCTGGCGGCCCTCGACTGGATCGCGGCGGACGCCCACACGATCGACACCAGCGCGCTCACCCCGTACGAGACGGCCGAGCGGATCGCGGAGGCGGTACGCACCGGAGCGGCCGGGGCGTGCGAGATAGTCCAGACCCCCGATCCGACGGCGGAGACCGTCGCGTCCGGAGTCCTGCTCTTCGACGAACAGGACCGTGTCCTGCTCGTCGATCCCACCTACAAGCCGGGCTGGGAGTTCCCCGGCGGCGTGGTGGAGGCGGGGGAGGCTCCGGCGCGGGCGGGGATGCGGGAGGTCGCGGAGGAGATAGGGATCCGGCTGGAGCGGGTGCCGAAACTCCTGGTGGTCGACTGGGAGTCGCCGAAGCCGCCCGGCTACGGGGGGCTGCGCTTCCTCTTCGACGGTGGCCTGCTGCGCGGTGAGGACGCCGCGCATCTGCTGCTTCCGGGGTCGGAGCTGCGCGGCTGGCGGTTCGTCACCGAGGCGGAGGCGGCGACCATGCTGCCGCCCACCCGCTACGAGCGGCTGCGCTGGGCGCTGCGGGCGCGCGAACGGTCGGTCGTGCTCAATCTGGAGGCCGGCGTGCCGGTGGGCTGAGGGGCCGGAGTGCGGGTGGGCCGGGGTGCCCCCGCACCCCGGCCGGACACGAAGGGCCTAACCCTTCTTGGACTCCGCGTAGTTGCGCAGGAACAGCGCCTCGGCCACCGAGAGACGTTCCAGTTCCTCCGGGGACACGCTCTCGTTCACCGCGTGGATCTGGGCCTCGGGCTCACTGAGGCCGATCAGCAGGATCTCCGCCTCCGGATACAGGCCCGCGAGCGTGTTGCACAGCGGGATCGAGCCGCCCATGCCGGAGGACTGCATCTCCTCGCCCGGGTACGCGACCCGCATGGCCTCGGCCATCGACGTGTACGCCGGGCTCGTGATGTCGGCGCGGAACGGCTGGCCCTGGCCCACCTGTTCCACCGAGACCCGCGCTCCCCAGGGGGCGTGCGACTCCAGATGGGCGGTCAGCAGCTTCGTCGCCTCGGCGGCGTCCTGGCCGGGCGGCACCCGCAGGCTCACCTGCGCGCGGGCGCTCGCCTGGAGGGACGGTGTGGCACCGACCACCGGCGGGCAGTCGATGCCGATGACCGTGACGGCCGGACGCGCCCAGATCCGGTCCGCGACACTCCCCGTACCGATCAGTTCCACACCGTCCAGGACCTTCGCGTCCTTGCGGAACTCCGCCTCCGGGTACTGCAGCCCCTCCCACTCCGTGTCCGTGGTGAGACCGTCGACCGTCGTCGTGCCGTCCTCGGCGCGCAGTGAGGCCAGCAGCTGGATCATGGCCGCCAGCGCGTCGGGGGCCGCGCCGCCGAACTGCCCCGAGTGCAGGTTCCCTTCGAGCGTGTCGAGCTTCACCCGCAGCATCGTCATCCCGCGCAGTGTCGCGGTGACGGTCGGCAGCCCGACACGGAAGTTACCGGTGTCGCCGATGACGATCGTGTCGGCGGCCAGCAGTTCGGGGTGCGCCTCCGCGTACCGCTCCAGGCCGCCGGTGCCCTGTTCCTCCGAGCCCTCGGCGATCACCTTCACGGAGACCGGCACGCCGCCGTTCGCCTTCAGCGCGCGCAGCGCGAGCAGATGCATGATGAACCCGCCCTTGCAGTCGGCCGCGCCCCGGCCGAACCAGCGGCCGTCGCGCTCCGTCAGCTCGAACGGCGGGGAGAGCCAGGCGGACTCGTCCAGCGGCGGCTGCACATCGTAGTGCGCGTAGAGCAGCACGGTCGGCGCACCCGCCGGGCCGGGCAGGAAGCCGTAGACGGACTGGGTTCCGTCGGGGGTGTCGAGCAGGGCGACGTCCTGGAAGTCCTCGGCGCGCAGTGCCGAGGCGACCCATTCGGCCGCCGCCTCGCACTCGCTCTTCGGGAACTGGGCGGGGTCCGCCACCGACCGGAACGCCACCAGCTCGGCCAGCTCCGTCCTGGCTCGGGGCATCAGCGAGGCGACGGTCTCGGAAATCGGACGGGCGGTCATGGGCACGCTCCTCGTGGGTGCGACGTTATGAATACGGCGCGGTGTACGCGTCCGTGGGCGACGCCTTTTGTCCGGCGTTGTCAGTACGACGAAATCATGGCCGATCCTCCCACAGAGGGGCTTGGCCGAATCGCGCCGTAGGATGCCGTGAGCAGCTTGGGGCCACTGGTTGATCGGGAGCAGAAGCACATCGTGAGCAGCGAGAACGCAGACGCCGGACGTGAGTCGGAAGAGCCGTCCATTTCGGAGGAATCGTCCGTTCCGGAGGAGTCGTCCGTGTGGGACGTCGTCGTGGTCGGCGCGGGTCCGGCCGGAGCATCGGCGGCATACGCGGCCGCTGTCGCGGGCCGACGGGTACTGCTGCTGGAGAAGGCGGAACTGCCCCGCTACAAGACCTGCGGCGGCGGAATCATCGGGTACTCCCGCGATTCGCTGCCCCCGGGCTTCGAACTGCCCCTCAGGGACCGCATCCACGCGGTGACCTTCTCGCTCAA
The DNA here is from genome assembly GCF_040297465.1 of Streptomyces sp. NPDC001787. Taxonomy (NCBI): domain Bacteria; kingdom Bacillati; phylum Actinomycetota; class Actinomycetes; order Kitasatosporales; family Streptomycetaceae; genus Streptomyces; species Streptomyces sp. NPDC001787. The sequence continues at coordinate 7,042 of NZ_JBEOZE010000027.1, forward strand.
CGGGAAGCTGTCGCGTACACGCCGGTCCAAGCGCATGCTCTTCGGGCTCATCAACCGCTCCGAGTTCGACGCGGGCCTGGTCGAGGAGGCGCAGAAGGCCGGCGCCGAACTGCGCACCGGAGTCGCGGTGGCGCGGGTGGAGCAGCACGGTCCCGCCGTCCCCGACCGGCGCACCGTCGCCGTGGTGCTGTCCGGGGGCGAGACCGTTCTCGCGCGGGCCGTCGTCGGCGCGGACGGCAGTGCGGGCCGGATAGGGGCTCATGTCGGGGTCAAGCTCGACCAGGTGGACCTCGGGCTGGAGGCGGAGATCCCCGTCCCGGCGACGGTGGCGGAGGACTGGGCGGGGCGGGTGCTCATCGACTGGGGCCCACTGCCCGGGAGTTACGGCTGGGTGTTCCCCAAGGGCGACACCCTGACCGTCGGGGTCATCTCGGCGCGCGGTGACGGTGCGGGGACCAAGCGGTATCTGGAGGACTTCATCGCCCGTCTCGGCCTCGCCGGGTTCGAGCCGAAGATCTCCTCCGGCCATCTGACCCGTTGCCGCAGCGACGACTCCCCGCTGTCGCGCGGCCGGGTCGTGGTGTGCGGCGACGCGGCGGGGCTGCTGGAGCCGTGGACACGGGAGGGCATCTCCTTCGCGCTGCGCTCCGGACGGCTCGCCGGTGAGTGGGCGGTGCGGATCGCCGAGTCCCACGACGCGGTGGACGCCCGCAGGCAGGCCCTCAACTACGCCTTCGCCATCAAGGCCGGGCTGGGCGTGGAGATGGGCGTCGGGCGGCGCATGCTGAAGCTGTTCGAGCGCCGCCCCGGACTGCTGCACGCGGTGCTGACCGGCTTCCGGCCCGCCTGGAACGCGTTCGCCGGTATCACCCGGGGCACCACGTCCCTGGCCGAGCTCGTCCGTACGCACCCGCTGGCCCAGCGCGCGCTGAGCGCGCTGGACCGGTAGAGGCAGTCCCGCGGGGCGTGGGCGGGAAGTCCCGCCGCCGGCCCGGACGACGTACTCCCCGGGGAGTACGGGCGACCACCACGCCCGGCTGACGCCCGAGCGGTGGCGGCCCGTCTAGCGTTGCCGTCATGGACGGACAGCAGCCATCACGCACGGGCGGTGCTCCCCCCGGGGGCCGCGGCTCCCCCCGGGGACGCGGGGGCGCACCGTACTGGCTGTCGGCCCTGGGGGAGAGGCCCGCCGCCCGGCTGCCCTGGCTCTCGACCGCCGCGCTGCTGGTGTTCGTCATGGTCGGCACGGGCTTCGCGGCGCACGGCCAGGACCGGCAGCCGGTGGACCTCTTCGCGCGGCTGCTGCTGTTCGTCGCGGTCGCGGTGCTGCTGGCGCGCCACCGGTACCCCGTGGTGGCCGTCGCCACGACCTCCGCCGTGACCCTGCTCTACATGGGGGCGGGCTATCCGTACGGACCGGTCTTCGTCGCCGTCGCCGTGGGCTGCTTCGGCGCCATCGTGTCCGGCCATCGCAAGGCCGCCTGGTGGTCGCTCGGCGGACTGTGGGCCGGCCATGTGCTGGTGGGCCACTGGCTCTACCGGTGGCTGCCGCCGGCCGGGGACGGCGCCGCCCCCTGGGGGCAGGAGGCGTTCATCGCCGCCTGGGTGCTCGCCATCGCCGCCGCCGCCGAACTGCTGCGGGTACGCCGCGAACAATGGGCGGCGGCCAGGGCGCAACGGCAGGCCGCGGAGCGGCGGCGGGCCGACGAGGAAAGGCTGCGCATGGCCCGCGAACTCCACGACGTGCTCGCCCACAGCATCTCCGTCATCAATGTGCAGGCCGGTGTGGGGCTCGCGCTGCTCGACTCCGATCCCGAGCAGGCCCGCACCGCGCTCATCACCATCAAGGGGGCCAGCAAGGAGGCGCTCGGCGAGGTGCGCCAGGTCCTGGCCGGCCTCCGTACGCCCGGCGAGGCCCCCCGCGCCCCGGCCCCGGGACTGGGCCATCTGCCCGAACTCGTGGAGCAGGCGGCGAGCGCCGGGCTCACCGTCACCGTCGAGACCGGGGGCGTGCGCGCGGCCGTCCCGCCCAGCACCGATCTGGCCGCTTTCCGGATCGTCCAGGAGGCCCTGACCAACGTCGTGCGGCACTCGGGTTCCCGTACCGCGCTGGTCCGGATCGGATATGGCACCGGGCGCCTTCGGCTCCGTATCGACGACGAGGGACCGGCGACCGGCGGGGACGCGGGTGGCGGCGGCAACGGACTCGTGGGGATGCGGGAGCGGGCGGCGGCGCTCGGTGGCACGATCGAGGCGGGCCCCCGGCCCGGGGGCGGCTTCCGGGTACGGGCGGAACTCCCGCTGGCCGCCACCGGGCCGGACCGTGCCGCCCCGCCCCGGGACCCCGGGGCACACCCGGAGGAGACCCCGTGATCCGTGTACTGCTCGCCGATGACCAGCTGCTGGTCCGGGCCGGCTTCCGGGCGCTGCTGGACGCCCAGCCGGACATCGAGGTGGCCGGGGAGGCGGCCGACGGGGAGGAGGCGGTCCGGCTGGTGCGCGAGCTGCGGCCCGACACGGTGCTGATGGACATCCGGATGCCCCGCCTCGACGGCCTGGCCGCCACCCGGCGGATCACCGGGGACCCCGGGCTCGGCGAGGTGAAGGTGGTCATGCTCACCACCTTCGAACTGGACGAGTACGTCTTCGAGGCGATCCGGTCCGGGGCCTCGGGCTTCCTCGTCAAGGACACCGAGCCCGAGGAACTGCTGCGCGCGGTACGGGCGGTGGTGGACGGGGACGCCCTGCTGTCGCCCGGAGTGACCCGCCGGCTGATCGCGGAGTTCGCCGCCCGGTCCAAGGAACCCGCGGAGGCCACCGCGCTCGGCCGGCTCACGGAGCGGGAGCGGGAGGTGATGGCGCTGGTCGGGATCGGGCTGTCGAACGAGGAGATCGCCCGCAGGCTCGTGGTCAGCCCGCTCACGGCCAAGACCCATGTGAGCCGCACCATGGTCAAGCTGGGCGCCCGCGACCGGGCCCAGCTCGTCGTGCTCGCCTATGAGTCGGGGCTCGTACGGCCCGGTTGGCTGGGCTGAGCGTCGGGCACCCTGCGGCCCTCCGCCGGACGCGGGAAACGCCGGAGCACATGGACGACCCGGGCGAGGAACACCACGGCGGCGACCCCCGCGGCGATCCTGAACAGCAGATGCTCGCCGGTGCGCGTGAGATCGAGGAACATGGCCGGTACGTAGATGCCCGCGCAGGTGACCGCGGCGACCGCGACACCGCTCACCACCGCGTAACCGATCTCGATGGTGATGGCGTCCCGGTCTGCCTGTGTGCGTCGCCCCATGCCCGGATTCTCACAGGGGTGCCGGGCGGCGGCAAGGGAGCCCGGGTGCCGCGCGCCGCCGTTGCGCAGCCCCTCGTGGAGCGTCAGCTCCAGGTGACCGCGGAGCTGTCCGCCCACAGCCGCGCCACCGCGCGGTCGCCGGTCAGCGTGACGGCGGAGAGCGGCAGCCGGTTCCACAGCGTCAGATAGATCCCCTCGGCCGTCCCGCGCAACTCGCAGTCGGCGGGCGGCAGGTGGTCGCTCCCGTGCTCCCGTACCACCTTCGGCGGCTCGGCCGACAGCTGTACCGTCCACACCGCGTCCGTCCGCCCCCCGGCTCCGTCGGCCGCGTCCGTGGCCCGCAGCCGCAGGGTGCGCGGAGTGCCGGTGCGCACCTTGCTCGTGGAGCGGGCGTGGAACCCGGTCAGCAACTCGTCGATGCCGTCCAGCGCGTGCTCCGCGGTCACCGGCGTGAGCGGCCCGCCGAGCGCGGACTCGGCGTCGACCCGGTGCACCGTGGTCTCGTGCAGCTGACGGCGCGCCCAGAACGCCAGGGGTGAGGGCGCGGGCAGGAAGGTCCAGCAGTCGAGGTCGGCGGGTGCGGCCTCCAGGGCTTCGACCAGACGGCGGTGGCCCTCGCGGAACCAGTCGAGCAGTTCGTCCCCGTCGAGATCCGGCTCACCGCCGCCGGGGCGGTACTTCCGCTGTCCCTCGGTCACCAGACCCGCCGCCCAGCGGTGCACCATGCCGGTGTGCCGCAGCAGATGGCGTACCTGCCAGCCGGGGCAGGTGGGGACCGAGGCACCGGGACCCGCCGCTCCGGCCGCCGTCGCGAGCAGACGGCCTTCCGCGGCCAGGGCCGTGATGTTCTCCGAGATCGCCATGAGGCTGATTGTGCCAGGGGCCCGGCGGCTCGGGGGCGCAGGTTTTCAGACGCCCTGGGGGTGCGCCGACCGGGCCCCGCCGCCCCGGCGCAGCAGCCGCGTGAACCAGCCGAGCGCCAGCGACTGCGCCAGTACCGACACCACGAGGGCGAGATACATGAACCAGGCGGGCCCGCCCGACTCCGCCCCGGCAAGCGAGCTGCCGACGAAGAAGACGAACACGGTCGGCGCGGCCAGCAGGAACAGCCAGACTCCGGCGAACGAGGCGTCTTCGTGCGAGACGAACAGGGTGTCCACGGTCACGAAGACCGCTGCCGCGAACACCAGGGCGAGGTAGCACAGCGATACGGCGTTGCCGAAGGTCAGCCGGACCAGTGCGCGCAGGTGCGGGTGGTTGATGAGCTGGTTCGTCACTGAAGGCTCCCGGTTGAGTGGTCGAGAACTCCATCGTGCGCCGGGACGGCCGGTCCTGCCTGAGTACACCTACTCAATCGCTCACGTGTACGCACGCTCAGGTGTGCGTCGCGTTGCGGGCGCCGTAGCCCAGCGCGGCGGCCGCGGCGGCCAGCAGGGCCACGGTCGTCAGAGCCACCGGCAGGGAGGACCAGTCGGCCAGGAAGCCGATCGCGGGCGGCCCCAGCAGCATTCCGCCGTAGCCGAGCGTCGAGGCGGCGGCGACCCCGCTCGGCCCTGCCAGCTCCCCGGCCCGGCTCACCGCGACGGGGAAGATATTGGCGAGGCCCAGGCCCGTGACGGCGAAGCCGGCGAGGGCGAGCCAGGCGGTCGGCGCGAGCGCGCCGAGCAGCATTCCGGCCGCGGCGATCACGCCGCCCATGACGAGCGTCCGGGTCTGGCCGAGCCGTTCGAGCAGCGTGGTGCCGGTGAGCCTGCCGATGGTCATGGTCAGGGCGAAGAGCGAGTATCCGGCGGCGGCGAGACCGGGATGGGCGTGGAGGTCCTGTTCCAGGTGCAGCGCGCCCCAGTCGGCGAGCGCGCCCTCGCCGTATGCGGTGCACAGGGCGATCACCCCGAAGAGCACGACGACCCGGCGGGCCCGGCCGTCCGGCCGCCGCTCCGGGTCCGAAGGGGAGCGCGAGGCGGCGGGCGTCGCGGACCGCGAGGGGTGGCGCAGCAGTACCGGTCCCACGGCGGCGGTGACCACCAGCCCGACTCCGGTGAGGACGAAGAGGTGCGTGGCGGGGGAGAGTCCGCCCGCGACCAGCCCGCCGAGCCCGGCGCCGATCATTCCGCCGAGGCTGAACGCGGCGTGGAAGCTCGGCATCACCGGTCGTCGCAGGGCGGCGACCAGATCGACCGCGGCGCTGTTCATCGCCACGTTCATGCCGCCGTAGGCGGCGCCGAAGACCAGCAGCACCAGGCCGAGCGAGGTCGCCGAACGGGTCTGTGCGGGAAGCGCGATGCTCAGGGAGAGGAGGACGCCGCAGACCACGGTGACGGCATGGCTGCCGTAGCGGCGGCAGAGCCGGCCGGTGAGCATCATGGTGACCACCGCACCCGCCGAGACGCCCAGCAGGGCGAGTCCCAGGGTGGAGGCGGAGGCGCCGGTCTGCTGCTTGATGGCCGGGATACGGACCACCCAGCCGGCGAAGAGGAAGCCGTCGAGGGCGAAGAACACGGTCAGCGCGGTACGGAGGCGGGCCGACAAGGGTGGGGCGGTGTCTCCGCCGAGTCCCCCCGGTAGGGCCGTCCGCAGTTTGTTTAGTTGCGGCACAAAGTCAGCATAGGGGCGCGCGGCCGAGGGGCGCAAGACGGCTGCCGGGGGCGCCCGGCGATGCGGGGAAGGGCGGCGGGGGAGCGGCGGTCACCGGTCCCCGGGGCGTCGGCAACGCCTCCGGATCATGGGAGACTCGCCCCCATGAACGGCAAGGTGACCACCACCCGGACGAAGTTGGAGAGGGGCCGCAGCGCGCTCGGGCCCGCGCTGGAGCTGGTCCACACCGGACGCGCGCCCACCCGCGCCGTGCTCACCTCGGAGCTCGGCGTCACCCGTGCCACCGCCGGCGCGGTCGCCGCGGAACTGGAAGCGCTCGGGCTCATCCGGGTCGACTCCAGCCCCGGTTCCGCCGCCGGTTCGCAGGGCCGCCCCTCGCACCGGCTGGCCGTCCGCGAGACCGGACCGGTCGCCCTTGCCGCCCAGGTGCACGCGGACGGCTTCCGTGCCGCACTCGTCGGGCTCGGCGGCCGGATCGTCGCCACCGCACCGGGCTGTGTCGCCGTGATGGCCGACCCCGCGCAGGTGCTCGGGGAGGTCGTCGGGGAGGGCGCCCGGCTGCTGCGCGAGAGCGGGCTGCGCTGCGTCGGCGCGGGGCTCGCCGTGCCCTCGGCCGTGGCCGAACCCGAGGGCACGGCCCTCAACCCGCTCCACATCGCCTGGCCCGCGGGATCGCCGGTCCGCGAGATCTTCGCCGCGTGCGTACGCGAGGCCGGCATCACCGCCCCCGCGTTCACCGGCAACGACGTCAACCTCACCGCGCTCGCGGAGCACCGGCACGGCGCGGGGCGCGGGGCGCAGCATCTGCTCTGCGTCGCCACCGGACACCGCGGTGTCGGCGGCGCCCTGGTGCTCGACGGCCGCCTGCACAGCGGGAGTTCGGGGCTCGCGCTGGAAGTGGGGCATCTCACGGTGAACCCGGAGGGGCGTCCCTGCCACTGCGGCGGACGCGGCTGCCTCGACGTCGAAACGGATCCGCTGGCCTTCCTCACCGCCGCCCGCCGGGAGCCGGGGCCGGAGGAGTCACTGCTGAAACAGGCCGGTGATCTGCTGCGTACGGAGTACGAGGACGCCGGCGTGCGGAACGCCGCCGAGGAGCTGATCGACCGGCTCGGCCTCGGCCTCGCCGGTCTGGTCAACATCCTCAACCCGGACCGCATCATCCTCGGCGGGCTGCACCGGGACCTGCTCGAAGCCGACCCGGAGCGGCTGCGCGCCGTCGTCGCCGACCGCAGCCTCTGGGGGCGCAGCGGCAGTGTGCCGATCCTGTCCTGCACCCTCTCCCACAACAGCCTGGTGGGCGCCGCCGAGCTGGCCTGGCAGCCGGTGCTCGACGACCCGCTCGCCGCCCTCGCCTGACCGCTCCCGCGCGGTACGCAGGACGAGGGGGAGAGCGGGGCCGCGGACCGCCGTGCCGACCGGGAGGGGAGCGGGGGAGCAGCCGCCGGTGCGCCGACTGCTCCCGAGGGGGTACGCACACGGCCGCCGGCCGTACGACGCCCCGGACCCCTCGCCGGGGACATTCTCGTAAGCGTCAGGAGAACACGACAACACCCCTGCACGAGGGAGCTGACCGAAGATGAACACCCTGGCGTACAACGGCGGACCCGGACCCTGGATCCTCCTCTTCCCGATCATCTGGGCGGCGGTCGTCGTCGGCGCCGTCACCCTGCTGCGGCGCACCGGGTGGCGCGGCGGGCGCGGCCCCTGGCAGGCCGCCCGGCCCTCGCACACCGCTCCCGGCGAGCCCTCGCCGATAGCCCTGCTGGGCCGCCGCTTCGCGACGGGCGAGATCGACGAGGACGAGTACTGGCGCCGGCTCTCCGTCCTGGACGAGCAGTTCGGCCCCGGCTCCAGGGGCGGTGCGGTATGAGGGAGGACCGCGCGTAGCGGGCGCAGAGGCGGAGCGGCCCGCCAGACGGCGGGCCGTGCCCCGTACGGTCAGCCGACGACGGCGGGCCGTACGGGGGTCGCGACCGCCGCCGCGGGGCCGGTGCGCTCGGCACCGAACGGCCCGTCGGTCATCGACCCGTACACGGGGAGCGGTGGCAGGGTGGAGGTGTCGCACGGCGCCGGCAGGGTGAACCAGACGGCCTTGCCGGACCGGCCGCTCGGCCGTACACCCCAGCTCTCGCTGACCGCGGCGATCAGGGCCAGGCCCCGGCCCGAGGTGGCGAAGGAGTCCGCGTCGTTCACGGTGGGCAGCCGTGGGTCGTGGTCGTGGACGGAGACCGTCAGCCGGTCGAGCAGCAGCTCGATCTCGACGGTGCATGACTTGTCCGGCTGTGCGTGCCGGTGGACATTGGTCAGCAGTTCGGTGACGCCCAGGGCTGCCTGGTCGATCAGAGGATCGAGATGCCAGTAGCGCAGTTGCGCCGAGATGATTCTGCGGACCTGACCGATCCGCGACGGCAGGGCCTGGAGCTCCACCGTGCAGTGCCTGCTTGGCTCGCTGATCACGGCTGCGACTCCCCGAAATAGGTCCGGAAGAAGACGAAGGAACGGATCCAGCATGTGGCTGGCTGCTGTTTCTGGTCTGCTTTATGGCTGGGACTGCTGGGACTGCTGGGGGTCCTGATTGCTGCCGGCCGGCGGACTGGATCGCAGTGTCACCGCCGGTTCACCATCAGTGACGTATCTCCAGAGTGGACCAGGGGTTACCGCGCCGCAACTCGCGGTGCCCGGCCGACGGATCCCCGCCGGCCGCCCTTCACCTTCTCCGGTCCTCTCGGGCCGTCGCCGGGCCTCTCCCGGCTCCGGCTCAGCCGCGCCGGCCACCCGTGCTGCGCAGTACCTCCAGGAACCGGCTCACCGGAGCCGCGCCGTCCCGCAGGTGGTTGCGCTGGCCCATCGTCAGCCTGTACCGCACCCCGTTGACCCGCGCGATCGCCGAATCGGCGGCAGCGAACCAGCGTTTGCCCGCACTCACCGTCCCCAGCGGGGCGCTGTCGATCTCGCGCCCATTGCTCGTCAGAAGAGCCACCCGGCCGTCCTTGACGATCACCTGTCCGGCATTGGTGAGCGACCTGGTCCATCGCTCGATCCTGACCCCGGTCGCACTGAACTCGACGTCCGCCATTGTGGCTTCGCCCCCCTTCGTACCGACTCCTGCTTGGGCAGTCTGCCCAAACCGAGCCGGATTCGCCAGGTGGCATCCGGACCGAATCGCGCTCCGGCGGCAGCGCACGCCACAACCGCCCCACCGGGCAACACCAAGGCAGTGCTATGGGTCATCAAAGTCAATGTTTGCGCAGGTGGGGGGAATATCGTGGTGGGTGGGCAACATCGATGACACGAGGAGGCACGCGCTGATGGACACCAGTGAGCACGGGCGTGACAGTGGGGCCACGGCGACCCTGGACATCGACCGCAGCGACCCGGAGTACCGGGCCTGGCTCAAGGAGGCCGTACGCAAGGTCCAGGCCGACGCGAACCGCTCGGCCGACACCCATCTGCTGCGCTTCCCGCTGCCCGAGCAGTGGGGCATCGACCTCTACCTCAAGGACGAGTCCACACACCCCACGGGCAGTCTCAAGCACCGGCTGGCCCGCTCGCTGTTCCTCTACGGGCTCTGCAACGGCTGGATCCGCCGGGGCAAGCCGGTCATCGAGGCGTCCAGCGGCTCGACCGCCGTCTCGGAGGCCTACTTCGCGAAACTGATCGGCGTGCCGTTCATCGCCGTGATGCCGCGCACCACCAGCCCGGAGAAGTGCCGCCTGATCGAATTCCACGGCGGACAGTGCCACTTCGTCGACGCGTCGTGGAAGATCTACGAGGAGTCCGCGGCTCTCGCCGCCGAGACCGGTGGGCACTACATGGACCAGTTCACCTACGCGGAGCGGGCCACCGACTGGCGGGGCAACAACAACATCGCGGAGTCGATCTACCAGCAGCTGCGGCTGGAGCGGTATCCGGAACCCGCCTGGATCGTCGCCACGGCCGGGACCGGTGGCACCTCGGCGACCATCGCCCGCTACGTCCACTACATGCAGCACGACACCCGGATCTGTGTGCCCGACCCGGAGAACTCCTGTTTCTTCGACGGCTGGACCCAGCACAACCCGCTGGCCACCAGCGACTGCGGCTCCCGTATTGAGGGCATCGGCAGGCCCCGTATGGAGCCGAGCTTCGTGCCGGGCGCCATCGACCGGATGATGAAGGTGCCCGACGCCGCCAGCGTCGCCGCCGTACGCGCGCTGGAGCGTGCCATCGGACGAAAGGCGGGCGGCTCGACGGGCACCGGCCTGTGGAGCGCGTTCAAGCTGGTCGCCGAGATGGTGGAGCAGGGGCGCACCGGCAGCATCGTCACGCTGCTCTGCGACCCGGGCGACCGCTACCTCGACAAGTACTACTCCGACAGCTGGCTGAGGGAACAGGGCCTGGACATCGCCCCGTACGCCGAGACCATCGACCGATTCCTCGACACGGGAAACTGGTCCGGCTGACCGTCCCGGGGGCCGGTGCGCCGGGACGCCGGGGAGCCGGGGAGCCGAGTCGATCTCAGGCCGGAGCCCCGGCCAGCCGCTTGTCGAGCCGGCGCACGGCGTCGCGGAACGAGCGGCCCACGCCGGCGCGCCCCAGCCCGAGCGCGAACCGGAACAGTGCGCTCCCGTCGGCGGCGAACGTCCACTGGACATGCGTACCGGTCCCGGCGGGGGTGAGCCGCCACTCCTCCAACAGGGCGGTGAGACCGGGTGCGTTGGCGTCGTCGACCCGGTAGGCGTACCGCTCGTCGGGTTCCGCCACGACGATCGTCTCGCGCAGCAGTGCGCCGCCCCTGAGCCGCACCTCCCGGCCCGCCCCCGCATCGGTGGACGCGGCGCTGGTCACCGCGGTGAACCAGCGGGGCCAGGACTCCACGTCGTCGGCCAGCGCCCGGTACACGGCGTCGGGGGGTGCGGCCACTTCGGCGGCGAAGACCAGGCGCAGCGGCGCGGACTCGGTGAAGTCCAGTCCCACGGTACGGAGTCGGCGTGCCATGAACGCACCTCCCGGGCGATCGGCGGCGGACGGGCGGGGCATACCATATCCGCCCGTCAACCAGATGTCTGTACCAATAGACCGATCGGTTCGTACGGCCTGCCGGACATCGCCACTCCCGCCCCGCGCCGTATCCCCCGTCCCCCGAGTGCCATGGGCGGTGCCGCCGCGGTGGGCGGATCCGGCACGGGTGCGGTACGCGGGAGCGGCCAGGTCCCTCAGCGGTCCCACTGGACCGGGTCGTCGAGCAGATGGTCGAGGACCCCGCCGAACACCCGTCGCCCGCACGAGGCGAGCAAGGGGTCTCCCCAGCCCGGCAGCAGCCGGACGTGCAGTTCCTCCACCCACACCACATGGGATCCGGAATTGGTCGGCAGCACATCGATCGAGGCCCGGCCCAGCACCACCGACCCCCTCTTCTCCAGTCGGCAGACCCCGGCCCGCCCGACGGCCGGCGGAGTCCACCGGACCACTTCCATCGGATCGTCGAAGCCCAACGGGCCCATGCCCGTCCGGGCCACGAACAGGGTGCCCATCACGGTCGGCAGACCGGTCGGGACGGTCACCGAGGTGAGCGGGACATGCGTGCCGTGCCGTTCCCAGTCGGTCACCCGCCGCCAGGACTCGGCGGCGGGAAGGGGAGTGAAGCGCTCGATCCGGAAGACGGCCACACCTGAATTCTAGGACGCCCGGGGCGTACGGCGAGCCGAGCGGAATCTCCGGCACCGGCCGAAACCCCCTACGGGCACGGGCCGGCGTACGGGGCGCCTGTCGGCGTACGTACGGGCACGGGCCGGTGAACGGGGCAACGGCCGGCGTACGGGCACCGGTCTGCGCGGGCGCGGACCCACGCCCCCGGGTCAGCTCTCCGGAGCCGCCTCGTCACACGTTTCGCCCGCCACCACGAGACCCGGCAGATGCTCCTCGATCTCCTCGCGCGCACCTGCCGAGAGACCCGAATCCGTGACGAAGGCGGCCACCTCGTCCAGCGTCGCGAAGGAACTCAGCCCGACCGTGCCCCACTTGGTGTGATCGGCCACCACCACGACCCGCCGCGCCGCCTGTACGAAACGGCGGTTGGTCTCCGCCTCCGCGAGATTCGGCGTCGACAGACCGGCCTCGACCGAGATCCCGTGCACACCGAGGAACAGCACGTCGAAGTGGAGTGATGCGATGGCCCGGTCGGCGACGGGGCCCACCAGGGAGTCCGACGGAGTGCGTACACCGCCCGTCAGTACCACCGTCGCCGCCCCCGCCCGTGCCGCGCCGCCCGCCGCGGGGCGCTGCGCGCCGTGGAACACATCGGCGACCCGCACCGAGTTGGTCACCACCGTCAGATCCGGTACGTCCAGCAGGTGCTGGGCCAGCGCGTACGTGGTGGTCCCGCCGGACAGGGCGATGGCGCTGCCCGGCACCGCCATCGCCGCGGCGGTCCGCGCGATGTCCTCCTTGGCGCTCAGTTCGAGCGTCGACTTCGCCTCGAACCCGGGCTCATGGGTGCTCGCCTCGACCACCGGCACCGCGCCGCCGTGCACCTTCTCGATGACACCCTGCCGCGCGAGCGCGTCCAGATCCCGGCGGATGGTCATGTCGGAGACGCTCAGCTTGCGGGTCAGCTCATTGACCCGGACCCCGCCGCGCCTGCGCACCTCGTCGAGGATCAGGGCGCGCCGCTGCTCCGCGAGCAGGTTCTGATTCTCGCTCAACGCCGGGTCCGGTCCTTCCTTCTGGCCTTGCGGTTCCGCGTCGGGCCGCAGAACGTGGTTCATCCTGCCACGCAGGAATGTCGGCCGCGTCACTGGGGAGATTCGGTGAGACATCTGCCGTACCCGGCCCGGGTCCGGGATTCTGGTGACACCGCGCTTCGGCTCGTGTCCCCGCGCGCACCGCCCCGACCCCTGTCGCGCCACTCCTCCCTGTCCGGCCTCCCCTGTCCTCGTCCTCCCGCTTCTCCCGTGTTCTCCCCGCACCTGCCACTCCATCCACCCCCGGCCGTGAGGCCGGACGGCCCAGAGAGCGAGTCACCCCCTTGCCCCCTGCCACCCAGGCCCCGCAGAGCTCCGGGACAGCGCTCGAACTGCTGGTCCACGGTGTCGGCGGCACCACACCCCAGGAGATGCTCGACGATCCCCGGGCGGTCCGGATCACCGGTGACGCGACGGCCGCCGTGTACCGGCGTCCGGAGGACATCGACGGCGAGCGGCACCCGGAGCGGTACCGGGAGGAACCCGTCGCGGAGGCGTACTGCTGGTCCAACCTCACCTCCGGCAACGCTTCCCGCGCCCTGTGGCTGCTCCTGCTGCCGTTCATGGTGGTCAACCTCGCCCACTGGATGCGGCCGACCGCCGTCGGCCGTACCCGCGCCGTCCGGCTGTACGGCGTACTGGTGCGGCTCCTCGCGCTCAGCCTGACCGTCCTGCTGACGGCCGCGGCCTGCGAAGTGGCCCTGGATCTGGTGGCCTGGCAGTGTGCGGGCACGTCCGACTGCTCCGGCCGGCGGTCCTGGCTGGGCTTCCTGTCGACCGAGCAGGGCGGCTGGTGGTCCCAGCCCGGACGCCGCCTGGCGGTCGCGGCCCTCGTGCCCACCTCGCTGGTGGGGCTGCTGTGGTACCTGTCCAACCGCACCTGGAGCGCGTACGAATCGCAGCGCCCGCTGGACGGGGCGGAACCGGACGAGGACACCTCCGGCACTCCCGAAACCTCCGGCACCGCCCACACCCCCGACACCCCCGTGGCCTCGCAGCCGGCAGCCGGTCCTGTCCGTCCCGCGCTCGGCCGGCCCGGATTCTGGTACGGACGCAGGATCGTCGCCCGGCTCCGCGCCGCCCACACCGCGGCCGGATTCCTCACCGTCGCCTCCTGCGTCGCGGGAGCCGCGGTCCGCCACGACCGGGCCGCCGATGGCCCCGTACCGGAGATTCTCGGCGGCCTGATCGAGGCGGCCGTCGGGGCGTGCGCACTGGTGGCGGTCTGGGTCGTGTGCCGGCGGGGCCGCAGCGAGCGGCGTCTGGACCAGCGGCTCGACAGCGCCCTCATCACCTTCCTGCCCGGCACCGCGCTGGCCCTGCTCGTTCTCGCCGCCGGATACGCCGCCTGGTCGCGTCCGGCCTGGGACTCCACGGGCTCCCTGCCCGGCGAGACGGCCTTCCGGGCCCTCGCCATCGGCCAGGGCGCCCTCGTCGTCGTGCTCGCCGTCGTGGCCCGCACCCTGTACCGCCGCGCCCCGGAACCCCGCACCACCATGTACGGACTGGGCGGGCCCGCCGTCGCGATGCTCGCCTGCGCGCTCGGCGGCGTCATGACCGGCGGCGTGGCCCAGCGCGTGGCCGACTGGCTCGACGGGCCCGGCACCCCGGGCATGGGCCGCGGCGCCGCCATCGAGGGCCCGCCCGTACTGCTCAGCTGGCAGGCCTCGGTCATCCCGGTCCTGCTCCTGCTCCTGCTCGTCCCGGTGATCGCGCTGGTCGTCCGCACCGCGCGCGACGCCCGCCGCGCGGGCCCCGGCATCGAGGCGGAGTACGGGGCCGAGCGGCCCGAGCCCGGCCGTACCCGGCGGATCGCGCGGACCCGGGCGCTGGCCGCGCTCACCGACTCCGCGCCCTGGATCGTCGGCGTGGTCTCCGGCGCCTCCCTGCTGCTGGGAGCCGGTGCGGTGGCCGGGGCCTGGCTGAGCGGACAGGTGCCGGGCCTGGCGATGGAAGGGTCCACTCCCTTCGTCGAATCGCTCGCCGAGACCGCACAGTCGACCGGCTCCTGGCTGGTCGGTTTCGGGTTCGTCCTGTTCGTCGCCTGCGGACGCCGTGCCTACCGCGACGCCTCCGCCCGACGCACCATCGGCATCCTCTGGGACGTGGGGACGTTCTGGCCGCGTGCCGCCCACCCCTTCGCCCCGCCCTGCTACGCCGAGCGGGCCGTCCCCGACCTCGCCTCCCGGATGTCCGCCTGGACCGGCGCGAACACCCGCGGCCGGCTCGTCATCTCGGGCCACTCCCAGGGCAGCGTCCTCGCGGCGTCCGCGGTGTGGCAGCTGCCCGACGCGACCCGCCGCCGGGTCGCGCTGCTCACCTACGGCTCACCGATCGAGCGGCTGTACGGGCGTTGGTTCCCGGCCTACTTCGGTCCCGTACCCCTGCACGGGCTGCACCGCTCCGTGCACTGCTGGCGCAATCTGTGGCGGGCCACCGACCCGATAGGCGGCCCCGTCCGCCTCGACGAGGGCCGGCGCACGGAGGTGGACCGAGGCCCGCTGAAGGACCCGCTGGCCTATGGGCGTACCCCCGAACTCCCGCTGCCCGAACCGATCCTGGGGCACTCCGACTACCAGGCCGACCCGGTCTTCGCGCAGGAGCGGGCCGCGCTGCTCGAACAGCTCGGGCCGCTCCTGCCGACGCAGGCCGACGGGGAGGCTCAGACAAGCTCCGGGAGGTCCTCCGGGTAGAGCAGGGTGAGGTCGTCCGTGCTCGTCTCGACGAGCTGGGCGACCCGGCCCGCATGCCGTTCCACCATCGATTCGAAGGTCTGGCGGGCCGTGCGGCCGTTACCGAAGGCGGGGCCCTTGGGCAGCTCCGAGAAGTACGTGAGCAGGGCCTTCCCGGTGCCGTCCGCGAGGCTGTACTCCTGCTCCTCGGCCTGCTGCTCGACGATCCGCAGCAGTTCCTCGGGCAGATAGTCGCTGAAGGTGATGGTCCGGGAGAAACGGGACGCCACACCGGGGTTGACGGTGAGGAACCGCTCCATCTCGTGGGTGTATCCGGCGACGATCACCACGACCGCGTCCCGGTGGTCCTCCATCAGCTTCACCAGCGTGTCGATGGCCTCCCGGCCGAAGTCCCGGCCCGAGTCCTCGGGCGAGAGCGCGTACGCCTCGTCGACGAACAGCACCCCGCCGCGCGCCCGGTCGAACGCCTCCTGGGTCCGGATGGCGGTCGAGCCGATGTGCTCGCCGACCAGGTCGACCCGGGACACCTCGACGAGGTGGCCGCGCTCCAGGACTCCGAGGGAGGCCAGGATCTCCCCGTACAGCCGGGCCACCGTCGTCTTGCCGGTACCGGGGGAGCCGGTGAAGACGAGATGGCGGCGCACCGAGGCGGCCTTGAGCCCGGCCTCCCGGCGGCGCCTGCCGACCTCGATCATGTCGGTGAGCGCCCGCACCTCGCGCTTGACGCTGTCCAGGCCCACCAGCGCGTCCAGTTCGCCCAGGACGGCCGCCGAATCGCGTGCGGTCGCCGCCGCGGGCTCCGGGACCGGGACGCTCTGCGGGGCCGTGCGCTGTCCCGGCATCGCCCCCAGCAGCCCGGGGGTCGACTGGGTCGCCGTCAGTACCGCGGGCGGCGGGGGAGCGGCCGCCCCGCGCAGCCCGCTCTCGTCGCTCGTGCAGTCCTCCACCACGGGGCCCGTCCCGCCCCCGTCGCCGCTCGGGGAGCCGCCCTCCGCGAACTCGTAGCCGCCCCGTGCGCACCGCTCGGTGCGGCAGCGCGTGAGGGTGGTGCGGCAGCCGTCCATCACATGGAAGCCGTAGCCGTCGCTGCCGGTGACACGGCAGCCGTGGAAGGTGCCGCGGCCCTCCGCGGAGACGTAGAACCCCGCCTCGGCGGGTGAGGTGACCGTGCAGCGCTCGATGGTCGGGTCGGCCCCCTTGGTGACGATGACTCCGGTCTGGGCGGCGTCGATGGTGCAGTTGTTCAGCGTGCCGCCGCTGCCGTGGTCGCGGAACCAGGCACCCGTGGACGCCTCCCGGATCCGGCAGTCGTCCAGTTGGGCGGTGGCCCCGTCGCTCACGGAGACCGCGGTGTTGCGGATCTGGGAGAGATCGCTGTCCACGACATCGGCGCGCGAACCCCGGTCGAGGACGAACAGCGCGTCGGGCACGTCGTGGACACGGCACGCGTCGAGTATCACCGTCGCCCCGTCGCTCACCCAGACCGCGGGATAGTCGCCCGTGCTGTCGTGGATCTCGCACTGGTTGGCGTCGACCCTGGTGCCGGGGTCCCAGACCGAGAGTCCGTTGCGGCCGAAGCGGCGCACCGTGGAGCGGGTCAGCGTGAGCACGGAACGGGACCGCAGATCCACCGCGTTCTCAGGAACGTCATGGATGTCGCAGTCGGCCAGCGTCAGCACGGCGTCGGTGTCCAGCGTGACGCCGTCCGCGGACGTGCGGTGCACGGTGCAGTCGGTGAGATGGGCGGAGGCACGGGCGGTGACCTGGACCCCGCTGCCCTTGATCTCGTACACCTCGCAGCCGACGGCCTCCAGGCCGCTGCCCTCGCCGGTGATGCTGAGGCCCGCGCCCGAGGAGTGATGGATCCGGCACCGGTCCAGGCGGGGATGTCCGCCGTCGCGCACGGCGACACCGGACTGCCCGGCGGAGACGACCTCGCACTCCTCGAACACCCCTCCCGCCCCGTCCAGTACGGCGATGCCGACCCCGGCCGGATTGTCCACGGTGCAACGCCGCACGGTGGGCCGGGCGGCGCCGCGTACCTCGATCCCGGCGGCCGACCTGGTCACGATCCGCAGATCGGTGAACTCGGGTGCCCCGTCCTCGACGAGCAGAGCGGGAGCCGCGGAGTCCTGGCCCTCCACATGCAGGTCCTGGACGATCGCGGAGGCCCGCACGGTCAGTGGCACGCCGTCGACCGGCGCGATGCGCACGGAGCCGACCGAGCCCTCGGGGCCGCGCAGTGTCACCGCGCGGTGGACGACGAGATTCTCCCGGTAGGTCCCGGGCGCGACGGTGAGGACGTCACCGTCGGCCGCCGCTTCCAGAGCCGCGGAGAGGGAGGCGTATTCGCCCGTGCGGCGCCGCCATCGAGATGTGCCGGTGTGCGTCACCTGGACGGTTCCCTGTGCCATGGCGCTGCTGTGCCCCCACCTCGTGCTGTGTGCGATCCCCCGGGTACGTCCGCGTCGCGGCGGGCGATGCGCCGGTGCCGACGTCCAGGGGACGGCGACAGCTCCGGGTCCGCCTGCCGAGGGGGCGGGCGGCCGGTCCACCGTAGCGCGCGCGAGGCGCCGGAGTTGACGGGTCCGGCGCTGACCAGCCCGACGGGCGGCCCCGTGTGACGGTCCGTGGCCCGCCGGTCACGGCCGCACCCGGCGGTGGGGGAGCCGGATGCGGGAGCGCGGGCGGGGCCGCGCACGGGGAGGGGACGTCAGTTGCCGGTCCCGGCTCTGCCCCAGTCCGGACCGGCCCTGGCCCAGGCCCGGTCCAGCAGCGCGTAACGCCGGTGCGCCATGCGCCAGACGATCAGCCGTCTGCACACTTCGATGAATCCGGAGACGAGCAGGAACACGCCGACTCCGGCCAGCACCGCGTGGGTGTGGGCCGTGGGCACGTCCATGGGGCGAGGCGCCGGGCGCCCCGCGGCGTCGGTCCAGATCCGGACCCGGGAACCGGGCCCCCCGACCTTGGAGGCGGTGGACACCGTGCCCCTGCGGGGTCTGCCGTCGGGGGCACGCCACTTGGCCACCACCGTGGTGTGCGCGGCCCGTCCGGAGGAGCCCTCCTGCTCCCCGGCGAGGCGCGGCGGGCCCGCCGCCCGGCGCACCACGACCGCGGTCGTGGGATGGCGCTGGGCCCGCTGGGCCCGGACCGACTCCTGGAGGGCGTCGTCGGTCAGCGCGCCGCACACCCAGCCGAGCGCCGGCGCCACCAGCACCACCAGCAGCAGGGCGGCCAGTGCCAGCCAGGCCTCGCGCCGGTCGGTGGCACGGCGCAGGGGATTGCGGCGCCAACGCCAGACTCCCCAGACGGCTCGCATCAGCGCGCACCCCGTTCCGTATCCGTGACCCACCGAATCCGTGATATCCCGATATGGCACGGATCGCCTGCCGGGGAAGCGAGGAGAGAGCAACCTCACTGCTCCAACGTCCGGCCTGTCCGGGCGAGTTCCCGGCTCCCGGGCCGGGAGGCCTGCCGGTGCCGTGGACAGGATCCCCGACCCGGCCCGCCGCGGTCCGCCCGGGGATCCGATTCCGGCCGAAGAGGAGGTTCTTCCCGGCTGTGGTGATCACACGACGCCCGCACGGCCCGAGCGTCCGGGCGGAGGGCTCGCCGATGGCGGTCCGCCGGTACGCGGCCGACACCTGCGTCATACATGGCTGCTGACCTCGCGTGACGACCTCGCCCGCGCTGTCGGCCGGGCTCCGGGGAGGGCCGTCGTCGAGTCCCCATGGCTCGACGGCGACGGCTTCACCGGGGCACACACGGCGGCGTCCCGGAGCGGCCGTGCGTCCACCCCGCCGGTCCCCTCGGCGCGCACGGCCGTCCACGATCGGGCCTGCGCCACGGTCGTGCGTGGCCGCGGGCCCGCCGCGCGGCGCCCCTGTCGTCCGGCTGTCAGTACCCCCGGCCCTGGTACGGGCGGTTGTACGGGTCCTCGTAGGGGGACGGTGCCGGTGCGGGCCTGGGAGAGGCCGGCCGCATCGATTCGTACCCGGTCCCGGGGGCGGGCCGCTGCGGCTGCGGCTGGGGCTGATAGCCGCGTGCCGGGGCCGGCTGCTGCGGGATGTACGGCGCCGGGGCGTGCTGCAGATGGGCGGGCTGCATCGGAGCGTGCTGCACCGGGGCCTGCTGGTACTGAGGGGCCATCGGCTGCTGGTAGCCGTACGACGGGCCCGGCTGCGAGGGGGCGGCCGGAAGGGCCGGCAGCGCCGAAGGCAGCGCGGGCAGATAGCTGTTGCCGGTGTCATAGGCGGCAGGCACTCGGATCGGAGCGATCTGAGGGGTGCCCCGCTCCGCGACCAGGGAGTCGTAGATCGGAGTGTCGGCGAACGACGGTGCGGCGTAGTAGCCGCCGCCGTAGGTGGAGCGAGGGGAGGTCATGGCACCTAAGTTAAGCCCACGATGAGCTGGTTGGGGAGCCCGATAAGAGGGTTGTTTTACGTGTTGTGAGTGAACCACGATCCCCAATGCGAGCGAACTTGGCAAAAAAGGGCGCCTGGTGGCGTAGTGATCGTGTAAAGGGCGAGTTCACGGCAGGTTACCGGCGATCGCCGGGCGGGTCCCCGCGCCCGCCGTGGACTGCGGGGGACGGCGGGGGGATTAGGTTTGACGGGAAAAGCTTTTGGGCACCCGGACTCGCGATGGGGGCGAGCATGACCATGCTAAAAGGAACCAATGTTCCGGTGCCGGCTCGGGCCGTGCGGGTCGAATTGGGCCGGCGGGCCTCTCCCGGGGCGCCGGATGTCGATGCCTCGGCACTCCTTCTGGTGTCGGGAAAGGTTCGCGACGACGCGGACTTCGTCTTTTACAACCAGCCCGCGCACGCCTCGGGCGCCGTCCGTCACGAAGGCAGGACGGCCGGTGACGGCGGTGTCACCGACACCCTCCTGGTCGACTTCACGCGGATCGAACCCGCGATCGACCGTGTCGTCGTCACGGCATCGGCGGACGGCGGCGGTTTCGGACGGGTGAGCGGACTGTACGTACGGATCGTGGACGTGGCGGACGGTGCCGAGATCGCCCGCTTCGACAGCACGGACGCCACGGTCGAGACCGCCCTCATCCTGGGGGAGCTGTATCTGCGTCAGGGCGCCTGGAAGTTCCGTGCCGTCGGCCAGGGGTACAGCACCGGGCTCCAGGGCCTCGCGACGGACTTCGGCATCTCCGTCGACGAACCCCGGCAGCCGGCACCATCCCGTCCGCCCCGGCAGCCGCGACCGCAGCAGTCCCCGGGGTCACCTCCGCGCCCGTCGTCGCCCGCCGCGCCGCCCCCACCCACCCCGTCCGTCCCCGCGGCACCGCCCGCCCCTCCCGCGCCGCCCGTCCCGCAGCCGGTAAGACTGACCAAGGTCACACTGACGAAGGAAGCCCCTTCCGTCTCTCTGGCCAAACAGGGCGGTTCCTCCGGAGCACTTCGCGTCAATCTCAACTGGGAAGTGCGCAAACAGTTCAAGGGCTGGGGAGCCAAACTCGGCAGGGCCATCGCCATGCACGCCGACCTCGATCTCGATCTCTGCGCCCTCTACGAACTCACCGATGGCAGCAAGGGAGTTGTTCAGGCACTCGGAAACGCCTTCGGTTCACTCCGGCAGCCGCCCTATATCCATCTGGACGGGGACGACCGCACCGGAGCCGTCTCCACCGGTGAGAACCTCACCGTCAACCTCGACCACAAGGACCGGCTCCGCCGCGTTCTGATCTTCGTCACCATCTATGAAGGCGCCCGGAGTTTCGCCGATCTCCACGCCACCGTCACCCTGCGGCCGCAGAACGGCGCGGCGATCGACTTCTCGCTCGACGAATGCACCGTTCCCTCCACCGTCTGCGCCCTCGCCCTGATCAGCAACGACGGGGGAGACCTCACCGTGCGGCGCGAGGCCCGCTATCTCGTACCGGAGCGCGGAGTCAGCCCGCAGCGCACCATCGACGCCGCCTACGGATGGGGCATGAACTGGACCCCGGGCCGGAAGTAGCAGGCCGAGGCCGGGGCGAGGACCGGGTCACAGGTCGGGGGTGGCCTCGGGGCGGGAGTAGGTACGCCCCTTCCAGGCCGACCCCCGGCCCCGGTAGTGCCGCACCGCCGAGTCCACCGTCATCAGGAGGTACAGCACCGCGGTGAACGGCAGCAGCGGCGCGAGCCACAGCGACTGCCGGTAGTACGCCAGCATCGGCAGATACGTCCCCGTCATCACCGCCCACGCCGCACCGCCCGCCCAGGCCGCCGCCGGATCACCCGTCAGCAGCCCGGCCACCAGCGTGACGGGCGGAGCGAGATAGACGAGCGCCAGCCCCGCAACGGTGCCGGCGAGCAGCAGAGGGCTGTGCCGCAGCTGCGCGTACGCACTGCGCGCGACCATCTGCCACAGGTCCCCGAGCCGCGGATACGGCCGCACGCTGTCGACCCGCTCCGCGAGCCCCAGCCAGATCCGGCCGCCGCTGCGCTGCACCGCGCGGGCCAGCGACACATCGTCGATCACCGCCTGCCGGATGGACTCCGGGATCCCGGCCCGCTCGGCGGCCTCCGTACGCAGCAGCACACAGCCGCCCGCCGCGGCCGCGGTCCGGGCACCCGCGCGGTTCACCCGCCGGAACGGATACAGCTGCCCGAAGAAGTACACGAACGCGGGCACCACCAGACGCTCCCAGGTGCTCACCACCCGCAGCCGCGCCATCTGGGACACCAGGTCGAACCCGTCGGCACCCCCGCTGCCGGCCGCCGCCACCAGGTCCCGCAGGCTGTCCGGTTCATGTGCGATATCGGCGTCCGTGAGCAGCAGGAACTCGGGCTTCCGCTGCCGGGCCAGCGCGATTCCGTGCCGTACGGCCCAGAGCTTGCCCGTCCACCCCGGCTCCGGCTCCCCGGGCGAGACCACGGTCAGCGGCAGCCCGCCGTACCGCACCGACAGGGCCCTGGCCAGCTGCCCCGTACCGTCCGTGCTGCAGTCGTCGACCAGGATGACCTCCGCCTCGCCCGGGTAGTCCTGGGCCAGCAGCGACGGCAGACTCACCGGCAGCATTTCCGCCTCGTCGCGCGCGGGCACGACAACGGTCACGGACGGCCAGCGCGCGGGTTCGGCCTGACGGGGCAGCCGCTGGTCGGTGCGCCAGTAGAACCCCTGGCCCAGCAGCAGCCACACCCACGCGATCAGCGAACCCACGGCGATCCAGGCAACGGCGCTCATCCGCCGAAGTCTGCCCCACTTCGGGCAGGCCGCAAGGGCTGTCGACTATGGTGACTGGGTGAAGATCGCGCTCATGGACTCCGGAATCGGCCTGCTCCCGGCAGCCGCCGCGGTACGCCGTCTGCGGCCCGACGCGGATCTCGTGCTCTCCTCCGACCCGGACGGGATGCCCTGGGGACCCCGTACGCCGCAGGATGTGACCGCCCACGCGCTGGCCGTGGCCCGTGCCGCCGCCGCGCACCGTCCGGACGCGCTGATCGTCGCCTGCAACACCGCGTCCGTCCACGCCCTGCCGGCCCTCCGCGCCGAGCTGGAACCCGCACTGCCCGTCATCGGTACGGTCCCCGCCATCAAGCCCGCCGCCGCGGGCGGCGGACCCGTCGCGATCTGGGCGACCCCGGCGACCACCGGCAGCCCGTACCAGCGGGGGCTGATCCAGCGGTTCGCCGACTCCGTGGCGGTCACCGAGGTCCCGTGCCCCGGTCTGGCCGACGCCGTGCAGCACGCCGACGAGGCGGCCATCGACCGTGCCGTCGCCGCGGCAGCCGCTCTCACCCCGCCCGATGTGAAGGCCGTCGTCCTGGGCTGCACCCACTACGAGCTGGTCGCCGAACGGATCCGGGCCGCGGTGCAGCGGCCCGGCCGGCCGCCGCTCGCCCTGCACGGTTCCGCGGGAGCCGTGGCCGCCCAGGCGCTGCGCCGGATCGGCGCCGTGCCCGCGCCGTCGGACGGACCGTCCGGGGCCCTCGACGTCATTCTCAGCGGACGGGCCGCCGCACTGCCCGAGCCCGCAATGGCCTACGCGGAGGGGCGTCTCCTGAAGGCGGTCAGCCCCGCGTTCTGAGCGCTCCGACCGCCGGTCGCGGCGGCTCGTCCCCTCCCCGGCGGTGTGCGACGTGAGTACGCTGCTTGACATGACGCACCACGGCGACAGCGCGGGGCACGGCTCCAGCCAGGCACCGTCCAGCGTATGGACCGGCCGGGCCACCAATCGTGTGCAGTGGCTGCTCGCCGCCGTGGGCGCGGGATGCATGGCCCTGGGCATCCAACTGGCCGTGGGCTCCACCTGGACCTCCGGCATCGCCCCGCTGCTGATGTCCGTGATCGGCTGCGTCGCCGCGGGCCTGCTCATGCTGTTCGGAACGCTCGCCTTCGTGCATGTGGCCGTCAAGGTCGACGGGGACGCGCTGGAGGTGCGCTGCGGTCACGCGGGTCTGCCGCGCCGCCGGATCCTGCTCACCCATGTGGTCGGCGCGGAGTTCGCGCCCACGGTCACCCCACGTCAGTGGGGCGGCTGGGGCTACCGCTGGCGGCCCGAGCAGGGCACCGCGGTGGTGGTGCGCAAGGGCGAGGGCCTGGTGCTCAGACTCGGCGACGGCCGGACCTTCACCGTCACGGTGGACGACGCCGAGGCGGCCGTACGGTTCATCCGGGACCGTCTGCACCTCCAGGGCACCGGTACGCACGCCGGAGCCTGACCTCCCGGGCGCCACCCGATGCCGCCCCGCCCGCTCCGGCCCCGGCCCCGATACGGTCCGCGTTCTGCCCCGACCCGACCGGGCGGACCCCTCCCCGGCCCGGTCCGCCCCCGGCCCGGTCCGTCCTTGTGCGTCGTCGCCGCTCAGGCCGGTGGCGCACCGTCCGCCGGCTGCTTCCCGTCCGCGCTGCCGCCCACCGGGTACCGCGCCGAGGCGAGACCGGCGAGCAGGCCGGCCCCCGCCGTCACCGGGGTGAAGCTCAGCGCGTTGCCGACGACGGCCAGGGCCGCCAGCGCGGTCAACGCGGCGCCGGCCGTCAGGACCACCGCCGTCGTACGCGGCGAACGCCACAGGACGTACAGCAGCCAGCCGAACGAGGCCGCGAGCAGCCCGACACCCACCACGCCCTGCTCGGCGGCCTGCTGCAAGGGGGCGGAGTGCGGCTTCCCGTCGGAGCCCAGCGTCTCCTGCGCGGTGGAGCTCAGTTCGCCGAACCGGTCGGGACCCACGCCCAGCAGCGGATGCTCCCGCGCCAGCTCCGCCGCGTCGCGCCAGAGCAGCACCCGGTTCCGGGTGAGCTGGCCCTCCAGGGCGACCGAGAGACCCCGCGGCAGGGCGTCCTCGGCCACCGCCCAGGAGACCCCGGCCATGAGCCCGGCGATCAGGGCGAGAACCGCCATGCCCGCCAGCCGGTGCCGTGTCCGGACCGCGGCCAGCGAGCAGAGCAGCACCCCCACGGCCGCGGCGAATCCGACAGCCGAACCGAGCGTCAGAGCGGCGCAGGCGGAGCAGAGGGCCAGCAGCCGCAGGGCGACCCGCGGCGCGGCCCGCCCCGCCGCCGCCGCGGCGCAGCAGGCGGCGCCCGCCGCCAGCACCAGCAGGGCTGCGGCCGCCCCGGTGTGACCGGGGGCGATGTCCGCCGCCGCAGTGGCGCCCGGCATGCCGTGGCGCGACACCAGGGCCATGACCAGTGCGGCGACGGCGACCGCGGTGGCCGCCGCGACCGGCAGCAGGGTTCCGCAGATCCTGCCGCAGGTGAAGCCCGCCGCGACGGCCAGCAGCGCGAGGAGTACGCCTTCCGGCCGGGTGTCCCGCCCCGCGGCGCTGAGCAGCGACCAGACCGCGCAGGCGGCCAGGATCACGGCTCCCGCCACGTCGGAGGCACTGCCGCGTTCCCGGGTGCGGACCCGGCCCGCCGGTGCAGTCATCCCGTCGACCCCCGACCTGTGACCGTCCCGCCCACGACGGCCGGACCGGCCGGTCCGCGGGGGACTGGCGCACACCGTAACGGCCGGAGGCCACAGATGTGAAGGAATGGCGCAGAAACGTTGTGGCAGGGGACGTCGTACCAGGCCGGGCGCGCGGGCCCGTTCACGGCGGGCGGGTACGGGCGGCGCGGACGCTCCCACGGCCCACCGGATCACGCCGGGCCGGCGCCGCGCGGGGCCGCACGGAAGCGGCCCGCGCCGCCCCGCACAGGCGCCCACCGTAGACTCCGCCGGGTGAGCGCCACCATCACCACCGTCGACGACCCGTCGCCCGCCGTCACGCCCTCCGGCCGCAGGCTGCTGCCGGGGCTCGTCCGGCCGTCCGCCGCCGTACTCTCCGGCCTGCTGCTCTACGCGAGCTTCCCGCCCAGGCCGCTGTGGTGGCTGGTCCTGCCCGGATTCGCGCTGCTCGGCTGGGTGCTGCACGGACGCCGGGCGCGCGCGGCCCTGGGGCTCGGACTCCTGGCGGGGCTCGGCTTCATGCTCCCCCTGCTGCACTGGACGGGTGAGGAGGTCGGCCCGGTGCCGTGGCTGGCGCTCGCCGCCGCCGAAGCGCTGTTCATCGCGGTGGGCTGCGTCGGGATCGCCGCGGTGTCCCGGCTCGCGTACTGGCCCGTCTGGGCCGCCGCGGTCTGGACGCTGGACGAGGCGGTCCGGGCCCGGGTGCCCTTCGGCGGCTTCCCCTGGGGCAAGATCGCCTTCGGACAGGCGGACAGCCTGTTCCTGCCGCTCGCCGCGCTGGGCGGCACCCCGCTGCTCTCCTTCGCGGTGGTGCTGTGCGGCTTCGGGATCTTCGAAGCGGTACGCCGGTTCCGTATGCGCCGCACCACCGGAGAGGTGCCCCGTGCCGCGGTCGTGGCAGCGGCGGCGACCGTGCTGGTGCCCGTGGCCGCCGCGCTCGCCGCACTGCCGCTGGTCGACGACTCGGCGGAGGACGGGACCGCCACCGTCGCGGCGATCCAGGGCAATGTGCCGCGCCTCGGCCTCGACTTCAACTCCCAGCGCCGCGCGGTCCTGGACAACCACGCCAAGCGCACGGAGCAGCTCGCCCGCGAGGTGGAGGCGGGCAAGGTGCCCCGGCCCGACTTCGTGCTCTGGCCGGAGAACTCCTCCGACCTCGACCCCTACCGCAACGCCGACGCCCGCATGGTCATCGACGACGCGGTGAGGGCGATCGGCGTCCCCACGGTCATCGGCGCGGTCGTCGAGCCCGAGTCGGAATCGGGCAACCTCCGCAACACCCTCATCGAGTGGGAGCCGGACAAGGGCCCCGTCGACACCTACGACAAGCGGCACATCCAGCCGTTCGGCGAGTACATGCCGATGCGGTCCTTCGTCCGGATCTTCAGCAAGGACGTCGACCGGGTCCAGCGGGACTTCGGACCGGGGAAGAAGGTCGGGGTCTTCGACCTGGCCGGTACGAAGGTGGGCCTGGTCACCTGTTACGAGGCCGCGTTCGACGACGCCGTACGCGACACGGTGAAGCACGGCGGGCAGCTGATCGCCGTACCGAGCAACAACGCGACCTTCGGCCGCAGCGAGATGACCTACCAGCAGCTGGCGATGTCCCAGGTACGGGCCGTCGAGCACGGGCGCTCCGTGGTCGTCCCGGTGACCAGCGGGGTCAGCGCGGTGATCAGGCCGGACGGGACGATCGTCGAGCGGACCGAGATGTTCACGCCGGACGCTCTCGTCGAGGAGGTGCCGCTGCGGTCCTCACTGACGCCCGCGACCCGGATGGGACCGCTGCCCGAGGGCGTCATCGCCCTGCTCGCCGTGACCGGCCTCGGCTGGGTGACCGTCCGCTCGGTGCGTACCCGGCGGGGAACACGCGGGAACACACGGGCGCAGGGCCCGGGAACGGCCGCGTAGGCTCGCCGCATGGGTACCCCCGACTTCATCCGCGACATCCGCGCCACCTCCGGCCATCAGCTCCTTCTGCTGCCGGGGGTCACCGCGGTGGTCTTCGACGACGAGGGCAGGCTGCTGCTGGGGCGGCGCGCGGACACGGGCAGGTGGGCGCTCGTCGCCGGAATCTGCGAACCGGGCGAGGAGCCCGCGGAGACGGCCGAGCGCGAGGTGTTCGAGGAGACCGCCGTACGCTGTGTGGCCGAGCGCGTGGTGCTCACCAAGGCGCTGCAGCCGGTGCAGTACGCCAACGGAGACCGGTGCCAGTTCCTCGACATCACCTTCCGCTGCCGGGCGACGGGCGGCGAGGCCAAGGTCAATGACGAGGAGTCGCTGGAGGTGGGCTGGTTCGCGGTCGACGCGCTTCCCCCGCTCTCCGAGTTCCATCTCTTCCGGATCAAGCAGGCCATCGCGGACGGACCCACCTGGTTCCAGCCCACGGCCCGGACCTGAGACGACCGCCGCCCGACCGGCGCTCACCCGGCGGGGGCGTCGGCGGACGCGTCCGCGTCGGGCACGCGCGGCGGTGGGTCAGGTGACGAAGAGCTGGTCGGTGAGCATCTCGTCGAGGCTCGTCCTGAAAGCCCGTGCGATCTCGTCGAGGTCGTCCGCGGTATGGGCGGCGCTGATCAGGAAGCTGTGGAGCTCGGGCAGATACACCCCGTGCTTGCGCATGTAGTACGCCAGGGCGATGGTGGCCTTGAAGTTGCTTCCCGTCATACGGTCCCGGTACAGCTCCGGTTCGTTGTGGCTGAAGGTGACGGAGAAGATGGAATTGCGGGCCTTGACCCGGCAGGCGATGCCACGTTCGCGGGCCGCCTCGCTGAGCATGGCGGCGAGCCGCCGGGTGTGGTCGTCGAGCTGCCGGTAGAGCTCGGGATGCGTCCGAAGGTGTCGCACGGTGGCCACACCGGCCGCGCAGGTCAGTGAGTTGCCGCTGAGTGTGCCGCCGGCGAAGATCCGGTTCTCGTAGTCGGAGAAGGGGTCCTGGGAGCTCTTGGCCATGTCGACGAACTCGGCGCGCCCCACGACCGCGCCGCACGGCAGTCCGCCGCCGATCACCTTGCCCAGGCAGGTGAGATCGGGCTGGATACCGGTCATCACCTGGACACCTCCGTAGGCGACCCGGAAGCCGCTGACCACCTCGTCGTAGATCAGCGGGATGCCGAGTTCGGTGCACATGCCGCGCAGTTCGCCCAGGAACGTGGTGTCGAGGGTGACCACCGAGGTCGGCATGGGTTCGAGGATGACGCAGGCCAGCTCGTCGGCATGCTCGCGAAGCCGGCCCAGGCCGGGGATGTCGCCGTACTGGAGCACGAGTGTGCTGTCGACCGTCCCGGGGTCGCACCCCAGCGATCCCGCGATCGGCGTCGGGTGGTCACGGTCGCCCGAGAAGCGGAACCACGAACTGACCATTCCCTGGTCGGAGAAGCCGTGATAGTGCCCTTCGAACTTCGCCACCCTGTGGCGTCGGCGGTATCCGCGGCACATCCGGATGGCGAACAGGATGGCCTCGGTGCCCGAGTTGCACAGCAGGGCCTTGTCGGCCGCCGGGAACGCGTCGACGAGGAGCTCCGCCAGTTCGATCTCGCGGGGGTGGCCGATCCCGTTGACCGGCCCCTGTTCGAGCCCCTCGGCGATCGCGCTTCCGACCGCCGGGTGGCCGTAGCCGAGAAGGTGGGGGCCATATCCTCCGCACAGGTCGAGGTACTCGTTTCCGTCGAAGTCGTGTACGCGTCCGCCGGAGGCCCGGTGGACGAAGACGGGGAAGACGCTGGGGAAGAAGTACCGGTCGATGTGGGTGGGGGCCACCAGCGCCGCCGCGGCCCGTTCGCGCAGCCGTAGAGACGTGGGCATCCGCTCGGTGAAGACGGCCCGGAAACGGGCCTCCACCTCCGCGCTCATGTAGGGCGAGTAGCGGTCGGTGAACTTGCGCGCGTTGGCCCAGATGTCGATCTCGGGACTGACCTGTGCGGCGAAACCCTCTCCGGACAGGAACACCAGCTCCACCTTGGTGAAGTTGGTGGTGTACATCGACTTGTACTTCCGCAGCACGTTGTTCACGTCGTTGAAATAGGCGACGGTGGACCACCGGCTCGAACTGATGTCGAAGTGGTAGGTCAGCACGCGCGTCATGTCCGCGTCGTACTCGTGCCGCCGTTCGGTCAGTTCGGGGCCGATGCGGACGAAGAAGCGCGTGAACCGATCGGTCGCCACCTCCCATTCCTTGCGGATACAGGCGTAGTAGAAGGAGGACAGCCCCCATTTCTCGCCCTCGCTCAACTCCGCGGTGACACCGAAGTCGAGGAGGATGATCTCCCCGGCGGGGGTGAACATGACGTTGCCCGGGTGGGGATCGCCGTGGCTGAGCCCATGCATGTACAGCATCGTGTTGACGGTGTCCTGCATGCGCCGGGCGAGCTGGTGGCGGGGCATGTCGACCTCGGCGGCGTGCTTTCCGGGGATGCCTTCCATGAACTCCATGACCAGCATCCGGGTGGTGACCAGCCGCGGGTGCACGGCGGGCACCCGCACATACGCGTGCCCGGAGAAGTTGTCGCCGATGCGCTGCTGTTGACGGGCTTCGAGCCGCATGTCGGCCTGTGGCCGCAGCAGCCGGGCAATCTCCTCGAAGCGCCGGGACACATCCAGCCGGCGGGCCGGGGCCGAGCAGCGGTCGACCACCCGCAGCAGTGTGGACAGTGCGCGCAGCGACCTCTCGATCTCCTCGGGGACACCGTCCTTGACGAGTTTCACCGCCACCTTCTGCCCGTCGTGCAGTTCGGCCACGTGGACCTGTGCCACCGATGCGCTGGCCACCGGCTCCAGGTCGAAGGTGCGGAAGGTGGATTCCAGCGGTCCGCCCAGTTCCCGCTCGACCGCGCGCCGTGTGTCGGACCGGGTCATGTGGGGAGTCCGGTCCTGAAGGGCCCGCAGCGTGTTCACCCAGTCAGGGGTGAGCAGATCCGACCGGGTGGCCGCGACCTGGCCCAGTTTGATGTAGATCGGGCCCATGCGGAGCAGGAATCCCAGGACCGCCTCGGCCCGGCGCCGCTCGCGGGTCGTGGCGTCACGCCGCAGCGCCGACGCGCGCGCGTATCGGACCGCTCCCAGCGCGATGCCGAAGACGGCCTTGACGAGGTGTCGCAGCATGTTCTTCTCCCACCGGAGGGTCAGAGGACGAAGGTGAAGGCGCCGAAGGACATCCCGGCGCTGCCGACCCAGCCGACCGCGCGCCGGCCCGGCCGAAGCCGGCCCGCTTCGATGGCGGAGTCGATGGCCGCGGGAACCGAGGCCGAGACCACATTGCCCATCCGGTCGTAGATGTGATGGATCACCGTGCCGAGCCCGAGCCTGTCGGCGCCCGCCTGCCACTCGCGTTTGCTGGACGCGTGGGTGAACAGGGCCGCGACCTCGTCGATCGGTGGATCGAGCTCTTCGAAGACCCTCTCCGCCTCGGGCTTGCCGGCCGCGTGCATGTCGAAGCCGAAGGAAGCGAAGATTCCGACACCGTTGTGGGCGAGCTTGTCCGAGGGGTCGCAATAACCCTCGTAGCCCTCAAGGGTGACATTGCACAGCGGTGCGAGGTCCGGCCGGGAGATGAAGCGGAACCGCCACGGCTCGGCGTCCTCCGCGGTGAGCACGGTCGCGGTCGCGGCCTCCCCGAGCGTGTAGGCCGGCAGGGTCGAGCGAAGGTCCTCGGCGCTCTTCAGCTGGAAGGTGCGAGGGTAGACCTGGCCACCGGGACGGAGATTGAATTCCGCGTTGACGATCATCGCCGTGCGGTACTCCCCGGTGCGGAAGAGGGCGTCGGTGAGCTGTACGGCTCTGGTCCAGCTCATGCACGCGTCGAGGATGTCGAAGCACTGGGCCTTGTCGAGCCCGATCGCCGCGGCCGAGTGGTAGGCGCCCGCCGGTTCGAGGAACCCCCGGGAGACCCCGGTGTAGATCAGTACGTCGACCTCTTCCGCGGTGATCCCGGCCTTTGCCAACGCGCGCCGCGCGGCGGTGCGCAGCAGGTCGATGGGGCGTTCCCCGGTGTCGAGCCAGTACCGCGTGACCGACCCGGAATACCGCAGGAACGCGGCGACCCTGTTCACCGTGTGGTCCAGATCCCCCGTGAAGCGCCCGGTGCTCTGCTGGTGGATCAACTGGATGACGTCCGTATTGGTGACCTCGCGTGAGGGAAGTTCCGTCACGACGGAACGCAGTTTCATGTCAGTCCTTTCCCATCCGGGCAGGGAGCCCGGGGCCGAACTCACGAACACCTCTCCCGTGCGGCGGCTGCGCGACCGCGAGGCCGGCCATTCCGCCGGCGCGGGACCGGACAGGCAGCCGGATTTCGTCCGGCGCGAGTCAGGAGTGAATCCAGGCGCGAATTCTTTTCCTCCGGCGTGGAAACGCTCACCGGAGGGTCTGTTCGATGCGGGCCAGGGGCCTCGCGATGATCCTGGCACCACCGGCGGGCGCCATGGTCACACTGTTGAGAACGGCCGCCTCCGGCTTCGGACGGTCGGTGCTGATGGCGCGGGCGGAGAGCAGTACCCCCAGCACCTCGACGGACTGCATCACGGACAGATACGCCCCGATGCAGCGCCGCGCGCCACCACCGAACGGAATGAAGGCATGCGGTGGAATCCTCTTGTCGAGAAAACGTTCGGGGCGGAATGCCTCCGCGTCCGGGTAATGCGCCGTATCCATATGGACGATCCCGATCAGCGGCATGAGCGTGGCCCCTTCGGGCAGCCGGAACCCCGCCAGCTCGATGTCCTCGGTCAGCGTCCAGATCGATTCGAAGATCGCCGGACGCCGTCGTAGTGATTCCTTCACCACCGCTTCCAGATAGGCGGAGTCGTCCACGAGCGCCGCCCGCACGGCGTCGCGCGCCACCCGAGGATCGCGCGCCAGCTCGTGCAGGGCCCAGGCCAGGGTCGTGGCGGTGGGTTCGTGACCCGCGAGCAGGAGCGTGATGATCTGGTCGCGGATCTCGGCATCGCTGAGCCGCTCGCCCGCGTCGCCCGCGCAGATCAGCCGGGACAGCATGTCCTCGCGTTCGCGCAGATCGGGTGCCTTCCTGCGCTCGGCGATCGTCGCGTGGATGAGCGAGTCGAACCGCGCCAGCAGCGCGGCAGCGCGCTTCCACGGGACGACGCGACGCGCGGCCGAGCTGTTCAGCCCGATCAGCACCGTGAGTTGACCCACCGGCAGCCTGTCGACGAGGGCCCGGGTCTCGTCCAGGCGCGCGTCCCGGTCAGGGCCGAAGATGATCCGCCAGATGATGTCGAGACTCAGCGCGCGCATTCTGTCGAGACTCCTGAAGGGCACACCGAGGGGCCAGCGCTCCAGCTCCTTCTCCGTCAGCTCGCGGATCGCGCTGCGGTATCCCCGTACCGCGGTCTTCCCGAACAGCGGGACCATCAGCCTCCGCAGCCGCCGGTGCTGCTCGTCGTCGGAGGTGAGCAGTGACTGTTCGCCGAACACCGGTGTCAGGACCCGGTTGCCCTCCCCGACATGGAACAGCGACGCCGGTGCGCCGAACATGGCCCCGATGTGCTCGCTGTTCATGACCAGGATCACCGTGCGCCACGGGAAGACCCTCAGCGAGACGATGTCACCGTAACGGTCGCGCAGCCTCTTGGCCCATGTGTGCCGCCACCAGGTGAACACCACGGTCTGTACGGGCCGGGGCAGGCGCGGACCGGGCGGAGGCGGTCCGTGCTCCTTTCCGTTCCCGATGCGGATCAGCATGAGGAGCGCTCTCCTTTCCTCGGTTCGGGGGAACCCGGCCGCGTCGGCCACGGAGCCGCCGGCCGCTTCGGCACAGGTCCGTAGGACCGCGATCCGCCCCGCGATCCGGTCGGGGGCGCCGCCGCGTCATTCGGTCAGGGGACCTGAACGGCCTGGCCGGCGTAGGCCAGACCGGCGCCGTAGCCGACCAGTACCGCCCACTGGCCGCTGTGGACGCGGCCCGAGGCCAGCAGCTGGTCAAGGGCGAGCGGCACCGAGGCGGCACTGGTGTTGCCGGTGAAACGGCCGTCGTCGGCCACCACGACCCTGTCGGGCACGCGGAGCGCCGTGACGACCCGCTGGATCATCCTCCAGTTGGCCTGGTGCGGGATGAACGCCGCCACGTCGTCCCAGCCGATTCCGGTGACCGCCAGGATCTCGCGCACCGCGGCGGGCACGGTGGCACAGGCCCATCGCGTCACCGCCAGGCCGTCCATATGCAGACGTGGATGCGGTCGCGCGGCGATGTCCAGCTCACGAGGGTGCGGGCGCACTTCCAGCGCCGCCGCCCGCTGCCCGGACGAACCCCACACGACCGGCCCCACACCCGATGCCCCCTCCGCGGCGCGGACGACCACCGCCCCCGCTCCGTCGGCGAACAGCGGGGCGGTGACCGGATCGTCGGGGTCGACCATGTCCAGCATGCGGTCCGCGCCGATCACCAGCACCGTGTCGCAGCCACCGGCACCGATCAGTGAACGCGCCACATGCAGCGCGTAGCAGAAACCCGCGCAGGCGATGCTCACATCGAACGCGGCCACCCGCAGTCCGAGCGCCGCGGCCACCTGCGGGGCGATGGCCGGGCACAGCTGGAGATTGGACGACGTGGCCACCAGTACGACGTTCACCGCGTCGGCAGGCAACCGTGCCGCCGTCAGCGCCTCCTGCGCGGCGAGGGTGGCCATGGAGATCAGCGACTCGTCCGGACCGGCCACGCACCGGGACTCCACGCCCGTCCGTGAGAGCACCCACTCCCGCGTCACGCCCAGCCGCTCCGCCACCTGTTGGGTATCGGCCGGCGCCGGCCGGTAGGAGCCCGTGGACACCAGGCGGCACGGACGTACGGCTTCGACGCTCACGAACTGCCCCGGCCGTCGGCCGCGGCCACGAACTCCAGCATCGAACGCGGGGTGGTGAGGCGGCCGGCCTCGTCGTCACCGATCTCGATCAGATAGGTGTCGCTGATCACCGTCATCATCTCGGCCCGCGCCAGCGAGTCCACGTCCAGGTCGTCGAAGGGTCTGTCGAGCACCTCTTCGGGAAGCCGGATCGCCTTTTCGGGCGACGCGTTGTCGCCGTGCACCACGCGTGTCAGGATCTGTTCGAACTCCTCAAGCGTCATGACGTCTCCATTCATGGCAGAGGGGCGGACGCGCGCAGATCCGTGTCACGGGAAGTGGGCGGATTCTCGTCTCCTCCGTGAGTCCGCTGTCACGGTTGGCAGGCCGCCCTAGAAGCATCACAGAGACATCTGCTTCTTAGGAACCGGTGAGAAGAGCGTGAATGAGGCTCAAAGGAGTGTACGGAGCATGACCGGAGTGCGAAATGGAGAAATCAGCCCGGGATACAACCTTCGCGTCCGAGGCGCCGTTTACGCTCCGGAACGCCGGGTGAAGTTTACGCTCCAGAACGCCGGGTGAAGGTGAATTCCGCTCCGTTCGCGCGAAGAAAGCGGGATTCCGCGCGGTGAAATCTCCGGGTGAGCGGCCCTGCCGCCGTCGTGGCGGGGCAGGGCCTCGCGCGGTGATCCGTCAGGCCGGGTTGCCGCGCAGCTTGCGCCGTTCCCAGCGGCCGGGGTGGCGGATGACGACTCCCGCCATGCCGCCGGACCCGGTGAGCCGGATCAGCGGAGTCCCGGGGAGCCGGTCGGGAGTGGTCCTGTCCTTGAGACCGCCGATGCCGGGATCCATGCCGGTGGTGTCGACGGCCCAGGAGTCGGGAATGACGATGGTGACTCCGGCCATTTCCCCATGCGCCTCCACCGCGACCTCGGCGAGGCGGCACCGGGTCCGGGTGAAGTCGAGCTTGACGCCGCCCATGCCTCCGCGGGCGACCACGTGCCCAGGAACATCCCAGCACCCGGGCCCCCGGGACGCGCCGTGCATGCCGCCCTTGAGCACCAGCGGCGGCAGGCTCCGGGGGGAACCCACCCTCGGCAGGTCGGCGGTCAGCACGGCCAACTCCGCGTAGGTCCTGGACGTCAGCGCCTGTTCCAGGCGCGAATCCAGCTCGTCAAGGTCTATTCGTCCCTCGGCTGCGGCATCGCGCAGCTGCTCCACCACCGCTTCGCGGTCGTCATGAGAGGCGCGGAGCTCTCCCGGGGGAGCGGGGCGCGGAGAGGGCTCCGGAGGCTGGGCTGTCATGGCCACAAGAATAGGCAACCCGGGCCCGCCCGGAACCCGGCCGCCGCCGAGCCGGATGGTGAATGACCGATGGCGCCCTGTGGTGCGGGGCGGCCTTTCCGCGCTCCTCGCCTCTCCGCGGGTCACGCGCCGCGCTTCGGCCCCGTAGCGATCAGGTCGCTCAGCGGGCGTCCCGGCGAAGGGCGTTCCGTGCGCATGGTCTCCCGCGCGAGCTCCACCAGTTCCTCGGGGGTGAGTTCGGCGAGTGTGGCCCGGAAGTGCGCGAGAAGGCCGGCCGCGGCCGTGTGCAGGGAGGCGTCGTCGTTGGGGCGCGGCGCGATCTCGTCACCGGTCAGCAGCAGGGCCCGCGCCAGCGCGTAGAGCTGGGCGGTGCCGGCCTCGCGCACGGTCAGCGACAGGTGGGCCGACGGGGTGTCGCCCACTGCCACGGCGCAGTGCGCGAACGCCCTCGGCACATAGAGGACTTCGCCCTCCCCGAGCACTGTGTCCAGGAGCGGGTCGCCCAGGTCGCCCGCCGCCCGTTCGGGCTGCCATTCCCCGTCGGCCGGTCCGCCGTACACCCGCCACCGCTTCGCCCCGTGGATCTGGACCGCGAGGATGTCGGCGTCGTCGCGGTGCACGGGGCGTCCCTGCGTGCCCGGCGGGGTGAGGAAGTAGAACGCCTCGACCTGCCGGCCGAACCGCTCGGCGAGCCCGTCCGCCAGATCGCGTACGCCCGCGTGCCACTGGTCGACGTAGCGGAGGAGCAGGGTGGCCCGCTCCTCCGCGACGATCCGGCGGACCGACCCGGCGTCCACGTACCGCTCGACGATCTCGCCGAGAACCACGCGTGGAAGGCAGAAGCGCTCCGGTGCCACCACGCTCTCCTCGTGGACGAGTTGGGCGTAGGGGGTCGCCAGGCTCCCGGCGTCCAGGAGACGGTCCACCTCGGCGACCGTCAGCACATCCACGGGAGGGCTGTCGGGGCGCAGCACGACGGGCTCCTTCCGCCAGTGGCCGGAGAAGAACGCGTCGGGTTCCGGTACGCACCGGGTCAGCCAGTCCATGGTCCTGCTCTTCCTTTCACGCCGCGGTGGCGCGCGATGGTGCCGGCGGCGGGTGTCGCCGCCGGGACGTTGTCAGGCGGTCGGGCGGTTGCTGAAGGCCTGCGGCCGGGCCCGGGCCACGAGATCCTCGGGCGTCACGTCGGCCAACTGCTCCTGGAGGTGTCCGAGCAGGGAGGCCGCGGCGCTGAGCAGGGCGTCGTCGTCCAGCGGACGGCCCGGGAGGGTGATTCCCCCGGAGATCCGGGACAGCAGGGCGTTGCGCAGATGGTCGGTTCCGGCCTCGCGGATCACCACCGTGAGATGGGCCGAGGGATCGTCCCCCACCGCCGCCGCCGTGTGCGCGAAACCCCTTGGTACATAGAGGATTTCGCCGGGACGCACGACGGTGTCGAGGAGCAGCGGCCCCGGTTCGTCCGCCCGGACCGGTTCCCAGTTCGCGTCGGCGGGCCCGGCGTACACGTGCCACCGTTTGGCGCCGCCGAGCTGGATCGCCAGGAGATCGCCGTCGTCGCGGTGCACCGGACCGTGGCGGCCGGGCTGGGAGAAGAAGTAGAACGCCTCCACCAGACGTCCGAGCTGTTCGCCTACGCCGGCCGCGAGCGCGCGTACGGGTGGGTGCCACTGGTCGACGTAACGCAGCTGCAGCGTGGCGCGTTCGTCCCGGATGAGGTCGCGGACGGCCTGTCCGTCCACATAGCCCTCCACCGCACGTCCGGTGACGAGGCGGGGCGGGCAGAACCTTTCGTCGGGGATCCGGCCCTGCGCCGTGTAGAGGCCCGCGTACGGGGTGCGCAACAGGCCGCCGTCCAGGATCGCGTCGAGCCCCGCGCGGGTCAGCAGCTCCAGCGGCGGCTCGGCGGGCCGGAGAACCACCGGGGCCGTACGCCAGTGGGTACGCAGGAACGTCTCGGTGTCCGGTACACACCGTTCGAACCAGTTCATGGCCCGCCTCTCGTTGGGGTGGGCCCACCGGTCCGATCGCCGGCGGGCCCACGGGGTCGTGCCGGAAGGTCAGATGACGTCCGGGTAGCAGTCGCCGCAGCCCGCGGTGGTCCGCTGTTCCGACGACGACGGTCCCGTGCCCGCGGCCGCGGACGGCGCGAAGGCGGCGCCACCGATGACGGCGGCCGCGGCCACGGAGAGCGCGGCGCGCTTGGTCAGCCGGGCGCGCCTGGTCGGCTGCGGTGCGGCGGCATCCTGTCGGACGTTCATGAACTCTCCTTGTTCCCGGTGGATCCGGGCGTCGCCGAGCGCCGGCCGTCGGCCGGTGTCCGGTCATCGATTGCGGCCCCGAAATCCGGTGCCGTGATCAATGGTTGCTGCATGCTTCACCTCTTGGACAGGCCTCATACGGGTTCGATACGGCCCTGACGGTTTTCTTGACGCCAGGCCCCGGTCAGGCCCCTGGCGCGGCGGTACGCCGTCGTGCGCCCCGGCCGGACGAGCAGGTCACCGGGGCTCGTAGGATTGCGGGCGCATACGCGAAGGAGAACGTGGTGGGGTACTTCGAGGGCTTCGACGGCACCGGTTTCTGGGAGGACTCGGCGTACGCGCTGGACCATTACGTCGAGGACCCGCCGTCGCCGGAACGGATCGCCTCCCTGGAGAAGGAGATCGGCGGCTACCGTCTGCCCGCCTCCTATGTCGCTCTGATGCGCGCGCACAACGGCGGTATCCCGGCCCGCGACTGCTTTCCCATGACCGAGCCGACGTCCTGGGCCGAGGACCACATCGCCATCAACGGGATCATGGGCATCGGACGGACGAAGCCGAACTCGCTCGGCGGCGAGTTCGGCAGCCGTTTCTGGATCGACATGTGGGAGTACCCGGACATCGGTGTCTACTTCGCCGACACCCCCTCGGCAGGCCACGACATGCTCGCCCTGGACTACCGCGCCTGTGGCAAGGACGGCGAGCCGTCGGTGGTGCACGTCGACCAGGAGGACGGCTTCGCCGTCACCCCGGTCGCGGAGACCTTCGAGGCGTTCGTCGAGGGTCTGGTCGAGGCATCCGTTTACGACACCTCGGAGGAGGACCGGCTCGCCGCCCTCGCCACGGTGCGCGAGGGCGGCTTCTCACCCGTCCTGCTGCGGGCCTTCCGGGAGGCCGAGGGTGTTCTGCCGGACGCGGACGGGCTCCTGAGGCGGCTCGCCGAGGCCATCGTGCGGGAGAAGGGGTTCTTCTCCCTGCACGCCGACGCGCACTCGACGCTGATGTACGACTTCCTGTTCTGGCTGTTCACACGCGACAACCGGGTCGACTCCTTCGAGCGGTACCTCAGGGCGCCGGATACGCGGGAGCGCTCCTACGCGAGCCCGGACTACGAGCTCATGATCGTCTTCTGTCTCGTGTCCGACCCGTTCGGCTTCCGCACCGGCGGGTACGCCCCCGGCTTCCTGGACGACTGGTGGAGCTCCCGCGTTGCCCGGGGCGCCATCGTGGAGACGGCCGAGGGGCACCGGATGACCGGGGCCGCCGTCGCCGTGATGATCGAGGAGCTCACCGCCGCGGCCGGTGAGCCGTAGGCGCACCGGGTGGGGGCGGACGCCCGGTGTCCGCTCCCGCGGTTCCGGCCACCGCCACCGCCGGCGGCCCGGCCCCGGCGCCGCCGCACGCGATGCCACGGGCTGACCCGCGACCTCGGCCGGGCGCCGGCGTGGCGCGCCCGCCGGTCGATGGGTCCGGGCCCGCCGGGCGGGGCTACCGCCGTGTGCCGGGCGGGGCGCTCAGGGCGCGGGTCAGGGCATCCGTGCGGTAGCCGACGATGCGCGCACTGAGTTCGGCGTCGGGGGCGAGCAGTTCGCCGGCGTGGATGCCACCGGGGTAGACGTGGAGTTCGACCGGGACGCCCGCCTGCATGAGCCGGTTGGCGAAGGCGATGTTCTCGTCGCGGAACAGGTCGAGTTCGCCCACGTCGAGATACGTCGGCGGAAGGCCGCTCAGATCCTCGGCGCGGGCGGGCGCGGCGTACGCGTCGACCTCGTCGGTGCCGGCCCGTTCGCCCAGCAGGGACTGCCACCCCTGGAGGTTGGCCGCGCGGTCCCATATGCCGATGCCGGTGATCTCATGGCTGGACGGGGTGGTGTTGCGGTCGTCGAGCATCGGGTACGGAAGCATCTGGAAGGCGAGCGGCGGAGTGCCGCGGTCACGTGCCAGCAGGGCCACCCCGGCGGCCAGACCGCCGCCCGCGCTGCCTCCGTACAGGGCCAGCCTGCCGGGGTCGACACCGAGACCGGAGGCCTCGCCGGACATCCAGAGCAGAGCCGCGTAGCAGTCCTCGACCGGCGCCGGATGGGGGTGCTCGGGAGCCAGCCGGTATTCGACGGAGACGACGACGGCGCCGATGGCCTCGACCAGGGGGAGCACCTGGCGGTGGTCGGTCCCGACGCTGCCGGTGATCATGCCGCCGCCGTGGATGTAGAGGATGCCGGGCAGCGGGCCGGTGCCCCTGGTGCCGGTGGGCCGGTAGACCCGTACGGCCACGTCCGGTGCGTCGGCCGGGCCCGGCACGGTGAGGTCTTCGTACTCGACGCGGTCGTTGGGCGGCAGCGCCGCCAGGGCCGCCCGGTTCATCTCCTCGTACAGCTCGCGCTGGCGCGGAATGGGGAAGCCGAACAGGCCGCCGGGGCCGGTCAGCTCATGGAGGGCGTTGAGGCCGTGGTGGACCTGGGGGTCGATACGGCGGGTGA
The DNA here is from genome assembly GCF_040297465.1 of Streptomyces sp. NPDC001787. Taxonomy (NCBI): domain Bacteria; kingdom Bacillati; phylum Actinomycetota; class Actinomycetes; order Kitasatosporales; family Streptomycetaceae; genus Streptomyces; species Streptomyces sp. NPDC001787. Next base: position 47,073 of record NZ_JBEOZE010000027.1, read on the forward strand.
TGCCGGACTCGGACACGTGAGCGCCTTCTCTCGGGGTGACGTTGCCGGAGTAAGGTAAAACCCTGACATTGGCGTGAGGGTCAATCGGAGTCGCTATGAAGTGGGTCACATGAGGATCGGCGAGCTGTCCCGGCTGACCGGGGTGAGTGTGCGGGCGCTGCGCTACTACGAGGAGGAGGGGCTCATCCTGCCCGCGCGCGGCGGCAACGGCTACCGCGACTACTGCGACGGTGCGGATGAGATGGTCCGGCAGATCCGCGGGCTGATCGAATGCGGACTGCCGACCCGGATCATCCGCGACATCCTTCCGTTCCTGGACGGTCCGGCGGACCTGCTGCCCCAGGTCCCCTGTCCGCGGATGCTCGACCAGGTGGCGGCGGAACGGGAACAGCTCGACCGCCGGATCCGGTGCCTCACCCGCAACCGGAAGGCCATCGACGCCTACTTGAGGGCCGCGCGGACCGCGGCCTCGGAGGCCGGGGAGCTCCAGGACGAGGAGACCGCCGCTCGTTCCCCCGAGCCCGCGACCCGCTGACCCGGGCCCCGCGCGGCACGGTGACGCGCGGACCCCCGGGTGGCACCGGGTGGGACGGGATGGGCCGGCTGTCAGGCGCCGGCGGGCATTTGACCCTCACGCAAGCGTGAGGGTTTTAGTGTCCGGGCATGACCTCGACCACTGATCTCCCCCTTGCCGAAGACCCCTTGTCCGGCGTCGCCCGATGGCCGCTGGGCGGGCTGCTGGTGCTGGCCGGCGCCGCGTTCGTGACCATCCTGACCGAGGCCCTGCCGGCCGGTGTGCTGCCCGTGCTGAGCACGGACCTGCATGTGACCGAGGCCCGTGCCGGGCTGCTCGTCACCGTCTACGCCCTGGCCGCGGCCCTCACCGCGATCCCGGTGACGGCCTGGACGCTGATCGTGCCGCGCCGCACCCTGCTGGTGGCGCTGCTCCTGGGCTTCGCCGCCACCAACGCCGTGACGGCGGTGTCCGCCGAATTCGCGCTCACGCTCGCCGCCCGTGTCGTCTCGGGGGTGTTCGCCGGACTGCTGTGGGCCATGGTCCCCGCATACGCGGCGCGCCTCGCCCCGGAACGCAGCGGCAAGGCGATCGCCACCGCGCTCGCCGGCATGACGGTCGGGCTCTCGCTCGGCATACCCGCCGGGACCGCGCTCGGCGGACTCATCGGCTGGCGATGGACGTTCGGACTTCTCACCGTGCTGGCCCTCGCCCTGGCCGCGGCGGCGCTCCGGCACCTTCCCCAGCTGTCCGGGGAGCGGGCACGGCGGGGCGGAGGGCTGCTGTCCACGATCAGAACCCCCGGAATCGCCGCGATCAACGCCGCCTCGATCGCGACAGTCCTCGGCTTCTACGTGCTCTACACCTACATCGCCCCCTTCGTGGAGCGGTCGCAACTCGGTGTCGGTACCGGCACCGTGCTCTTCGTCTTCGGCCTGGGTTCCATGGGCGGCGTCTGGTTCGCCGGTGTCACCGCCGACCGCCGGCCGCGCACCGCGACACTCGGCCTGCTGGCCCTGGCGACCCTGTGTCTGGTGGCCTTCGGTCTGTTCGGCGGCAGCGCGGTGGCCGTACTGCCCGGCGCCCTGCTCTGGGGCGCGACCCACGGCGGCATCCCCACGCTGATGCAGACCGCGGGCGTGCGGGCGGCCGTCCACGATCCCGACACCGCCAACTCCCTGTGGGTCACCGGCTGGAACATCGGCATGGCCGGTGGATCGCTGCTCGGGGGCGCGGTCCTCACCGGTGCCGGCACCTCGGCACTGCCGTGGGTGGCGGCGGCACTGCTCGCGGTGTCCGTCCTGACGGCCGCACTCGCTCGCCGGAACGGCTTTCCCCCGGCCGGCTGAGGGGCCGGACGACCGGCCGGGCCGGACGGGTCCCGGCTTCGGGCGGCCGGGGGAGCGGTTCTCCCGGAAGGGCGGCCGGACGCACCGGAGACCGGCGGGCCGGTGACGGCCGGCCGGGTCGCGGACGCGGTCCGTGAACTGCCCCGCGCCTCACGGGAGTCGCCCATGACGGCAGGGGAGAGGGTCCGGCCGGTGCTCATGTGCGGGCGGGGAAGGCCTGGTCGAGCGTGGGTACGGTGAGCAGTCCGGAGGTCAGTGCCTGCCGGACACCGTCCACCCGCAGATACCGCCCCTGCTGGATCACCGGCCGGACACTGCCGATCGTGCCCGCCTCGCTGAGGTGGAAGACGGTCCACGGCATCCGTGAGGCCTCCAGGGTCTGTCCGTCACGGACGATCCCGCGGGTCTTCACCGTCGTGCCGCGGGTGCCCGGGACCTCCTGATTGACCGTTTCCACCGCCGTGACGTCGAAGACCGTGCCCCGGCCTCCCGGGCGGTACGCCACCAGCAGCCGGGGGCGCGCGAGCCCGACGTTGCTGCTGCTGAGCGGGCACAAGTACGCGCTGTACGTGGCGAGTTCATCCATTGCCAGGCGGTTGGCCGGAACGATCACCGCATGGTCGTGCAGCGTGCGGAACCAGGCCACCGCGGGCTCCTCCACCCAGACGGACCTGCCGCGGTTGCGATGGGTCGCGTCCGCGAGGAGCCCGCGGGCCGCCATCAGCTCAAGGCTGCGCCCTCCGCGGCCCGCGATGGAAGCGAAGTCCGACCGTGTCAGGACCTCCGGCAATTTCTCGAAGTAGGACAAGTAAGCGCCCTTCCGTGGAGTGGGGTCGGGGAGCCGGATCGCTCCTCCTTCAGCACGATAGGGATCCCGGGGGCGGGCAGATGATGTTCCGCACCCTCGTCACCCTTTCCGGGGACGCTGCCGGGAGCGGTGCCGGCGTCTCCCGGCCCCCGCCCCCTCGGTGGAGGTCAACAGGCGGAAACCATGGGCTGGTTGGATCCCGTGCGGGCCGTTTCCGGTCCGGCGCGACTGTTGCCTACCGGGGGGTAGGCGAGCCGGGCCGCTTGTTATACCTTGTGTCTAACAAGAGGGTCGTGACGGGCCGGGCGTGCGCCCGCCCGACCCCCGTGCCCGGACGCCGGCGGGCAGTCGCCGGCCCGTACGCGAGCAGCGCGTGCGAGCGGGCGGCAGCGAAGAGGAACGCACGCACCCCAGCCAAGGAGCCGCGGCATGGCAGGCAGCACTGTTCGGCCGGTCACACAGAACGACGCCCAGGACGACGGGGTGTCCCGCAGGCTGCTCGACTCGGCAGCCGTGCTGGCGTACGACCCGGCCGTCGAGGTCGACTGGGACACTCCGCTGGACCTGGACTGCCACGGAGCGAGCCCGGAATGGAGCACGCTCTACGGCACCACCTACTGGGCGGAGCTGACCGAGGCTCAGCGCAAGGCGCTGACCAGGCAGGAAGCCGCTTCGGTGGCCAGCACGGGCATCTGGTTCGAGATGATCCTGCAGCAGATGGTGCTGCGCGACGTCTATACGAAGGACCCCGCCGGGGACGAGGTCCAGTGGGCGCTCACCGAGATCGCGGACGAGTGCCGGCACTCGATCATGTTCGCCAGGGGCGCCCAGAAGCTCGGGGCCCCCTCCTACCGGCCGTCCCGGCCGGTGATGGAACTCGGCAGGGCCTTCAAGACACTGGCGTTCGGCGAGGCGGCGTACGCCGCGATCCTCGTCGCCGAAGAGGTTCTCGACGTCATGCAGCGTGACTGGATGCGCGACGAACGGGTGGTGCCGTTCGTCCGCACGATCAACAACATCCATGTGGTCGAGGAATCGCGGCACATGAAGTTCGCCCGCGAGCAGACACGCAGACGGCTCAGGGGCGCGGGACGGATACGCCGCCAGATCAATGCCTTCGTGGTGGCGGTCGCCTCGTACTACATCGTCACCAGCATGGTGAACCGGAAGGTCTACGCGTACGCGGGGCTCGACGAGAAGCGCGCCCTGGCCGAGGCGAAGGCCAACGAGCACCACAAGTCCATGATGAGGTCGAGCTGTTCGGGCCTGATGGAGTTCCTGGCCTCGGCCGGCCTGCTCACCAGGCCCGCCCTCGCCTTCTACAAGCGCGCCCACCTGATCTGAGCCGAGCCGAGCGGAACCGAGTCGAGCCGACGCCATGACCTATGCCATCACCCAGACCTGCTGCAACGACGCCACCTGCGTATCCGTGTGCCCGGTCAACTGCATCCACCCGACCCCCGAGGAGCGGGCGTTCGGCAGCACGGAGATGCTGCACATCGACCCGAAGACCTGCATCGACTGCGGGGCCTGCGCCGACGCCTGCCCGGTCGACGCGATCCTCCCCGCAGACAGCCTGCCCCCCTCGCAGCAGGAGTACGTCGCGATCAACGCGGCGTACTACGAGGGCGCGGCTCCCGTACCGCCCCCGGACGGTCCCAACTTCCACGCCTGGGGCGAGCCGTCCTTCTCCCGGATCCTCCCCTCGGACTTCGCGCCGCTCAAGGTGGCCGTGGTCGGCACCGGACCGGCCGGCATGTACGCCGCGGAGGACCTGCTGCTGCACACGAACGCCGAGGTGACCCTGATCGACCGGCTCCCGGTGGCCGGCGGCCTGGTGCGGTACGGCGTGGCGCCCGATCACCCCGCGACCAAGAAGGCCGGCGACACCTTCGCGCGCTTCCACACACATCCGCGCGTACGGATGCACCTGGGAATCGACGTCGGCACCGACATCACCCCGGACGAACTCGCCGCGCACCACGACGCGGTCGTGTACGCCGTCGGGGCGCCGGCCGACCGCCGGCTCGCCGTCCCGGGCGAGGAGCTGCCCGGCAGCGTCCCGGCGCGCGCGTTCGTCGCCTGGTACAACGCCCACCCGGACGCGGCACAGGAGCCGGCCGACCTGTCGTGCGAACGCGCGGTCGTCGTCGGCAACGGCAACGTCGCCCTGGACGTGGCCAGGATCCTGCTCTCCGACCCCGAGGCCCTCGCCCGTACCGACATCGCCGATCACGCCCTGCGGGCACTGCGCGGGAGCAAGGTGCGCGAGGTGGTGCTGCTCGGCCGCCGGGGCCCCGAGGACGCCGCCTTCACCCGTTCCGAGCTGCTGGCGCTGCGCCATGTGCCGGGCGTCGAGCTGATCGTCGACGACCACGATCCCCGGATCGCCGGGGCCGTCGCCGCGGCCGGACCGAACGACAGGGCCGCGGTGCTGCGGGGCGTGGCGACCGGCCGGCCGGACCTGGACGGGCCGCCCGCACCGGGCCGCCGCATCGTGCTGCGCTTCCATTCGACGCCCGTCGGGATCGTGGGCGGGGAACGCGTCGAAGCCGTACGGGTGGAGAGCGCGGCGGGGGAGCGCACCATTCGTACGGGTCTGCTGATGCGCGCGATCGGCTACCGCGGGGTGCCGGTCGCCGGGCTGCCGTTCGACGAGAGCGCCGGAGTCGTGCCGAACGAGGGCGGCCGGGTGACGGGACGGCCGGGGAGCTACGTCGTGGGCTGGATCAAACGCGGACCCACCGGCGGCATCGGCGCCAACCGGACCTGCGCCGCGGAGACCGTCTCCGCCCTGCTGGCGGACGCGGTGGCCGGTGCCCTGCCCGCGCCGACCCGTACGACGAGGGCCTTCGAGCGGCTGGTCCGGCGCCGCAACGCACGTGTCGTCGACGCCCGGGGGCTGGCCGCCATCGAACGGGCCGAGGTCTCGCGCGGCCACCGCGACGGCCGGCCGCGCGTCAAGCTCGCGACGGTGGAGGAACTCGTCTCGACGGCGAGAGGGCGCTTCGGCGGGCTGCCGCGCTGAGCGCGGTGCCCGTGGACGCGCCGGGGCCGGTCGTCACGGAGGGCCGGAGCCGTTCAGCCAGAACGCTCCGTACACGGAACTGACGACAGCCATCGCGGCAGGCACCGCCCAGGCCAGGGCCGGGCGGGCACGTGCCATCCGGATGGCCAGGGTCAGCAGAAGGGGAAAGGCGGGTATGAGGAGACGTGGTTTCGATCCGAAGTATCCGGAAGCCCCCACCGCCATCACGGTGATGATCGCGGAATAGACGATCAGTGCGATCGGCTGCCGTTGCTGCCACGCGATCCAGTGCGGCCATGCGCAGAGGAGAACGAGGGCGGTCAGAATGCCCGCCGCGAATACTCCGGAATCCAGGACGGGTGCGGCAAGGAATTTCGCGAAGGCGATACCGCCGTCGAATCCGTTCCCCCATTCCGCCTGCACGTCCAGATAACCGAAGAGCTTCTGCCGCCGATGGCCGACCCACAGAATGAAACCGACGGCGCCGAGCGGGGAAACAAGACCGCTCGCGACGATACGGATCCGCTTGTTCCTGCTGAGCCCGGATCCTCCGGTCACGAGCACCACTGCCGCGGACACGACGATGGCCGCACTGATCGCCACCCCGACCGGCCGGGTCAGCCCGGCGAGAACCGCGAGCAGGCCCGCCGTCATCCACCGGTCGCGCAGCAGGGCGAGGAGAGCCCAGACCGCCAGCGCGACGAAGAGCGACTCGCTGTACGCCATCGACTGGACGATCGCGACCGGAAGGGTGCCCCACAGACAGGCCAGGATCACTCCGGCCCGCGCGCTGTGCACCTGCTCGCCGAGCCGGAACAGCCCCAGAGCGGCGACGAGCGAGGAAACCGCGCTGATCGCGAGACCGATATCGCCCGTACTCCAGGAGGTGATGCGGGCTCCCCCTTCCTCCAGCCAGGGGAGGAGGGGGAAGAAGGCCATGCTGGAGAGGTTTCGCCCATCGGGAGCCTGGAGCGAAAACGCATAGCCGCTCTCGGCGATACGTGTGTACCAGAGCGAATCCCAGCGCCCGCTCAGCAGCGTATGGGCGCTCTTCCCCCGGGAAGCGGACCAGATCATCAGGACGACGAGACCGAGAATCTTGGCCGCGGCGAAAAGAATCACCGCGGAAGCGGCGTTGTCGAGGCGCCCCTTTCCGTACGCTTCCGGGGGCCGGCCGGGTTTCGATGTGTCGAGCGATGGTGCGTGGATTGCCAACCCCCGTGTCATGACGGACTCTTTGGATCTTTGACTCTTCTGCGGGAAACTTATTCCGTTGCGTTCCGGGTACACGTTACTCAACGCGAGGGAAGCGGCGGGCGGCAGCTCCCTCTCGGTGAGGGGCCCGTCCATCCGTCCGGTACGCCGACGGCCCCACCGCGCTGTCTGCGGTGGGGCCGTCGGTCTGCCGGGCTGCGGGTGTGCGCGGATCAGCTGTAGAAGTTCCGCTCCCAGCGGTGCCTGGCCAGGACGGCGAGCTGATCGGCGGAGAGCGGGCGTCCGTCGCTCAGGGCCGTGTTGCGCTCGACATTGCGAAGAGTCCGCATCCCGGGGATGACGGTGGAGACCGCCGGCGAACTCAGGACGAACCGCAGCGCGTTCTCCGCGATCTCGTCGGGGGCGATCCCGAGGTCGGCGACGATCGCGGCGACCCGCTTCTCGACCTGTGCCGGGCGGTCGTCACGGAAGTAGCGGTTGCGCCAGTCGCCTTCGGGGAACGTGGTGCCGGCCGTGATCCGGCCGGTGAGACCGCCCTCGTCCAGTGCCACCCGTACGATGACGCCGACGCCGTGCTCCTCGCAGGCCGGAAGCAGTTCGTCGGCGGGGCTCTGGTCGAAGATGTTGTAGATGACCTGCACGCTGTCCACGCTGCCGCTGCGGACGAGTTCGAGCGTGCTGTCGGGCCGGTGGTCGTTCACCGAGACGCCGAAGAGGCCGATCTTCCCCTCCTGCTTGAGCTCGGCGATGGTCTCCAGCCAGTCGCCGCGGCCGACCCAGTCGTCGTTCCAGACGTGGAACTGAAGCACGTCGAAGTGGTCCAGGCCGGTCGCGAGCAGGCTGGTCTCCAGGCTCTCGCGGATGTGTGCGCCGGGGAACGTCTCCGAGGGGTCCAGGCCGTCCGGCGCCGGCCACATCCCGTTCTTCGGCGGAACCTTGGTCGCGACACGCACCTGGTCACCGGTCCGCTCGCGGACGACCCGGCCGACGATCCGCTCGCTCTCGCCATAGCCGCGGGCGGTGTCGATGAAGTTCACACCGAGGTCGATGGCGCGGTGCAGGGCGCGTACGGACTCGTCCTCCGAGGCGCCCACCCAGCCCGACTCACCGATGCCCCACGCGCCGTACCCGATCTCGGACACGGACAGACCGCTGCTTCCCAGCTCGCGGTAGCGCACAATCATCCTCCACGTCATGGTTCCCGCCCCGGCGGAGCCGAGGCGCCCGCCGGGAATCACGTTGACGATAGGCGACCGGGAAGACGGGGTCAGGTGGGTTTCAAGCCCTTGGGGCAACGGCCTGAAAACCACCTGACCTCGGGTTTCGATCTGTGCTCCAAGCGCCGGGGGGCGGTCTTCAGCCGTTCTCGGTGCCTCGGTCGGGTGCGTACACCCGGATCTTCGACTGGCCGTGCGGCCGTTCTTCCCAGTCGTCCATGAACCGGGCTTCGAGACCGTGCTCGGCGGCGAGGGCGATCAGTGTCCCGGTGCGGTAGTAGAAGTCCTCCCGCAGTACCGCGTGCTCGACGCCGTCGGTGCGGTCGAAGGTGAAGTCGAAGAAGCCCCCGGGAGCGAGGATCCGTTCGACGTGCGCCAGGCACTCGGCGATGACCTCGATCGGCGAGTGCGAGAACACGCTGTGCGCGTGCACCACGTCGAAATGGCCCTGGGGAAGGAAGTCGAGGGTCAGATCATGGGTGATCGTGAGATGAGGGAGCTTGTCCTGCAGGTGGTACGTGCTGACCGTTCGCTTGGCGGAGATGAGGATGTCCGGCGAGATGTCGATTCCGTAGTAGTTCCCGGAATCGAGATAGTCGATGAAGCGCCAGCCGGCGCGCAGGTTGCCGCAGCCGATGTCGAGCATCCGGTGGCCCGGCTTCAGCCCGTGCTCCGTCAGATAGTCGAACTGCATCGCGCCGAGTGCCAGCCAGCGCTCGTGCGTCCGGCTTCCGACGGCCGCCTCGGGGTTGCGGCCGGTGTCCGACGCCATCACCGCGCGGTAGTAGGCGACGTGGTCCCGGTGCTTGGCGCTGAGCCAGGTGTCGCGCACGGAACGGCGTACATAGGGAGCGATGCGCCCGGGGTTGCGCAGGGCGTAGGACACGCGGTGGGACAGGGCGGAACGGTTGGCGGACAGGGACGCTGGCGTCTTCTTCGGCATGGTGCGACCTTCGTCAGGTGAAATGGGCATGCGGGGGTAGGGAGTCGGCGCCGTGAGGCTTCAGGGGAGGAGGGAAAGGGACGGCGGAGGGGCTGGGGGGAGAAGGGGGCGGTGCGAGGGGAGTGCGCGGCGCGTCGGCCGGGCGGTTCAGTCCCTGCCGCCGATGACCACCACTCCGTGTTCGTAGGCGTAGATGGCCGCCTGGGTGCGGTCGCGCAGGCCCAGCTTCACGAGCACCTTGCTGACATGGGTCTTGACGGTGGACTCGGTGACGAAGAGATGGTCGCCGATCTCGGTGTTGGACAGGCCCTGGGCGATCAGTGCCAGCACGGCCGTCTCGCGTTCGGTCAGCTCGGGAATGCCGGACCTCGCCGGGGGCAGCGGTCCCGCGCCGCCTCCGTTTCCGGTACCGATCCCGCCTCCGGCCCCGGTTCCGGCGAGGCGGGTGAACTCGGTGATCAGCCGCCGGGTGGAGGAGGGGGACAGCAGGGAGTCACCCGCGGCCACCACCCGTACTCCTTCCGCCAGCTGCCGCGCCGAGGCGTCCTTGAGCAGGAAGCCGCTCGCCCCGGCGCACAGCGCCTGATAGACGTACTCGTCCAGGTCGTAGGTCGTGAGGATGAGGACCTTGGTGTCCGAGGTGCTCGCGACGATCTGCGCGGTCGCCTCCAGGCCGTCCATCTCCGGCATCCGTACGTCCATCAGCACGACGTCCGGGCGCAGCTCGGCGACCCTGGCGAGGGCTTCGACGCCGTCCGCCGCGGTACCGGCGATCTCGATGCCGGGCTGGGACGCCAGGAGCACGGCGAAACCCTCGCGCACCATCTCCTGGTCGTCAGCGATCAGGACTCTCACGGGGGACGGCTCAGCCATGGTCGGCGTCCTCTTCGCCGGCCTGCGTCACATCGGGCAGGAACGCGGTGACATCGAATCCGCCTTCGGCGGTCGGCCGCGTCGTCAGCCGCCCCCGGAGCATGGTGATCCGCTCGCGCATCCCGATGAGACCGTGGCCGGCGCCCGGCGAGGCCTGTGCCGGACGCTGCGCGGGACCGTTGACCACCCGCAGTCCGAGACCGGTCGTCACATAGGAGAGTTCGACGGTCACCGCCGCGCCGGGCGCGTGCCGCAGGACATTGCTGAGCGCTTCCTGCACGATCCGGTAGGCGGACAGTTCCACCCCCGGTGCCAGTACGCGCACCTTGCCGGTCACCGTCTTCGTCACCTCCGCCCCCGAGGCGCGCACCCCGGCGATCACCGGGCCGAGCCGGGCGAGGGTGGGCTGCGGAGCCCGGTTCCCGGGACCCGTCCCGGGCTCCGTGTCCGCCCGGATGACGCCCAGGATCCGGCGCATCTCGGCGAGTGCGAGCACGGCGTTCTCCCGGAGGGTGGCGAAGGTCTCCGTCAGCTCGGGAGGGGGGTTCTTCACCCGGTACTGGGCCGCCTCCGCCTGAATCGCGACCACCGACATGTGATGGGCGACGACATCGTGGAGCTCCCGGGCGATGGCGGTGCGTTCCTCCAGCCCGGCACGCCGGTCGCGCTCGTCCCGCGCGGCCGACGTCTGCTCGGCCGCGCGCCTTCCGGCCCGCTGCCAGCCGCCCATCAGTACGGCGAGGACTCCGGCGAGAGCGAGGGCGAGAACCTGGAACGACAGGGGTGTACCGATGCCGAGAACTCCACCGCCCCCGACCACGAATGCCCCGGTGATCAGCCACATCCAGACGGCGGCCCATGACCCCAGCCGCAGCGAGGCCACCACGAGCACCACCGGGCACGTGAGAAGCAGGAGTGACAGCCCCATGCCCCCGAGGTTCGCCAGGTCGACCGACCCGACGACGATCGCGAGCATCGTCAGCCACCAGGCCCCCACCGGCATCACCAGCGTCAGCAACACAGGTGCGCCGGTCAGCAGGAGGACGGGGAACCCGTGGGCGAAGCCCGAGATCCGGAACGCGGCCACCACCGCCAGCAGGGCGAGCACGGCGACCGCGAGGTGCGGTGCCCAGCGGGCGGCGTCGCGCAGTCCGGCCGGCAGTACCGAGCGGGCGCGGACCAGCGCGGGCGAATCGCTCAGCGGGGGGAGGGGACGGACGGTGAACGCGTGACGGAAGAGGTCGTCGCGCAGCGCGGCGAAGGCCGGGGAACGGCCGCCGCCCGCGGCGCTCTTCGTACCGCTGGGTGTGCCGCGCACCATGGCCGCCGTCCGGGGTGGTTCGAGGAGATCGGGTTTCACAGGAACGACGCTAAGAGAAGCCGCTCGTCGCGGCATCAGTCGCAGGTCCCGTTCGCCGATCTCATACTCACGACCTACGCGGGCGGCACCCGGCCGGCAGGCCGTTCCCCGGCTCCCCGGCTCACCGGCTCACCGGCCCGGTCGGCCGCGGGGAGGCCCCGGGGAGGCCACGGTCGGCCCGGGGTGCTCCGGGCCGAGGCCGCTATTCGTCGAACATCGAGATCCTGAAGATCGTGCGGGCGGTGGCCCCGTCGATGTGCCGCGACAACTCCGAGAGCGCCGACTCCCCGTACCGCAGATACCCGTGCGCCTGCGACGAACGGGCCGCCGTGTCCACCAGGTGCCAGAGCGCGGGGTTCGCGGCCAGCACCCGCGGGTCCAGCTCGGTCAGGCCCCCGTCGGCATCGCGGATGACGAGCCGGCGGACGACGCCACCGGACCAGCGGGCCGAGACGAGCAGGTCGGTCCGCACCCGCTGCCTGCGCAACGGACCGCGCGACTCCAGCCAGCCGTGTCCCGCGGTCACCCGGGGAGGCAGCAGGATCACGAACAGCAGCAGTGCCAGCCCGGACCAGAGGGCCACGCGTGGCGCGGTCAGTCCGCCGTCGCCCCCGTCGACGGTGAGCAGCAGTCCCAGGAAGAGCACCGCACAGCCGCACGCCGCCCGGAACTCACCCGGCCAGTGGCTGTCGTGGACCGTGCCGGGTACCGCAGGATCGTCATCGGGCGGCCGGATGTGCCGGGATGCGGGGCGTTGTCGCATGAGGCGACACTAGGAACGCTTCGCCGGGATCCGGAACGGTCTGATGCGCCTTTGACGCCGCGGTCGCCTGTCTTGACGGATATCTGACACCGCCGGCGCCCCGGCCCTGTCGCCCAGGCTGTCCACGGGGCGGGCCGTGCGGTTCCCAAGGGGCTCCCGTACCGAGCGCGTGGACAGACTCCTCGCGCGAATTGCTCTGAATGCGCCACTTCTGTGCAGGTTCCTCCCCGGCGCGCCCTACGTTGGCACTGTGCTCAACGTGCCGGAACTCCTCAAGCGCCTGGTGGTCGGCCGGGCGATGCGCAGCGAGGCACTGGGCGGGACGCTGCTCACCAAACGGCTGGCCCTGCCGATCTTCGCCTCCGACCCGCTGTCCTCGGTGGCGTACGCGACCCAGGAGATCCTGCTGGTCCTGACCCTCGGCGGTCTGGCGTACCTCCACTTCACGCCGTGGATCGCTGCCGCCGTCGTGGGCCTGATGACGGTGGTGGTCCTCTCCTACCGTCAGGTCGTGCACGCCTATCCGAGCGGCGGCGGCTCGTACGAGGTGGCCTCGACGAACCTGGGGCCGTCGGCGGGCCTGGTGGTGGCCGCCTCGCTGATGGTCGATTACGTCATGACGGTGGCCGTGTCCGTGGCCTCGGGCGTGGACAACATCATCTCGGCCGTGCCCCGGCTGGCCGAATACCGGGTGCCGATGGCGCTGGTCTTCGTCGCTCTGCTGAGCGCGATGAACCTGCGCGGAGTGCGGGAGTCCGGCCGCGCGTTCGCCGCCCCCACCTATCTGTTCATCGGCGGTGTGCTGATCATGGTCGCCACCGGGCTGTTCCGCTACGCGCTGGGCGACGCGCCGGTGTCGGAGAGCGCGGCGTACGGCGTCACACCCCGGCCGGGGGACGCCGATCTCATGGGCCTGGCCCTGGTGATGCTGGTCCTGCGGGCGTTCTCCAGCGGTTGTACGGCCCTGACGGGCGTGGAGGCGATCTCCAACGGCGTCCCCGCCTTTCGCCGTCCCAAGCCGAGGAACGCCGCGACCACCCTGGCCGCCATGGGCGTCATCGCGGTCACCATGTTCGTCGGTGTGACCGCGCTCGCGCTGATCACCGACGTCCACATCACCGACGACGCCTGCCGGCTCACCGGCCTCGATGGCGACTGCGCGGACCACACCCAGCGCACGGTCATCGCCCAGGTGGCCTCCGCCGTGTTCGGCAGCGACAGCGTCGGCTTCTACTTCATCCAGGCGGCCACCGCGCTGGTCCTGATCCTGGCCGCGAACACCGCGTACAACGGCTTCCCGTTGCTCACCTCGATCCTCGCCCAGCACCGCTACCTGCCGCGGCAACTGCACAACCGCGGCGACCGGCTCGCCTTCTCCAACGGCATCCTGGCGCTGGCCCTCGCCGCCGGTCTGCTGCTGTGGGGCTTCGGGGCCAATGTGACCAGCCTGATCCACCTCTACATCCTCGGCGTCTTCACCTCCTTCACGCTCTCCCAGTCGGGCATGGTCCGGCACTGGAACCGTGAACTGCGCACCGAGACCGGCGAGGCCGTGCGGCGCGGTCACCGGATCGCCCGTGTCATCAACGCCACCGGCGCGGTCGTCACGGGGCTGGTCCTGGTCATCGTGCTGGCCACCAAGTTCACCCAGGGCGCGTGGCTGGCCGTGCTCGCCGCGATCCTGCTGTGGCTGATGATGCGGGCCGTACGCCGTCACTACGACAGCGTCGCCGCCGAACTGGCCGTCACCGACGCGCACAGCGAACTCGCCCCTCCCTCCAGGGTGTTCGCGATCGTGCTCGTCTCCACCGTGCACAAGCCGACGATGCGGGCCCTGGCCTACGCCCGCGCCTTCCGTCCGGACCGGCTGGAGGCGCTGACCGTGGCGGTCGACCCGGAGGGGGTGGCCGAGGTCCGGAGCAAGTGGCAGGAGTACGACATCCAGGTGCCTCTCAAGGTCCTCGACTCCCCGTACCGCGAGATCACCCGGCCGGTGGTGGCGTACGTCCGCTCGATCCGGCGCGCCGGGCCGCGCGACGTCGTGGCGGTCTTCATCCCCGAGTACGTCGTCGGACGCTGGTGGGAGAACGCGCTGCACAACCAGACGGCACTGTGGCTGAAGAGCCGTCTGCTCTTCACCCCCGGGGTGATGGTCATCAGCGTGCCCTGGCAGCTGCACTCCTCCCGCCATGCCGACCGTCCGGCGGGCCGTGCCCCGGGCGCGGTCCGCCGCGGCGAACCCGCCCCGCCGGACCCGTCCGGCGGGGAGCCGGTGCGCCACGACGGCCCGGCCTGACCCCGCCTGCTCCTGACCCGGCCCGACCCCGCCTCCTGCCGGTGCTCCGGTGTCCGCCTCCGTTCCGCGCCCCGCCGGGCCCGGGGTCAGAGCCGCCGGCAGTGCAGGAACAGGTGCGGCTCGGGTTCCCCCTCCGGATGGTCGGGTGTGAACAGACTGCTCTGCTGCCACTCGATCGCGAACCCGGCTTCCTTCACCAGCGCGGTGAACTCCTCCGCGCCGAAACTGGTCACCCGCACCGGCTGCCCCATGAACACGACGCCCACGTCCTCCACGTCCAGCGGCACCGTCGCCACGACCAGCCGCCCGCCGGGCTTCAGCGACCGGCGGAACCTGTGCAGCAGCCGGGACTGGTCACCGCGCGGCATCTGGAGCAGCGAGAAATACGCACAGACCGCGTCGAACCCCGCGCCCGACTCCCCGCCCGCGCCCGCCTCCGCATCGGCTCCGTCCAGCGGCAGCGTACGGATGTCGGCGCACCGGAAGACCGCGTTCGGTACCTGCCGGGCCGCGATCTTGGTCATGACCGGTGAGACATCGACGCCCAGCACCCGGTGTCCCGCATCCGCCAGCGTCTGCGCGGTCGGCCGCCCCGTACCGCTTCCCACGTCCAGGACCCTGCTGCCGGGCGCGAGCTGTTCCCCCAGCCGGCGCAGCGAGTCGTGGTGGGCCGGTGAGGCGGCGAAGGCCCGCTCGTACGCGGCTCCCAGCGCGTCGAACGCGGCTGCGGCCGAGAGTTCGTGACCTTCACCCATGAAGACGATCCTTACGTCGGTCCGGCATTCCCCGGGATCGTCGCACCGATCGCTCCGGCCTTCAACGTCCTCCGGGGAACGGGCCGTTCCCACCGGGAGGCGGCTGCCGGCGCGGTGCGACACGGACGAGCCCCGTCCGGTAGGCGACGACCACCAGCTGGGCCCGGTCCCGCGCGTGCAGCTTGGACATCGCCCGGTGGACATGGGTCCGCACGGTCAGCGGGCTCAGATGCATGAGCTCGGCGATCTCCGTGTTCGACAGGCCCTCGGCCGCCTGAGCCATCACCTGGCGCTCGCGTGCCGTCAGCACGGCGAGGGCGTCCGGCGAGGAGATCCCGGCCGGCTCGGGGCGCGCGAGGTAACGGCCGATGAGCGCCCGGGTCGCGGCGGGGGAGAGGAGGGAGTCCCCGGCATCCACCGTGCGGATGGCGGTCAGGAGCGCCTCGGGGCCGACGTCCTTGCCGAGGAAGCCGCTGGCGCCCGCGCGCAGCGCCTGCGCCACGTACTCGTCGATCTCGAACGTCGTGAGAATGAGGACCCTCGTCGATCCGAGGGAGTCGTCGGCGCAGATCTCGGCCGTCGCCGCCAGGCCGTCGACACCCGGCATCCGGATGTCCATGACGATCACATCGGGGTGTGTCTCGCGCGCCTTGTCCACCGCCTCCCGGCCGTCGGCGGCGATGCCGACGACCTCCATGTCGTCGCAGGAGTCGATCAGCAGCCGGAAGGTGCCCGCCAGCAGTGCCTGGTCATCGGCCAGCAGTACGCGGATGGTCATGGGGCCGTACCCTCGCTCTCCTCGCCGCGACGCGCGTCGCTGCCCGCGCCGGCACTCGTGCCGGAATCCGCACGGCCGTCCGCAGCCGTGCTCCCGGTGGCCTGCCCGGTCCGCAGGGGCAGCTCCGTGGTCACCTCGAACCCGCCCTCCGCCCGGCGTCCGGCAAGCAACAGGCCGCCCACCGAAGCGGCCCGCTCCCGCATGCCGATCAGACCGTACCCCGGCTCCGACGCCGCCCCCGGCGTGCGCGGTGGCCGGCCCCTGTCGGTGACGGAGAGGGCCAACCGGTCGTGGGTGTAGGTGAGACGCACCGTCGCCGCCGACGTACCGGCGTGCTTGGAGACATTGGTCAGGGCTTCCTGGACGATCCGGTACGCCGTCAGGTCCACGCCCGGCGACAGGGGCCGCTCCTCCCCCTCCGTGACCACGGACACCACCAGACCGGACCGTCCGAACGAGTCGACCAGCGACGGGAGCCGGCCGAGCCCCGGAGCGGGGTCCAGCGGCGCCTCGGCGTCACCGCTCTGCCGCAGCAGCCCGACGGTCGCCTTGAGCTCGCGCAGCGCGGAGGAGGTGGTTTCCGCGAGGTGGTCCATGACCTGCTGGGCCCGCCCGGGGTCGGCGCGCATCAGATACGAGGCGGTGCCCGCCTGGGCGTTGGCGAGGGCGATGTGGTGCGCGACGACATCGTGGAGGTCGCGTGCGATCCGGATCCGCTCCTCGCCGACCCTCCGCCGCGCCTCGTCCTCCCGGGTCCGCTCGGCGAGCTCGGCCCGTGCCTCGACGGCCGCGACGTAGTCGCGTCTCGTCCGCACGGCGTCGCCCACCGCACCCGGCAGCAGGGCCCAGGCGATCAGCCCGATCTGATCGACGACGAAGACCGTTCCGGGCCCGAAGGCCATGGTGAGCGGCAGCAGGACGAGGATGGCAGCCAGCGTGAAGGTCCGGGACGTGCGGCGGTCGGTGCGGACGGCGAGCGAGTACAGGGCCACGACGACCGGGCCCGAGGTGAACACGGTCAGGGCGAATCCCAGCGACGCCAGTGCCGCGCTGCACAGCGCGGTCACGACCGTGACGGTACGCGGGTGGCTGCGGTGCCACATCAGCGCGGCGCTGGAGACCGCGCCGAGAAGGACGACGGGCACATACGGCGAGCCGCCGGAGCCGGTCCTCTGCCCGGCCCCGTCGAACGAGCCGACCAGGAACGTCAGGCCGAACAGGGCCAGCGCGAGTGCGGCGTCGGCCGTCCGGGGATGCCGGAGGGCCGGCTGCCGCCAGTCGGTGATCATGTGCGTTCCTTCAGTCGGTTCCGGACCATGGTCGGCCATGAACGGGGCAGTTCCCAAAGGCCACGGCCGCAGGCCGCGCGGCGCAGGCGGGGCGGTCGTGAGGCGCGGGCCGTGGTCCTTGGGCCCGTGGCCCGTGGCCCGTGGAGCACGGACCATGGGCCGCCCGCGTCGCGCGGGCGGCCCAGCGGACAGCTGTCGCCGTACCGGGGAGGTCAGACCCGGGTGGGCTCGGGCTCCGTACTGCTCCCCGGTCCGGGGGCGGCCGTCCGCCGGCGGCTGAGCCCCTCACCCTCGATGTCCACGTTCGGCAGGATTCTCCCGAGCCGTCGCGGCAGCCACCACGCCCGGTCGCCGAGCAGGGCGAGGACCGCCGGGACGATGGTCATCCGGACGACGAACGCGTCGAAGAAGACGGCGGAGGCGAGACCGAGCCCCATCATCTTGACCATCGAGTCGCTCATCCCGATGAACCCGGCGAAGACGGCGATCATGATCACCGCGGCGGCCACGACGACCCGTGCGCTGTGCCGGAAACCCGTCACGATCGCCTGCCCCGGGCGCTCCCCGTGGACGTACGCCTCCCGCATCCGGGTGACGAGGAAGACCTCGTAGTCCATGGCCAGGCCGAAGACGACCCCGATCAGGAAGATCGGCATCAGGCTCGACACCGGGCCGGTCTCCTGGATGCCCAGCGTCCCGGCGAGCCAGCCCCACTGGAAGACCGCGACGATGACTCCGAACGAAGCCCCCACGGACAGCAGGAAGCCGACCGCGGCCTTCACCGGCACCAGGAGCGAGCGGAAGACGACCATCAGCAGCAGCACGGCCAGACCCACGACGACCGCCAGATACGGCACGAGCGCGTCGGTGACCTTCTGCGACACATCGATGTTCACCGCGGTCGTGCCGGTGACGAGCAGGGTGGCGCCCGTGCCGGACTCCGGACCGGCCGCCTCGTCGCGGATCGTGCCGACGAGCTCCTTGGTCCCGGTGGAGCTGGGGCCGGTGCCGGGCGTGGCGGTGATCACGGCGGTGTCGCCGGCCTCGTTGAACGCCGCGGGGGAGACCGAGACGATCCCCTCGGTCGCGGCGAGGTCCTCGGCGGCCTTCGCGGCAGCTGCCTTCGGGTCGTCGGAGCCCTTCGCGTCGACGACGACGGTGAGCGGTCCGTTGAAGCCGGGGCCGAAGCCGTCGGCCAGCGCGTCATAGGCACGGCGCTCGGTGGTCGAGGTGGACTTCGTCTCGTCGCCCGGCATGCCGAGCCGCAGATCGAATGCCGGTACGGCGATCACACCGAGGCCCAGGACGGCGAGGACGAGAACGCCGAGGGGACGCCGGATGACCATGCGCGCCCAGAGCGTTCCCATGGCGGCCTTCTCCCGGGCGGGGTCCTGAGCACCGGACTTCGTCCGGCGCGCCCCGCGTGCGCCGCCCACCGGGCGCGCGGAGGCCGCCGAGCCCGGCTCGCGCGAGGCGCGCGGCAGCACCGCCCGCTGGGCGAAACCGAGCAGGGCCGGCAGCAGGGTCAGGGCGATCACGACGGAGATCACCACGGTCCCGGCGGCGGCCACACCCATCTTGGTCAGGACGGGGATGCCGACGACGGACAGTCCCATGAGCGCGATCACGACGGTGAGACCGGCGAAGACGACGGCGGAACCCGCGGTCCCGTTGGCGCGTGCCGCGGCCTCCTCGGCCGTGTGACCCTCCGCCCGCTCCGACCGGAAGCGGGAGACGATGAACACGGCGTAGTCGATGCCGACGGCGAGGCCCAGCATCATGGCGAGCGTGGCCGTCGTCGGCGAGAACCCGAAGGCGCTGCCCAGCGCGGTGATCGCGGCGATGCCCAGCCCGACGCCGATCAGCGCGGTGAGCAGCGGCAGCCCGGCCGCCGCCAGCGACCCGAAGGTGATCAGAAGGACGACCGCTGCGACGGCGACGCCGATGATCTCGGTCGCCCCCATCTCGGCTTCGGGCGTCAGCGCGGAACCGCCCATCTCCACGGTGAGCCCGGCCTCGCGGCCCGACTCCGCCGCGTCCGTGAGCGCTTCCCTGGTGGTGTCCGTGAGGTCGCTGGTCTTCGCCTTGTAGCTGACGGTGGCGTACGCCGTCGTGCCGTCCTTGCTCACCGCTCCGGTGTCGAAGGGGCTGAGAGCGGCGGCTACCTGCGAGCCGCCGCCCACCTCTTCGACGACGTGCTCGACGGCCGCCCTGTTCGCGCTCGCGGTGATCTTCTGGCCGTCCGGGACGACGAACACGATCCGGGCCTCGGCCCCGTCTGAGTTCACACCGGGGAAGCGCTGGTCCAGCAGGTCGAAGGCCTTCTGCGACTCCGTACCGGGAATCGAGACGCCGTCGTCCGCCGCCGCGGGCGCCTTGACCGCCGCGAACGTGCCGGCGGCGAGCAGCGCCAGCCAGATCAGGACGACGAGCCGTCGTCTCCGGAAGGACAGCCGGCCTAGCCGATGGAGGAAGGTAGCCACGAAGGAAGCGCTCCAGTCTGGATCGTGCGACGGGACGGTGCGGGGACACCCGCGGCCGGGCGACCGCCACGCGACAAGGCGGGACGGAACCGGATCCGGGGGAGTACCGCAATCCTTCGTGAAAGGGGGCGCCGCGTCGTCGTGCGCACGCAGGCAGTCCCCGCTACTGCCATCGCCGTACCTGTGGACCGGCGCGGACCGGGCGAAAGGCGTGCACGCGGCGTCCGGCGGGTGCGGGTCCCGGTGCGGCGGCGCCCCGGCCTGAGTACCCGCCGGGGCGGGACTGAGTATCCTGCCCGATCCACCGGGGCCCGGAAGCTGTTGGGATGAGGGCATGAACAACGACTCCGGGTCGCTGCGGCACCCCCGCATCCAGCACGTCACGACCGCCGGATCCGCCCTGGCGGTGACGCTGCTGCCGCTCGTGATCGGAGTCCTGCTGGCCAGGACGATGGCGGCGGACCCCATGACGTCGGTCAACGCGCTGGTCACCAACGGCGGGCATCGTGCCCGTGTGTCGCCGAATCAGTGGCGCACCTGCGGCCGGCACGCGCTGCGGCGGTGGAGGACCGCCGAGCGCGTCTAGAGGCGCTCCCGCCGGGGATTGCGGGAGCGCCTCCGGCGTGCGCCGGGGTCAGACCCCTGCCGAGTGCGACAGCCGTTCGACGGGGAGTTCACCCTCCGCGTACCGGCGGCGCAGCTCCTTCTTGTCGAACTTGCCGACGCTGGTCTTCGGGATCTCCGGCAGGGACGTCCAGCGTTCCGGGAGCTGCCAGCGGGCGACGCACGCACCGAGGTGGGCGTGCAGACCGGTGTAGTCGCCCGGATCGCCCGGGTCCGCGGCCCAGACCACCACGGCGAGCGGGCGCTCGTCCCAGCGGTCGTCCGGGACGCCGATCACCGCCGCCTCCCGGACCGCCGGGTGGGCCATCAGATGGTTCTCCAGCTCGACCGAGGAGATCCACTCACCGCCCGACTTGATGACGTCCTTCGCCCGGTCCGTCAGGCGCAGATAGCCGTCGGACGTGAGCGTGCCCAGGTCCCCGGTGCGCAGCCAGCCGTCGTTGAACTTGTCGGCCGGCGCCCCGACGAGGTGGTAGGAGCCGGTGACCCAGGGACCGCGGACCTCGACCTCCCCCACCGTCGCACCGTCGTCCGGCAGAACGGTGCCGTCCTCGCCGGTGAGGCGCAGCTCGACCCCCGCGGGGGGACGGCCCGCCGTGGAGCGGTAGAGCATCGCGCCCTCCGGGGAACGCACATGGTGCGGGGCCCTCGCGACCGTACCGAGCGGTGAGGTCTCGGTCATGCCCCAGGCGGCGACGACCCGTACCCCGTGCCGCTCCTCGAAGCCGGTCATCAGCGAGGGCGGGCAGGCCGCGCCGCCGACCAGGACCTCGCGCAGGGAGGAGACATCCCCGCCGTGCGTGTCGAGGTGGGCCAGGAGCGCGGCCCAGACGGTCGGGACCGCGCCCGCGGTGTGCGGCTTCTCGGTGGCGATGAACTCGGCCAGGGGCTCGGGCTGGAGATACGGACCGGGAAGGAGGAGGGAGGCGCCGGCCATGAAGGCGGCGTACGGCATTCCCCAGGCCATGGCGTGGAACATCGGCACGACCGCCAGAGCGCGTCGCGTGTCGTCCAGACAGAGGGTCTCCGGCATGCACACCTGCATGGAGTGCAGATAGACCGAACGGTGCGAGTAGACGACTCCCTTGGGGTCGCCGGTGGTTCCGGAGGTGTAGCACATCGCCGCGGCCGTGTCCTCGTCGATGTCCGGCCACTCGAAGCCGTCGGGTGCCCCGGCGAGCAGTTCCTCGTAGCCGTGGACCCGCACACCGGGGAGGTCCGGCAGCGGTCCGCCGCCCACGACGACGACGTGTTCGAGATCGGGAAGTCCGGGCAGCAGCGGGGCGATCAGCGGCACCAGGCTCGCGTCCGCGAGGACGACACGGTCCTCGGCGTGACGGGCGATGTGACTCAGCTGATCGGCGGGCAGCCGCAGATTGAGGGTGTGGAGCACCGCGCCCATGGACGGGACGGCGAGATACGCCTCCAGGTGCTCCTGGTTGTTCCACATCAGGGTGGCCACCCGCTGGTCGCCGGTGATGCCGAGGCCGCGCAGTGCCGCGGCCAGTTTCGTCGCACGGCGGGCGACCTCGGCATAGGTGGCGCGCCGGGCCGCCCCACCCGTCCAGGTGACCGCCTCGCTGCGGCCGTGCACAGCGGCGCCGTGGCGCAGCAGGGTGGTCACGGTCAGGGGATGACGCTGCATGGTGCTGAGCACAGGGGTCTCCTGGTGAACGGGAAGAGCGGCTTCGGGGCGGATGGTGCGGTGCTACGGGAGGACGCGGCAGCCCGTCCTGTTGGCGTTCGCCGGATCGAGGACGTCCATCACCTCGCGCAGCACCTCGGAGTCGATCCGCGTCGTGGCGTGCTGGGCCGGGTCGTACCAGCACATGTCCTGGGTGCGGACGTTGCGGACGCGCATATGACAGCACCGCGGCGCCGCGACCGCGAGGGCCGGCGCGCGGATCGGTTGCCGGGTACCAAGCAGGCGGGTGCCGTGTTGTGCGCCGTGCACAGTGGCGCGAGGCAATTGCGGTCGGGGGTCTCCCTTTTCGGGCCGGGTCGTGCCACCCTCACCGCCCATGGAGTCGATGGCGTTGTCACCCCGCACATCCGGTGCACCGCCCGTCGGCGTGCCTCTGCTCATCGAGGAGGTACGGGACGAGCTGCGGAGCCGGTTCGAGCCGGCGGCAGACCGGCTGGCCGCGCAGATCCTCGCCGAGGACCCCGCGTACGCCAGGCTGATCGGCCGGAAGGAGCTGGGCGACCGGATCCACCGCAACCTGTGCCAGGCGCTGAGCGGCATCGCCCAGGCGGCGCGGGAACAGCCGGTGGACCTCCATGACGCGATGAGCACCGGGAGCCGCCGCGTCGAACAGGGGCTGCCGCTCGCCTCCCTGCTGCAGAGCTACCGCCGGGGCGGCAGGCTGCTCTGGGAAACGATGTACGAGGTGGTCGCCGAGCGCTTCCCCGCCGCTCTGCCCACCCTGCTGCCCGCCGCCGCCGTCGTCTGGGACGTCATGGAACAGATCACCGACGCGGTCGCCGAGTCCTATCGGCAGGCCGAGGCGGCCCGCGCGGCGCGCGACCAGGAGCGGCGCCACTCACTGCTGGACGCCCTGCTGGACGGCTCGGGGGTGGCCGCCGGACTGGCCTCCGAGGCCGCCGCCCGGCTGGGGCTCCCCGAGCGCGGCCGGTACGCCGTCATCGTCCTGCGCACGGCCCCCGGCGCGCTGCCGCCCTCGTCCGACCCCGGCGCCGAGGAGCTGTCCGGTCCGCGCATCCTCTGGCGGATCAGGGCGGACGGCGAGACCGGTCTGGTGCCCCTGGGGAGCGGCAGCCCGGAGGACCTCCGCGAGCTGCTGGCCGGGTACGACGTACGGGCCGGGGTCAGCCCGGTCGTGGGTTCCCTGGCCGACCTCGGGCGGGCGCGCTGGCTGGCCGAACTGGCCCTGCGGACCTGGCGGCCCGGCGCGGCGTCGGCCGTACTGCTCGACGAGCGCCTGCCCGAGGCCCTGGTCGCGGCCCAGTCGGACCTGGCCGGACGGCTGCGTACGGTGGTGCTGGGACGGGTGCTCGCGCTGCCGGCCGAGGAGTGCGGCACCCTGCTGACCACGCTCGGCGTCTGGCTGCGGGCCGGGGGCTCCTCGGCCGTCGCGGCCGAGCGTCTGTACTGCCACCGCAACACGGTCTCCAACCGGCTGCGCCGTCTGGAGCAGCTCACCGGACGGACCCTCACCGACCCCGCCGGTGCGGTCGAGCTGTCACTCGCCCTGGCGGCCGTGGAGCAGTTCGGCGCGCGCTGAGCCTCAGGTCCGCCCGGCCGGGGAGTCAGCCGACGGGGTGTTCCTCGGCGGTGGCCGGGCGCTCGAACTGGGTGCGGTGCAGTTCCTCGTACCGGCCGTGGGCGGCCAGCAGTTCGGCGTGCGTGCCGCGTTCCACGACCCGGCCCTCCTCGATGACCAGGATCAGATCGGCGGCCCGCACGGTCGACAGCCGGTGGGCGATCACCACGGCTGTCCGGCCCGCCAGCGCTTCGGCCAGTGCCTCCTGAACCGCCGCCTCCGAGGTGGAGTCGAGATGCGCGGTCGCCTCGTCGAGGATGACCACCCGCTGCCGGGCCAGCAGCAGCCGGGCGATGGTCAGCCGCTGCCGTTCGCCGCCCGAGAGCCGGTACCCGCGCTCGCCCACCACCGTGTCCAGGCCTTCGGGCAGGGAGGCCACGAGCCCGTCGAGCCGTGACCTGCGCAGCGCGTCCCAGATGTCGTCCTCGGTGGCCCCGGGGCGGGCGAGCAGCAGATTGGCGCGTACGGACTCGTGGAAGAGATGCCCGTCCTGGGTGACCATGCCGAGCGTCTCCCGGATCGAGTCGGTGCTCAGATCGCGTACGTCGACGCCGTTCAGCCGTACGGAACCGGAGTCCGCGTCGTACAGCCGGGGCAGCAGCTGGGCGATGGTGGACTTGCCCGCCCCCGAGGAGCCGACCAGGGCGATCATCCGGCCGGGTTCGGCGCGGAAGGAGACGTCGTGCAGGACCTCGGTGCCGCCGCGGTTGTCGAGCGTCGTGACCTCTTCGAGGGAGGCGAGGGAGACCTTGTCGGCGGAGGGGTAGCCGAAGGAGACCCCGTCGAACTCCACCGAGACCGGCCCTTCCGGCACCCGGCGGGCGTCCGGCTTCTCCTCGATCAGGGGCTTGAGGTCCAGGATCTCGAAGACCCGCTCGAAGCTCACCAGCGCGCTCATCACCTCGACCCGGGCACCGGCCAGCGCGGTCAGCGGGGCGTACAGCCGCGTCAGCAGCAGGGCGAGGGCCACGACGGCGCCCGGTTCCAGGCTGCCGCGCAGGGCGTAGAAGCCGCCGAGCCCGTAGACCAGGGCGAGGGCCAGCGCGGAGACCAGGGTGAGGGCGGTGATGAACGTGGACTGCGCCACGGCCGTACGGATACCGATGTCCCGCACCCGGCCGGCCCGTGCGGCGAATTCCGCCGACTCGTCGGCGGGGCGCCCGAACAGCTTGATGAGGGTCGCTCCGGGTGCGGAGAACCGCTCGGTCATCCGGGTGCCCATGGTGGCGTTGTGACCGGCGGCCTCGCGCTGAAGTGCCGCCATCCTGGCCCCCATCCGGCGGGCGGGCACGACGAACACCGGCAGCAGGACCAGGGCGAGAAGCGTGATCTGCCAGGAGATGCTGAGCATCACGACGAGGGTCAGCAGCAGCGTGACGACGTTGGAGACGACGCCGGAGAGCGTGTTGCTGAAGGCGCGCTGGGCGCCGATCACGTCATTGTTGAGCCGGCTGACGAGCGCACCGGTCCGGGTCCTGGTGAAGAAGGCGACCGGCATCCTCTGCACGTGGTCGAAGACCGCGGTACGCAGATCGAGGATCAGACCCTCGCCGAGCGTGGCCGACAGCCATCGGGTGAGCAGGCCGAGTCCGGCCTCGGCCACCGCGATGGCGGCGATCAGCAGCGCGAGCTGGGTGACCCTTCCGGTGTCCCGGCCCTCCACGATCGCGTCGACCACCTGCCCCGCGAGCACCGGTGTGGCCACCGCGAGCAGCGCTGTCACCACGCTGAGCAGCAGGAAGCGGTTCAGCCTGCCGCGGTGCGGCCGGGCGAAGGCCATGATGCGGCCCAGGGTGGCCCGGGAGAAGGGCCGCCGGTCCTGCTGGGCGGTCATCGCGCTGTGCATCGATGTCCATGCCGTGACTTCCATGTCCATGGGGCGCTCCGGAATCTGGTGGCCGATGTGCGGATCCCGCCGACCGTACGGCCTCGGGTACGGACAGCACGCTAGGACCTCAGGCAAGGTTGAGGTCAACCGGGCGCGCGGCGGCGGGCCGTACCGTACCCTCTGGGCGCATGACGATGGAACACCGCGTGAGGGTACGTGAGTTGGGTGTCGAGCTGACCGGCGAGCCGGGACCGTGGAACGCGATCACCGATGTGCCGGGCGTCGAGGTCGGCTATGTGACCCTGGTCGAGGGCGACGGCGTACGGACCGGAGTGACCGCGATTCTGCCGCGCGGCCGGGGCGGGGTGGGCGTGCCCTGCTCGGCCGGGTGGCACTCCTTCAACGGCAACGGCGAGATGACCGGCACCGCGTGGATCGAGGAGAGCGGCTCGCTCGCCGTGCCGGTGGTCATCACCAACACGTACGCGGTCGGACCGGCGCACCGCGGGGTCATCGAGTGGGTGCGCGCCAACTGCCGCGGCATGGCGCCGGAATGGCTGCTTCCCGTGGTCACCGAGACCTGGGACGGGCACCTCAACGACATCCACGGCGCGGCCGTGGGACCCGGCCACGCGGCGGCGGCGATCGACGCGGCGGTGACGGGACCGGTCGAGGAGGGCTGTGTCGGCGGCGGCACGGGGATGCGCTGCTACGGCTTCAAGGGCGGCTCGGGCACGGCGTCCCGGGTGGTGGAGTACGGCGCGGACCGCTACACGGTCGGCGCGTTCGTCCAGGCGAACTTCGGCGCCCGGCGGGAACTGGTGATGGCAGGGGTACCGGTGGGACGCGAACTGACCGACCCCGCCGGCGAAGCGGCGGACGCCGCCGCTTCGGTGGGGGACGGGGAGCGCCCGGTGCCGCCCGGGGCGGGCTCGGTGATCGTCGTGGTGGCGACCGACGCCCCGCTGCTGCCGGGCCAGTGCAAGGCCCTGGCCCGGCGGGTGCCACTGGGGCTGGCCCGTACGGGAACCACCGGCAGCCACTTCTCCGGAGACATCTTCCTGGCCTTCTCCACGGCCAACCGGGGAGCGCTGACCAGTACGTTCCCCGAGGCGGACGGGCCCGCGGGCGCGCCGTACGAGTCCCTGCGGTTCGTGCCGTGGGGGCGGATGGACCCCTTCTACGAGGCGGTCGTCGAGTCGGTCGAGGAGGCGGTGCTCAACGTGCTCACCGGCGCCCGCGCGATGACCGGCCGCAACGGCCACCATGTGCCCGCGCTCCCGCTGGACCGGGTCGGCGCGCTGCTGGCGGCACGGGCACGCTGAGCGAGGGGCGAAGGGGCGAAGGGGCGAAGGGGCGAAGGGGGCGAAGGGGCGAAGGGGCACGGTGGCGCGGTGGCGCGGGGGGCTCCGGGCGTCGCGCGGGCGGCGTCCGGGCCCGGGGCGCCGTAGCGTGGCCCGGAAGCGACCGATACGCGAGTCCGGGCCCGGGGTGACGCCATGTGCTGGAGTGCGACCGCCGACCTGGTGGCGGGCACGGGCATCGCGGTGATCGGCGTCGCCGCCGTCGCGGGCACCCGACGCCCCCGCGATCTGCCGCTGGCCGCGCTGCCCCTGCTCCTCGGGGCCCACCAGATCATCGAGTCGGTGGTTTGGCGCTCCGACGGAGGGACCGGCCCGGCCACCGTCGCCTGGGCCGTCGTCGCGCTCCCGCTGCTGGCCGTGTGGGTGCCCCTCGGCGTGTACTGCGCGGCGCGGCAGCGGGTCCGCACGCGGCTGCTGGTGCCGCTCGCGGCCGGAGCCGTCACCGCCGTGTTCCTCGGGTACGCCCTCGCCGCCCGTCCGGTGACGGCCGAGGTCCGGGGCCACACCCTCGGATACGTACTCGACCTGCCGCACCCGCAGTGGCTGATCGCGGGCTATCTCCTCGCCACCGTGGGCTCGCTGCTGCTGTCGGGCGACCGTCGCCTGGTCGTCCTGGGGGTGCTCGTCGCGGTCGGTGCCGCGGTCTGCGCGGCGCTGTGGCGGCTGGAGTTCATTTCCACGTGGTGCGCGTTCGCGGCGGTGTGCTCCGTCGTCCTGTTCGACTGGGCCCGGCGGCGCCCGCGCGCCGTCGCCGGGGGCCGGGCCGGCGCGGTGGGCGGCGCCTGACCGCGCACGGCGGGATCGGCGGCGCGGGACGGTCATGCGGTGCTGGCATGATCAAGGGATGGACGAGTGCATCATCGCCGCGTGTGACGGGGCGTCGAAGGGCAATCCCGGGCCGGCCGCCTGGGCGTGGGTCGTGGCCGACGGGCAGGGGCGGCCGGAGCGCTGGGAGGCGGGCCCGCTGGGCACCGCCACCAACAACGTCGCGGAGCTGACCGCACTGCGGGAGCTGCTGGAGTCGACCGATCCCTCGGTACCGACCGAGGTGCGGATGGACTCCCAGTACGCGATGAACGCCGTGACGAAGTGGCTGCCGGGCTGGAAGCGCAACGGCTGGAAGACCTCGGGCGGCAAGCCGGTCGCCAACCGGGAGCTGGTGACGCGCATCGATGACCTGCTGAGCGGCCGGAACGTGACCTTTCGGTATGTGCCCGCCCATCAGGTGAACGGGGACCCGCTGAACGCGCTGGCCGACCAGGCCGCCAGTGAGGCCGCGGTGTCGCAGCGGGCGGCAGGCACGGCGCACGGCAGTGCGGAGCTGCCGGTCCCGGCTCCGGCCAGGGCGGTCAAGGGGCGGTCGGAGGCTTCGGGCGCGCCGGCCGGCGGGACGGCGCGGGAGACGACGGGAGCCTCGCGCGCGGGGCGTTCCACCGGCACGATCCGGGCCCGATTCGCGGGCCGGTGCCACTGCGGAAAGCCGTACGCGGCCAAGGAGATGATCGCGAAGAACCCGAACGGCTGGGGCCATCCGGAGTGCCGGACGGCCGTGGGCTGACCGGTACGGGAGGGCGGGACGGATCCTGCCCCGTATGCGTGACCGATGCCGATCGGCCGGTGCGCGGCCGGGCGAACCCAACCGGCGGGCGACGGCGTACGGCGGAGTGGGACCGGCGGTCCGATCCCGGGATCAGATGTCGGCCCAGACCAGCCGGCCCGCCAGGGCGGCGCGTGTTCCCCACCGCGCCGCCAGCGCGTCCACCAGCAGCAGGCCCCTGCCGTCCTCGGACAGCGCGGCGATCTCGGCCCCGGGGCCGGAGCCGTCGGTCGCGTCCGCCGCGCCGCGCGGTGGCCCCGCCAGGTCCCCGGGTGGGGTCGGAGCCGGGATGTGGGCCCGGCCCCGGTTCCACACACAGATCCGCACCCCGTCCGCCGAGCGGAGCAAGCGGCAGCGAATCCGCCGGGTACTGGTGTGCTGGACGGCGTTGGCGACCAGTTCGGTCACTATCAGCGCCGCGGCCTCCACACGGTCCGCGGGTTCTCCCCACGCCCGCATCGCCTCCTGCACGCGGTGGCGGGCATCCGGAACGCCTTTGGCGATGCGGGGGACCCACCAGCTGTGTGCCCTCGGGCCGCCCGAATCATCTGGAGCGCGTTTCGCGCAACTGACTATTTCCGACATGTATGTACTCTCGGTGCAAAGCGCATACTTTGCAAGCGACAGAATGTGCACCGTGCTCCACATCGGGGCCCAGCGAGGAAGGTCAAGAGCATGCGACCCCGATCCGGTCCCACCGTGGAGCACCGCGTCCTGGCGGTACGGCTCCGGCTGCTGCGGGAGCGGGCAGGCATCAGCCTGCAGACCGCCGCCGAGGCACTGGACGCCCACCCGGCCACGGTGCGGCGCATCGAACGGGCCGAGACCGGACTGGACGCCCGCCAGGTCGGAGAGCTCCTGGACTGCTACGGGGTCCCGGCCGCGGTCGCCGAACCGATCATGGCCGGTCTCGGAGCGGCGAATCTGCCCGGATGGTGGCACCGGTGGCGGGACGCGATGGAGACCTGGCAGCAGGACGTCATCGGCGTGGAATCCTCCGCCAGCCTCGTACGGACGTGGCACCCCGCCCTCGTGCCGGAACTGCTGCGTACGCCCGCGTACGCCGCCGCCCTGTACCGGACGCAGTACCCCGACGACACCCCCGCCCAGCTGGACCGGCGCGTCGAGCTGCTGCGGGAGCGCCAGCACCGTCTGCGCGAGCGGGGCGCCGCGCTGTGGGCGCTGATGCCCGCCGCCGCCCTGCACACCACGGTCGGCGGTCGCGCCGTCATGGACGAACAGCGCGAGAGGCTGACCGAGGCCGCGCGCCGGCCGCACCTCACCGTGCAGGTGGTGCCGCTCGACCATCCGCCGCACGCCATGACCGGCGTACCGCCCCTGCATCTGCTGCGGGTGCCCGCCCCCGAGATCGGTGACCAGGCCGTGCTGGAGACCCCCGGCGTCCGGGTGGACATCGTCGACGACCCGGAGACCGTGATGAACCACCGCATCCGGCTCGACGCGGCGTGTGCGGCCGCCCCGCACCCCGGCATGCCGCTGCCCGGGAACTGAGCCGCGCCCGGCCCTCCCGGCGCCCCCCACGGAGCCTCCGTAACACCCCTGCTGGACCGGGATGGCGGTGCGGGCCGGTGCCGGACAGGGTGGGGGAGTGGTGCAGCAGCGCAGAGCCCAGTGGATCCCCGTCGGGGTCATCGTGCTGGCCGTGGTCGTCGACCTCGTGACGCCGACCGCGGTGACCTCCGCACCGCTGCTCGTGGTGGCACCCGTCTCCGCCGCACCGCTGCTGGGGCTGCGGGGCATCATCGCGGTGGGCGTGGCCTCCATGGCCGTCCACGCGGCGCTCGCCCTGGTCGACGGGACGTTCGGCTGGCAGCGGGGGGTGGCCGAACAGCTCACCCTTCTGGCCGTAACCGTGCTCGCCGTCTTCGTCCACCGCACCCTGGAGGGCCAGCACGCGACGACCCGGCGCGCCCGTCAGGTCGCCGAGGTGGCCCAGCGCGCCGTGCTGCCCAGGCCCCCGTCGCGCCTGGGCGACCTGCTGATCGCGGCGCGGTACGTGCCCGCCGAGGACGAGGCCATGATCGGCGGCGACCTCTACGTCGTCCAGGACACGCCGTACGGCACCCGCGTCATGGTCGGGGACGTACGCGGCAAGGGGCTGGGTGCCGTGAGCGCGGTCTCCGCCGACCTGGGAGCCTTCCGTTTCGCCGCGGACGAGGCGGCGGACCTGCCCGGCCTGGTGAGGTCCCTGGAACAGGCGCTGCTGCGGGAGGGGGAGCGGCGGGGCGGCCAGGAGCAGGAGGAGGGGTTCACCACCGCCCTGATCGCGGAGTTCGCCGCGGACCTCACCTTCGTCCGCGTCGTCAACCGCGGGCATCCGGCGCCCGTGCTCCTGGACGCGCGGGGCGCCGCCACCGTGCTGGAACCGTCGCAGGCGGCACCTCCGCTGGGGGTGAGCGCGCTGGGAGCCTGGACGACCCCCGTCGACACCTTTCCCTTTCCGCCCGGTGCGACCCTGGTGTGCTTCACGGACGGCGTCACCGAGGCCCGGGACGGCAGCGGAGAGTTCTACGATCCCGCCGCGCGCCTGCCGGTCCTGGTCCGGCACCGCGCGCTCGTCGGCGACCCGGCCACCCCGGCGCAGATCCTGCAGGCCCTGATCGAGGACGTGGGACGCCACACCGGCGGTCGCGCCCAGGACGACCAGGCACTTCTCGCCCTGCACCGCCCCCGGCACTGACCGGGACCCGGCCGCCCGTACGGGTGCTGCCGCCCCATTCGTGGTTTCAGGTGCCCGTCGCCGGTCACCCGCACCGGTAGGACCGAGCAGAACCGAGACCCGAACCCCGGGAGTGAGTCACATGGAGAACTGGCGCATGGACGCGGCCTGCCGCGAGGAGGACCCCGATCTGTTCTTCCCCATCGGGAGCACGGGCCCGGCGCTCGTGCAGACGGTGGAGGCCAAGGCGGTGTGCGCGAGCTGCCCCGTACGGGAGCCGTGCCTGCGCTGGGCTCTGGACAACGGCCAGGATTCCGGCGTCTGGGGCGGTCTGGGCGAGGACGAGAGGCGCGCCCTGAAGCGCCGCGCCCGCCGGCGTGCCAGGGAGAACGGCTGACCGCCGCCACACCGGCACCATCGACACCGACACCCACGACACCGACACCCACGACACCGACACCCACGACACCGACACCCACGACACCGACCCCCACGACGCCGGCGCACGCGGCACCGGCGTCCCGGGCACACCGGCACCCCGGCCGGTCGGCCGCCCACGGGGCATGGCGGGGGCCGCAGGGTGCACGATGAACCATGGACACCACCGCTTGGCTTCTCCTCGGCGCTCTCGTCGCGCTGCTCACCCTGGGCGTGGCGGCGGTCCTCCTGGTCCGGGTCATCAGGGCCAGGAAGCTGCTGCTGGACGCGGGGATCCCGCTGCGCGAGAAGGCGCTGGTCTGGGCGGCGGTGATCTACACGGTGTCCCCGGTGGACCTGCTGCCGGACCCCGTCTACCTCGACGACATCGGGTTCCTGATGCTGGCCCTGCGCGCACTGCACGCCGCCGCGGACCGGACGGGCGCGGTGCTGGCCGCCCTTCGGAAGCGGGGAACCGCCGGGGACCTGTGAAACCGGACGCCCACGCGATCCGGGCGGGGCGGGACGCCTCCGCTCAGCCCGGGAACGGCGCGACCCGCACGCGCTCGCTCCCACCCTCGGAGAGGAACGAGGCGAGCTCCCCTCCCTGCTCGGCGACGTCCGCGCGGTCCGCCCGGGAGAACCGGCGCAGCGGGGTGACGGCCACGGTCCCGGCGTCGACGCTCCAGGTCGCGGAGACCCTGCCGTCGACCAGTACCACGCGCTCGCCGGCGACCGAGAGGCCGCGGTGGGCGTCGTCGATGATCCGGCCGCGGTCGTGGTAGCCCAGGATCGCGTTGTCGAACGCAGGCAGGAACCGTACCGGAGCGGGTGTGTCGGGAGCGGGGCGCGGCGCGTCGGGCAGGTCCAGCAGTTCCCGGCCGCGCTCGTCGCGGAAGGTCACCAGCTCCTCGCGCAGCGCGGCCACCGCGGCAGGCAGCCCGGCGAGTCCGCACCAGGCGCGCAGATCGGCGGAGGCGGCGGGGCCGAACGCGGCCAGATAGCGCCGCACCAGCGTCTGGCCCACCGGGTCGGAGGGGTCCGGGGGCAGCGGTGCGACCTCGCGCCCCAGCCAGGAGGACAGCATGACGTTGCGCACCCCCGCCTTGGTGCGCCAGAGCCCGCGCGGAGGCATCTGCGCGGTCGGCAGGAGAGCGGCGATCAGCATTTCGCCCAGTGCCCGCAGCCCCGGCTCCGGCCGGCTCACGGCGAGTACCCGCGCGATGTCGCTCATGGACCGGGGCTCGCCGTCGGCCATCACCGCCCGGCCCGCCGCCGCGAGCTCGTCGAGGTCGGTGCCGCCCAGCTCGCGGCGATAGGTCCCGAGCACCCGTTGGCGCAGCATGGCGTCGTGGCGGGCCCGCCAGGCGAGGACGTCGTCGGCGGTGACGAGGTGGACGGTGCGGCGCATGAGATGGGTCCGTACCACCTCGCGCCGGATCAGCAGGTCGGAGAGGGCCGCCGGATCGAAGGCGCGCAGCCGGGACCAGAGCCCGACGAACGGCTCCTGCGGTTCCTGCGCCTGGAGGCCGCAGAGGTGTGCGACGGCGTCGAGCACCGGCACGTCGGCGCGATCGAGCAGCAACTGGCGGGCGAGCGTCGCGCGGTTGAGCGCCCGGTTGTCGAGAACGGTCATCGTGCCACCGCGCCGGACCCGCCGGTGGCCGCCCGCCCGCGCGGGCCGTTGCCGTGGTCGCCGTCGTTCCCGTTGTCCCTGTGGTTCTTCACGGGACCACAGTCGCAGGGAAACAGGACAGGACGTGTCCTCTTCTCGCGGCAGGACGGAAGTTCGTGCCCCCGGCCCCGCCGGCAGCTGACGGTGACGGCTCGTCAGCACTGGGACGGTGCCGGCCCGGTCATCCGGTCGGCACCGCCCGAGTGCGGTCCCCCAGGGGTTACTTGAGGTACGGTCCCGCCGTCCCGATCTTCCCCGGGGCGGCGTTCCTTCCGCCGAGGTCGAGGACGTACACGCGCAGGTTGCCCTTGCCCGGTGCCGGGACGGCGAGCGTGCCGCCCGTCACGACCCGGGTGTCACCGGTGACGGCGTCCCGGTAGGTGCCGTCGGGGATGCCGGTGTACGTCGCGCCGCCGGACACCGTCACCAGGGCGAAGCTGTCGGTGCCGCTCGCGGCGTCGGTGTAGCGGCGCTTGAACGCCATCGACCCGGTGATGCCCTCGGTGGAGTACTGGCCCATCTGGAGCGCGGGCACCGCCCGGCGGATCTCGTTGAGCCGCTGGAGATGCCTGGCCAGCGGCTTGGCCAGGGTGCCGGCGACCGCTCCGGTGGCGGAGGTGACCTTGCCGAAGCCGGACACCTCCACCTCACCGGCGAGATGGTCGCCGAAGTAGGCGCGTCCGGTGGTCGCCAGCGGGCAGGAGGGCCCGCAGTCGATCTTCCTGCCCGCCTGGAATTCGATCTCCGATCCGTAGTACAGGGCAGGGATGCCGCGGAACGTCCACATCAGGGACATGTTCTCGGCCCAGGCGTCGGTGCCGCCCGTGTACCGCTCGCTGCTCTTGTTCGGTCCGTAGTCGTGGCTGTCGACGTAGACCACGTTGTAGGTCGCGTCGTTGTAGCTGTCGTCGGAGTCCTTGCCGTTGCTGTAGGCGTTGTTCGCGTCACCGAAGTTCATGTGCATCCGCATGTCGATGACGTTCATGCCGGAGAACCTGCTGTGATCCGGCATGTGGTACGCGTTTCCGTTCAGGAACGCGTTGTCGGAGACCGGCTGTGCACCGGTGCCCCGCTGCTGTTCGTAGTCGTACATCTCCAGGGCGGCCCTCTCGTCGTCCGCGCTGTACTCCTTGCGTTCCTTCCAGGTGTAGAACTGCGCCGAGTGATTGACCGAGCCGCGGTTCCACTTGTCGTTGACGAACGCGGCGACCTCACCGAACACGAAGAAGTTCTTCGCGGCCCCGGCGCCGAACCGCTCGGTGACCCGCTCCTGGATCGCGGGCAGGAAGCGGCGGTTCCAGGTCGTCCGGGGAATGTGCACGGCCGTGTCGACCCGGAAGCCGTCGACCCCCATGTCGATGTACTTGTCGTAGGCGCCGATCAGATAGTTCTGGACGGGCGCGCTCTCGGTGTTGAGGTCGGCCAGGTCCTCGTGGAGCCAGCAGCTGCGCGAGTCCTCGCCCTCCCAGTTGCCGATCCAGCAGTTGTGGTAGTAGGCCTTGGGGAACATTCCCGAAGTGGGGTCGGGCCACTGGCAGTTGTAGATCCGGTACCCCTCGGGCGAGGAACCGCCGGTGGGCTTGCCCCAGTTGAGACAGGTGTTGCCCGAGGGCTCGGCCGTGGACCACAGATCGCCGTTGTAGTACGACTTCCCGGACTTCGGCTCGACGGTGAGGCCGTCGTACTCGAACCCCTCGTCGCGCTCGTCGTAGTACCAGCTCCACTGGGTGTCCCGCACCCCGTAGGTCTTCGGGGTGAACAGCCCTTTGGCGCCCCAGCGCGATGAGTGGTTGTAGACGACGTCCTGGTAGATCTTCATGCCCTTGGCGTGGGCCGCGTTGATCAGGTCCTGGTACGAGGCGCCCGCGGACTCCAGCCGGGGGTCGACCCGGTAGAAGTCGTAGCCGTGGTAACCGTGGTAGTCGTAGTCGGACCGGTTCAGGACCACCGGGGTGATCCAGACGGCGGAGAAGCCGAGGCCCTTGATGTAGTCGAGCTTGTCGACGAGTCCCTTGAAGTCGCCGCGGAACATGGGGTCGTCCTGGGCGGCGTTGCCCGACTTCTCGTGCTGGCTCCCGCCCCGGTTGTTGCCGCTGTCCCCGTCGTTGAAGCGGGCGGTCAGCACGAAGTAGACCGGGTCCTTGCGCGGATCGGTGCCCAGGGGCCGGCCCGGGGCCGGAGCGGTCGGCGCCTCGCCCGTGGTCGCGGTGACGGCGCCCGAGGCGGCGGAGACATTGCCTGCCGCGTCCACGGCCCTGACGGTGTAGCCGTAGGCGGTCTTCGCCTCCAGTCCCGTGTCGGAGTGCACGGTGGAGCCGGCGTCGGTGACCATCGTTCCCCCGGCACCGCCGGTCCGGGTCACCTGGTACTTCGTCACCCCCCTGTCATCGGTGGACGGTTCCCAGGACAGCACCACGGACACCCCGTCCACCGCGGCCCTCACCTTCCCCGGAACGGTCGGGGCGGTGGTGTCCGGCACCTCGGCGGCGCAGGGGTCCTTCGCGTCGGTGGTGACCTTGCCGTCCCGCACCGTGGTGCGGCCCGCGGGGATCGTGTAGTCGCCGCCGTTGTTGTTGTCCCAGACCCCGTTGCCGTTGTTGAACGCGGCCCGCATCGCGGTGGCGTCGCCCAGATCGGCCGACCGCTTCACCCAGCCGGTGCAGGCGGCCTCCATGCCCACCCCCGGCAGGGCGCTCCAGGCGCCGCCGTCGGGCCGGTAGTGCAGATTGGTGGTGGTCCAGCCGACCGCGGTGGTCGAGTAGAAGACCTCGGCCGTGCCGGAGCCGCCGCCCGGGGTGGGCGTGGGGGTGGGGTCCGGACCCGGACCGGTGCCCGCGCACGGATCGCTGTGGGCCACCGCACCGTCCTTGACGGTGATGCTCCCGGTCCCCAGCTCGTAGTTCTTCCCGGCGTTGTTGTCCCAGACCCCGGAACCGTCGGTGAACGTCGCGGTCAGCCCGTCGGCGGAGCCGAGATCGACCGTCCGCTTCACCCAGTCCGTGCAGGCGGCCTCCATCCGTATCCCGGGTACGGAGGTCCAGGCGCCGCCGTCCGGCGCGTAATGCAGGTGGTACGCGGACCAGTTCCTGGTCCCGGTGTAGTAGAAGACCGTCGCGGTGTTCTCCGCGGCGGCCACGGGTGCGACGGCCGCGGGAGCGGGTTCCCGGGGCGCGGCGGCGATGAGCCCGATGAGCCCGGCGACCGTCATGGCCGCGGCCAGGGGGCGTCTCAGCAGCCGGTGTGGGGTGCGTTTCATGTGTGTCTCCAGGGAGGGGCCGCGGGCGGGTGGCCGCGGCTGCCGTCGGCGCCGGTGCTCCACGAGCACCGGCGTGGACCCCGCCGGAGAACCCTGACGCGCCTCGGGGTTCGGGCGAGCAGCGCGTTCCGGCAGCAAATGCTGTCAGAACCTTTCTGCAATCTCTTGCGGGAGGAAGTTACCGGTGCATGACATGGGCGTAAAGGGTTCCGGCGGGGCGGTGTGCGGCCGGAACCGAGGAATGGCGCGATGCGCGCCGGTGTTGCCACCGTCATGACGTTCTCTGTTGACGTGGCCGTCCGGGGCTACGAGCTCGACACCCAGGGCCACCTGAACCAGGCCGTGTATCTGCAGTACGCGGAACACGCGCGCTGGGAACTGCTGCGCGCCGCCGGACTGCCGCAGGACAAACTGCTGGCGAGTGGCGTGGGGCCGGTACAGCTCGAAGTGCGGGTGAGGTATCTGCGGGAGCTGCGGGGCGGTGAACGGGTCCGGGTGACCTGCCGTTTCGACTACGGCACCGGAAAGACGTTCACCCTGGCGCAGCAGATCATCAAGGAGGACGGCACGGTCGTCGCCGAGATCACGGGAGTGGCGGGCCTGCTCGATCTGACGGCACGCAGGCTCGTCGACGACCCGAAGGGGCGGCTGGCCGCACTGGCCGGCAATCCGGACCTGCTCACCGGCTGAACGGACACCGAGGGGACAGGGGCGGCTCGGGAGTCCGGCGCCCAGGGGGCGCGCCCGGCGGTGGCGGGAGCCGATCCCGGTCATGAGGGCCCGGCCCCGTATCCGAGGGACTGCCAGGGGCCCGCGCCGCCCTCGTCCGTGCCGCTCCCGGCTCCTCCCGCCCGCGCGGTGCGGGATTCAACCGGGCGGGCGGAGCGGGCTGTTGGGCGTACCGATGGCGCCGCACCGCCCGCCGTCACCCACCTCCCGGCCGGCGGCCGGGGCGGCCCCGGCGGACGCGCCGACCGGCTCGCGCGGTTCATGACGCGGGGCGCGCAAGTTCATTCGCCTGCGCGGCGCGCTCCCCCCGTCAGCCCTGTCGCTCCGTCAGGTCCCCCTCTGATCGATTGATTACTGAGTGTGGGTGACATGTTCCCGTGGGTTATGGGGGAGGTAGCGGGGGTCTGTTTCCGGTCCCGGAGCCGGCACCCCCTCGAATGCCCCGAACCGGTCATTGGGAGAACCTCGGTGGAGAACATGGAATCCGTACGGAGCTGTCCGTTCGACTATGCCCAGCAACTGGATTTCGATCCCCAGCTCCGGGAGCTGCTGACCCAAGCGCCGGTCTCCCGCATCCGTATGGCATACGGAGAGGGCGAGGCCTGGCTCGTCACCCGCTACGAGGATGTCCGGACGGTCACCACCGACCGGCGCTTCAGCCGCAGCGCGGTCCTCGGCCGCGACTTCCCGCGAATGACCCCGGAACCCATCGTCCAGGCGGAATCCATCAACCTGATGGACCCGCCCGACAGCAGCCGCCTGCGGAGCCTGGTCGCCAAGAGTTTCACCCCGCGCCGCGTGGACCACATGCGCCACCGGACCCAGCGCATCGTGGATGAGCTCCTCCAGGACATGGAGGACAGCGGCTCCCCGGCCGACTTCGTGGCCGGAGTGTCCGCACCGCTGCCGCTGATCACCATCTGCGAGGCGCTCGACATCCCCGAGGCGGACCGTCCGTGGCTCCGCGCCCACGCCCTGACCATGATGAACACCGGCGCCGCGGGCAAGGACGACGCGGTACGCGCCAAGGCCGAACTGCGCGCGTATTTCGCCGAACTGACCGCCGACCGGCGCCGCTCACCCGGCGAGGACCTCATCAGCACGCTGGCCACGGCCAGGGACGGCGCCGAACTGCTCGACGACAACGAACTGGCCGTCATGGCCATGGTGCTGCTCATCACCGGGCAGGACACCACGACGTACCAACTCGGCAACATCGCCTACACGCTGCTCACCAGGCCCGCGCTCCTGGAGTCGCTCCGGGCGGCTCCGGAACTGCTGCCCCGCACCCTGGAGGAGCTCCTGCGGTACATCCCGTTCCGCAAGGGGGTCGGCATCCCGCGGATCGCCACCGAGGACGTGGAGCTCAGCGGGGTCCTCATCCGGGCCGGAGATGTGGTCCATGTGTCCTACCTGACCGCGAACCGGGACGGCAGGAAGTTCGAACGCCCCGACGAACTGGACCCGGACCGGCCGTCCATCCCGCACATGACATTCGGCTGGGGCGCGCACCACTGCCTGGGTGCGCCGCTCGCCACGATGGAACTGGAAGTGGCCTTCTCATCGCTGCTGACCCGATTCCCGGCCCTGAGCCTCGACGTACCGCCCGAGGATGTCGAGTGGAACACGACCTCCATCTGGCGCTATCCGCTCGCCCTGCCCGTCACGTGGTGACGAGAGCCTCCGCATCACAGAACGAGGAGAACCCATGGCGACTCTGTGCCGGCCGGCCATCGCTGTGCCCGAACATGTCATCACGATGCAGCAGACCCTCGACCTGGCGAGGGAGACGCACGCCGACCACCCGCAGCGCGCCCTCGTCCTGAGGCTCATCCAGAACACCGGTGTGCAGACCCGCCACCTCGTCCAGCCGATCGAGGAGACCCTGAGGCACCCCGGATTCGAGGTGCGCAACAGGCTCTACGAGGCGGAGGCGAAGCGCCGCGTCCCCGAAGTCGTCCGAGGGGCCCTCGCCAACGCCGAACTGGAGCCCGCCGAGATCGACCTGATCGTCTATGTGTCCTGCACGGGCTTCATGATGCCCTCGCTGACGGCATGGCTGATCAACTCGATGGGCTTCCGCTCCGAGACCCGGCAGCTCCCCATCGCCCAGCTCGGCTGCGCCGCGGGGGGCGCGGCCATCAACCGCGCACACGACTTCTGCCTCGCCTACCCGCGGTCCAACGTCCTGATCGTGTCCTGCGAGTTCTGCTCGCTGTGCTACCAGCCCACCGACATCGGGGTCGGATCGCTGCTCTCCAACGGGCTGTTCGGAGACGCCGTCTCGGCGGCCGTGGTCCGCGGACAGGGCGGCAGTGGCATGCGCCTGGAGCGCAACGGCTCCCATCTGGTGCCCGACACCGAGGACTGGATCTCCTACGCGGTACGTGACACGGGATTCCACTTCCAGCTCGACAAGCGGGTGCCCGGCACCATGGAGATGCTCGCGCCCGTCCTCCTGGATCTCGTGGACCGGCACGGCTGGACGGTCCCGGCCATGGACTTCTTCATCGTGCACGCCGGTGGACCGCGCATTCTCGACGACCTCTGCCACTTCCTGAACCTGCCGCCGGAGATGTTCCGCTACAGCCGGTCCACACTCACCGAACGGGGCAACATCGCCAGTTCGGTCGTCTTCGACGCGCTCGGACGGCTGTTCGCGGACGGCGGTCCGGCGGAATCCGCCCAGGGGCTGATCGCCGGGTTCGGCCCCGGCATCACGGCGGAGGTGGCCGTCGGCCGCTGGGGCAGGCATACGGAACCCTCCCTGGAGGGCGACCGCAAGGACCGGGACCTCGCGCCGAGCGTTGCGCTGTCCGGCTGATACCGCTAAGGCACCCCCGGGGTGGGGACGAAGGAACGGGTGTTCGTGCTTCGCAGAACCGTCCCTTCTTTTCCCCGAACGATCCCCCACCCCGAGGAGAACGCATGCGCCTGCGCGCCCGCTGGGCACCAGCCGCTCTGCTGCTGATCGCCCCTCTGATCGGCAGCACCGAGGCCACCGCGGACACCGGATCGGGTGGTGTTCCGGTGCGGCAGTCCGCCAGGGCCGTCCCCGGTCAGTACATCGTCACCCTTGAGCCCGAACTGTCGACGGACACCGTCCTGCGGCAGTTCGGGCTGCGCGCGATGTTCACCTACGGTGACATCGCCCGCGGCTTCGCCGCCACGCTCACCCCCGGACAGCTCAGTGCGGTGCGCGCCTTCCCCGGTGTCCGCTCCGTCGAGGAGAACGGCGAGGTCGCCGTCGTACCCACGGCCTCCGACGCCGAGGCGGCCGGACTGCGGACCTCCGCCGCGACCTGGGGCCAGGACCGGATCGACCAGCGGCTGCTGCCGCTGGACGACACCTTCACCACGGCCGCCACGGGCCGCGGAGTGACGGCGTACATCGTCGACACCGGGATCGAGACCGGGCACAGCGAGTTCGGCGGGCGCGCGGTCAGCGGGTTCGACGCCGTCGCGGACGGCCGGGACGGTCAGGACTGCAACGGCCACGGCACCCATGTGGCGGGCACGGTCGGCGGAGCGACGTACGGAGTCGCCACGTCCGTCTCGCTCGTCGGCGTGCGGGTGCTCGACTGCCAGGGCCAGGGCACCTGGGCCGGGATCCTGGCGGGGCTCGACTGGGTGGTCGAGGACGCCACCGCCTCCGGGCGTCCCGCCGTACTGAACGCCTCGCTCGGCGGGGAGAAGTCGCAGACGGTCGACGAGGCGATCGACGCCGTCGCCGAGGCGGGCGTGCTGCCCGTCGTCGCGGCGGGCAACGACAGCGCGGATGCCTGCGACGTGTCCCCGGCCGGCGCCGGCCGCGTGGTGACCGTGGGCGCGACCGACGACGGGGACCGGCAGACCGCGTTCAGCAACTGGGGCACCTGTCTGGAGCTGTACGCCCCGGGGCAGGGCATCGTCTCGGCCGGGCTCGGCGGCGGCTCCGTCGCCCTCGACGGCACCTCCATGGCGAGCCCGCACGTCGCCGGAGTCGCCGCACTCCACAAGGAGGCGGACCCGGCGATGAGTCCCGAGACCCTGGCGAAGCGGCTGGCCGACGAGGCGACGCCGGGCGTGCTGACGTCCCTGAGCCCGGGTTCGCCGGACCGGCTCCTGTACACCGGTGGACTCTGACGGTCCTCCCGTACACCGCCCGGACCGTCTGCCGTACGCCGCCCGGACCGGGTCCGGGCGGCGTACGGCAGGATCGCGGGGGAGCGGGGGCTGCGGCAGAGTGGGCGTATGGATGACCTCAACGCCCTCGCCGACGAGCATCTGGCCGCGGCCCGTGAATCCGCCCATGGACGCAGTGCCCATCTCCTGCTCCAGCAGCCGCCCCTGCGCCAGTCGGTGATCGCATTGACCTCGGGGACGGCTCTGGACGAGCACAACGCGCCGCCCGCCGCCTCCCTCCAGGTCCTGCGCGGCTCGGTCCGGCTCACCGCGGGCTCCGGCGATGTCGAACTGACCGCCGGGACGCTGCACGCGATCCCGCAGGAACGCCACGGACTGCTGGCCCTCGCGGACGCCGTGGTCCTGCTGACGGCGGTCAACGACTGACCCCGGCCGGTGACCGGCGGGGTCCGCGCGACGGGACCGGTGTGCGTCGACGGGAAGGAGGCATGAGAGAAAGGTGCAGCCGGGGGCGTCCGAGGAGCGGACGAAGGATCCCGGCCCCGACGCATCTGCCCACGTCCCCGGAGTACGAGCTTGCCCAGCCGGACCGTCACCCCCGCCGCCGAACGCACGCCCCGCGCCACCGGGCACACCGGGCCGTCGGCCCGCTGGTTCGGCGCCCTGCGCCGCACGCCCGTCGCGATCTGGAACGACGACATCTCCGACTGGGCCGCCGCCCTGACGTACTACGCGATCCTCGCGCTGCTGCCGGCCCTCCTCGTCACCGTTTCGGTGATCGGCCTGGCGAACCCCGGGGCCACGAGTGCACTGATCTCCGACATCACCTCGTTCGCGCCCGCGGAATCCGGCGCGGCCCTCCGCCGGTCGCTGGAGGAGGCCACCCATGAGCGCACCGCTGTCTGGCTGCTCGTCGCGACCGGGACCGTGAGCGCGGTGTGGTCGGCGTCCAGCTATCTGGCCGTCTTCCGCCGGGCGCTGCACGCGATGCACCATGTCCAGGACACCCGGCCGGCGCTGCGCAAGGCCCACATCATCGTCGCCTCGGCCGTCGGACTGCTGGTGCTGCTGATGGCCAGCGCCTTCGCTCTCGTCCTCACCGGCCCGCTGGCCCGCCGGCTCGGGCACCGGATGGGCCTGGCCCACGCGGGCGAGGCGATGTGGGCGCTCCTCAAATGGCCCGTTCTGCTCTGCCTGGTCGCGTGTCTGATCCTGGTGCTGTTCCGTACCGGTCCGCGATCGGCCCGGGGGACGATCCAGGGGCTCCCCGGCGGCATCCTCGCCGCGTTCCTCTGGCTCGTCGCCTCGGCGGGATTCGCGTTCTACGCGACCCACATCGGCAGCTACAGCCGGCTCTACGGTTCGCTCGCCGGCCTGGTCGTCTTCCTGATCTGGGTCTGGTTCACCAATCTCGCCCTGCTGACCGGGGCGCAGTTCAACGTGGAGCTGGCCCGCTCCGTACGGGAACCCTCCCGCACGGCCGCCCCGGACCGAGAGGCGGCAGTGCGGAAGGGGAAAGGGTGAGGTGAGGGACCGGGACAGCCACCGGGCCGGGAGGCCGGGCCGGAACGTTCTACCGCCCCCGGACCCGCTCCCGGACCCGCTCCAGTACCCACAGGGCCGTGCTCACCGCGGCCAGTGCCGCGCCCAGGGCGCACACTCCCGGCCAGCCCGCCCTCGCCCACACCACCGCGGTCAGGGAGGCGCCCGCCGCACCGCCCGCGAAGAACAGCGTCATGAAGGCGGAGTTGATCCGGTTCCGGGCATCCGGGTTGAGCGCGTAGATCACGTTCTGACTGCTGTTGAGGCCCGCCTGCTGGGCGATGTTCAGCACGATCACCCCGGTCGCGAGCCACCACAGCGAGGTCTCGCCCGCGAGGAGCGGCAGCCAGGCCAGGGTCAGGAGAACGCCCGCGGCACCGGACACCGCCTGGACATGGCCCCGGTCGCCGAGGCGCGCCGCGAAGTTCATGCCCACCACGCCGATGACTCCCAGCAGCCCGAAGAAGCCGATGCCGGCGGCTGTCCACCCGTAGGGCCGCTGGGTGAGCAGGAAGGTCAACGCGGTCAGCTGCACGCTGTACGAGGCCATGGAGAAGGCGCCGATCGCGGCCCGTGAGCGCAGCAGGGGTTCCTGGCGCAGCAGGGCGAGCGTGGAGCGGATCAGTCCGCCGTACGAGACCGGCGCCGCGCCGGCCGCCGGGGACAGCCGGGGCAGCTTGAGGTGGAGGAGCACCGCCATGGTGATCATGAGCAGGGCGTTCACCCAGTAGACGGTCCGCCAGCCGCCCAGTTCGGACAGGGCGCCGGCCGCCGTGCGCCCCAGCAGGCCGCCGAGCAGCACTCCGGACATGACGATGCCGACGATCCGGCCCCGGGCCTCCGGGGCGGCGAGCGTGGCCGCGAAGGGGACGACGACCTGGGCGCCGACCGAGGTGAGGGCGACGAGCGCCGTGCCGGCGAGGAGGATCGGCCCGGAGGGGGCGGCTGCCGCCAGCAGCAGGAACAGTGCCGTCGCGGCGAACAGCCCCACGGCCAGGCGGCGTCGCTCGGTGATGTCGCCGAGCGGCACCAGCAGGATCAGGCCCAGCGCGTAGCCGGCCTGGGCGGTCGAGACGATCAGTCCGGCCATGGTGACGCCGATGTGCAGATCCCGGGTGATCAGGTCCAGCAGCGGCTGCGCGAAGTAGTTGCCCGCCGCCGACAGTCCGGCCGCCAGCGCCATCAGAAGGATGAGGCCACGCCCGAGGGAGGGGCTCGCGGCGCCGGCGGCAGCGCTGCCGGAGGCCGCTTTCGCCGCCGAAGGGGGCCGGGGGCTCCGGAGCGGGGTGCGGGAGGTGTGAGAGGAGGGGGACATGGACATCAGCGTCCCGCGGCACCCGGCGATCAGTCCAACACATGTTTTTCATTCCAGTCATCGTGATTCACGATGGTTGGATGGAACTGCAGCAGATGCGCTATGTCCTCGCGGTCGCCGAGACGAGGAACTTCACGCGGGCCGCGAAGCGGTGCCTGGTCGTCCAGTCGGCGCTCAGCCATCAGATCGCCCGGCTGGAGAAGGAGCTCGGAGCCCGGCTCTTCGACCGCTCCAGCCGTCATGTGCGGCTGACC
Source organism: Streptomyces sp. NPDC001787 (assembly GCF_040297465.1). NCBI lineage: Bacteria > Bacillati > Actinomycetota > Actinomycetes > Kitasatosporales > Streptomycetaceae > Streptomyces > Streptomyces sp. NPDC001787. The sequence goes on from NZ_JBEOZE010000027.1 coordinate 91,434, forward strand.
GCGGCGGGGGAGGCCTTCCTGCCGGCCGCCCGGCAGGCACTGGACGCGGCGGAACGGGCCCGCGCCGAGGTGGCGGCGGCGGCCGGTGAGATCAGCGGGCGCCTGGCCATCGGGGCGATTCCCACGGTCACCGCGGTCGACATCCCGGGCGCGCTGGAGGAGTTCCACCGCCGTCATCCGAAGGTGGGGATCGTCCTGCGCGACGGGGCGAGCAAGGACCTGGTCGAGGACGTCCGGTCGGGCGCGCTCGACCTGGCCTTTCTCGGGGTGCTGCCCGACTACCGGCCCAAGGGAGTCAGCGACCACGAGCTGGCCCGCGGCGAACTGGCCGCGATCACGGCCACCGGCCACCCGCTCGCGGACGAGACCGAGGTGGACCTGGCGCGTCTGGCGCGGGAGACGTTCGTCGACTTCCCCGACGGCACGGCGGCACGGGCGCAGTCCGAGGAGGCGTTCACCGCGATGGGACTCACCCGGAACGTCGCCTACGAGGTCAGCGGCGCCGACTACATCGCCCGTCTGGTCCGCAAGGGGCTGGGGGTGGCCCTGCTGCCCGCCGCGTTCGCCGCGGAGGTGCCGGGCGTGCGGGTCCTGCGGGTGCGCAACGCGCCGGGGCGGGTGGAACGCCTCGTCTGGAGCCGCTTGCGCCCCACGCCGGCCGCCGCGGCGTTCCTGGCAGGCCTGGGGGTCGGGCCGCGGGACGCCGAGGCCGCGGGTGAGCGAGCGGGGTGAGCCTGACCGGGCCGCCCGTCACCTCCGGCCGCGGTACCCGGCGACGATGGGCAGGGTCGCCCGCAGCACGCGGGCACTGTCGTTCTCCGTGTCGCCCAGCCGGCGGCCCCGCCAGGTCCCCTGCGCGCTGGAGAACCGGCTGATCCGCTCGCAGTCGTCGCCGCAAGAGGACCGGTACGCCATGATCGTGTAGTACTTGCGGTCCTCGGTGACCCAGCCGGTGTTGTACGGGCGGGTGTGGCTCACGTCCATCGAGCCGTGCGCGTTCTCCTCGATGGTGACGCGGTCGTGGGCGAGGCCGAGGTTGTGGCCGATCTCGTGGCTCACCGAGTCCAGGGCGATGCCGTCGACATCGGCGACCGAATAGGCGTACTCGTCCGATGTGCTGTCGAGTGCCGCCGAGTAGTCCGCGGTCCCGCCGCCGCGCTCGGGCGGATCCACCATGAGGGTGACCAGATCGGCACCGTACCGGCCGCGCCGCTCGTCGGCCTCCCGGCCCAGGGCGGAGCCGGTGCGGTCCTTGAGGCTGCGGTAGGCCGCGTGGAACTGCTCCGGACCGTCGTACCCGGTGGCGGTGTACGGGTGGACGATCCGGATGGCCCCGCAGACCCCGCTCTCGCGGAGGGAGCGGTTCATCCGGGTGGCGATCTGCTGGGCGGAGGCCGCGACCCGGTGCACTCCTCCCACCCGCGCCGCGGCCTTCGGGGTGTAGACCGCCAGTACGTCGACAACGGGGCAGCGCGCCGCGGTGTGGCGGGTGGGGGCGGCCCGGGGCGGTGCGTCGAAGGAGGGGGCCGCGTAGAGCGACGCGCCGAGGGAGACGACCAGGGTGGTCTTCAACAGGGTCGATTTCATGGGGAGTTGTCTCCAACCGGGCGGCCGAAAGGACAATGACACGGAGTGCCTCATTTCTAACAGTCAGTGATGGCTTCTGCCTGGCGTGACCGTTGGCGGGTGCGGCGCGGGGGCGCCGGGGGCCTTCGCGCGCCATCGGTCTCACGGAACTCCCACGCGGGCGCCCGGGGTCGTTGCCCGGTGGCGCGAAGCCCGGCCTGCTTCCGCCGAATGCCTTGGGGGAGAAGAGAGTTGATGGAGCTTCGGAGTACCGGAGCGGTGGAGGGCGATGGCCGGCGGGGCAGCCGGTCCCCCTGAGGGGTCGGATGAGATGTGGAGACTTGTGTAGATCCATTGGGCGAATCGCCGAACGGTGCCGCCATCGGGAGTGTGGGCGCCCGCCCGGACCGGGTGAGTGCCGGAGTGCCGCGAGAGGCGTGAAGGCCTCTGCCCCGGCCCGGCGGCTCCCGGCGGGCCGGGGGATGCGGTGGCCGTGATGTGGGCAGGTACACCTGTGCGAGCACGGACGAGTGCGTCGGAAGTCGGTGGCGGAGGGGCGTGTGTGACGTGACGGAGCAGAGTCAGTGGCGGTTCTGCGACGACCGGGGCCGGCTGTCCACGGCCGCCCGGCGCCCCACACGGGTGCTCGCGTACCTGCAGGCCGGAGCCACGCTGTGGGACCACGGGATACGGCCGCACGGGATCTTCGGCTCCGGCCACGACGCCCCCGCCGCCGGGCCCGACCGCGCCAGGACCGGGACGCTTCCGCTGGACGAGGTCGCCTACTCCGGCGCGGGCGGTGCCCTGGACGTGGCGACGCTGCTGCGCGACGGGCCGGACCTCGTGGTCGGCGTCGGCTACGGCGGCGGCCAGGTCTACGGGCTGGCCCCGGACGTCGCCGAGCAGCTGGAGGAGCGGGTCCCCGTCGTCGTCCTCGACGTGGGCCGCACCCGCACGTTCGCCGGGATCACCGAGCGCTTCGCCGAGCTGGCGCGCTCCCTCGGCGCGGGGCCCATGCCCGCGGCGGACGGCGAGCTGGAGGCCGCCAGGCAACGGCTGCGCGCCGTGGTGGGCGAAGGGTCCGCCGACGCCGTCCGGGTGCTCGCCCTGTCCCCGGCCGGACCGGCCGAGGCCCATGTGGCCCGCCCCGGGATGTGGCCCGAGCTGCGGGTCCTCGCCGAGCTCGGCGTGCATCTCGTGGAGCCGGCCGCGGGGCCCGGTGCGAACTGGTCCACCCTCGGCTGGGCCTCGGTGGCGTCGCTGCGCCCGGACGTCGTGCTCACCGACGCCCGGTCCCACGCCACCCCGCTCGACGATCTCCGGGGGGCCGCCGGCCGGTCGACGCTCCGCCGGAGCGCGCCCATCGTGCCGTGGAACCCGGAGCCGCTGTTCGGCCCGGCGGCGCACGCCCGTTTCCTCGGCCTGGTGACCGAAGCGGTCGGGGCCGTCCGCAACGGGTGAGCGTCCCGCCCGCCGTCCGGCCCCCGTTCCCGCCGGGGCCCCGCACCCGGCAGGATCGGACTCCATGTGTCCGGGGCCGCGCCGCCTGCCAGGACACCGTCGTCACGGCACTCCAGGAGGCCCCCTCATGTCCCGCGAGCTCGACGGACCCGATCTGCTGGTCATCGGCGAAAGCGTGGCCGACATCGTCCGGCTGCCGGGCGCCGCCGACCGGGTGCACCCCGGCGGCAGCCCGGCGAACGTCGCGTACGGCCTGTCCCGGCTCGGCCACGGCGTGACCCTGCGCACCCAGCTCGGTCCGGACGCCAACGGCCGGCTGATCCGGGAGCACCTGGAATCCGCCGGGGTCGCGGTGCGGACCGACGCCGAAGCCGCGCCCACCCCGTCCGCGGCCGTGACCCTGGACGCGGCCGGCCGGGCCACGTACACCTTCGAGATCACCTGGACGCTGGGCCCGGCAGTGGAGGAACGGCCGCCCCGCCATGTGCACACGGGGTCGATCGCCGCGGTGATGGCACCGGGCTCGGCCACCGTCCTGGACGCCGTCGGCGCGCTGCGGAGCACCGCGACCGTCAGCTACGACCCCAACGTACGGCCGGAACTGATGGGCGATCACGCGGAGGCGGTGCGCCGCGTCGAACAGTGCGTCGCGCTCAGCGATGTGGTCAAGGCCAGTGACGAGGACCTGGAGTGGCTGTATCCGGGGGAGTCCCCGAGGACGGTCGCCGGGCGGTGGCTGGGCCGCGGTCCGGCCATGGTCCTCGTCACCCGGGGCGGCGACGGCGCCCTGGCGGTGATCCCGGGGGGACAGGTCGCGGTGGCCGCGCTGCCCGCCGAGGTCGTCGACACCGTGGGCGCGGGCGACGCGTTCATGTCGGGCACCCTGCACGCCCTCGCCCGGCGGGGGCTGCTCGGGGCCGACGGCCGCGCACGGCTGTACGCGCCGGACCGGGACACCGTCGCCGATGTGCTGCGCCACGCGGTGGCCGCCGCCGCTGTGACGGTCTCCCGCGCGGGCGCCAATCCGCCCGACCTGAGCGAACTGACGCAGGCACTCGCCCGGACCTGACACACGGCGCCACAGCCGCGTGGGCCAACTCGGTTTAAGTCGCGCGGAACAGGGCATAATTCTGTGCCGATTCCCCCGTTTGGCCCAATCGAACGCACCCCCGCCGAGCGCTGCACCGTTCGCCAACCGGTTGGCACGTTCGACAAGGGAATCGGGGCAGTGGGTGGCGAGGCGACGCGCAGTCGACAGCGGTACGGGGCCGGGTGCCCAACGGGGTGTCTTACGGGCCGGTACACGCACGGCGGTACTGGAGAGCGTGGCGGGGTGGGTGCCGGGGGAACCGGTCGGCAACGACCAACTGCCCGCGGCGTGGGGGGTGGACGACTCCTGGGTGCGCACCCGGACGGGCATCGGTAGCCGTCATCGGGCGGGGCCGGGACTCGCGACCGGCGACGTGGCGTTCGAGGCGGCCGGCCGGCTGCTCGGCAGGTACCCGGTACCCGGCCCCGTGGACGCCCTGGTCCTCGCCACCGCGACCCCCGACCACCTCTGCCCGGGAACGGCACCCGCCCTGGCCGCGCGGCTGGGGCTGGGCACCGTGCCCGCGCTCGACATCGCGGCGGTGTGCAGCGGCTTCGTCTACGGGCTGGCGGTCTGCCACGGGCTGGTGGCCTCGGGTCTGTACGAGCGGGTGCTGCTCGTGGGCGCCGATGTCTATTCGGCCTGGCTGGACCCGGCGGACCGCTCGGCCGGTGTGGTCTTCGGCGACGGGGCGGGGGCGGCTCTCGTGGCGGCCGGGCGGACCGGGGCGCCCGGCGAGCTGCTCGCCTTCGACCTGGGCAGCGACGGCACCGGGTACGACCTCATCACCGTACCGGGCGGGGGCGCCCGCGCCCGGTCGACGGACCGGCCCGCCGCGGCGGGCGACGAGTTCTTCCGCATGCAGGGCCCCACCGTGTACCAGCACGCCGTCCAGCGGATGACGGGATCATGCCGCGAACTGCTCGCCAGGGTGGGCTGGGACGCCGCGGAGGTCGATCACTTCGTGCCGCACCAGGCCAACGCACGGATCCTGCGCGCGGTCGCCGAACGCGTCGGCATCGGGCCGCAGCGCTGTGTCACCCATCTGGAGCGGGTCGGCAACACCGGTGCGGCCTCCATTCCCCTGGCCCTGGCGGACGCCGAAGGACGGGGCCGGCTCAGGGCCGGGGACCGGATCCTGATCACCGCCTTCGGGGGCGGATTGACCTGGGGTTCCGTGGCACTTCGCTGGCCGGGCACCCCGCAGACGATTTCTATGGAAGGAACACAGAATGGCGCAGTCCGCTGACAAGGACACCGGAGCCGGTACCGCTGTCGCGGTGACGGGAGTGGGCCTGGTGACTCCCGCGGGGGCGGACGAGCACAGCTTCTGGGAAGGGCTGTGCTCCGGATACTCCACCGCCCGGCGCTGCGAGGAACTGGCGGGGCTGCCGGTCGACTTCGCCTGCCCGGTCGACGGCCTGGACCTGGACGCGGCGGTGGGCGGACGCTCGGTGTGGCGGATGGCCCGGTTCGTGAAACTGGCCGTGGTCGCCGCCCGGCAGGCGGTCAGGGACGCCGGGTTCGACCCGGCCCGCTGGGACGGCACCCGGGTCGGTGTGGTGCTGGGCGTCGGCGTCGGCGGTGTGTCCGTACTCGTCGACAACGTCGCCAGGCTGGCGTCCGGCGGGCCGGACGCGGTGTCCCCGCTGCTGGTCCCGATGATGATCCCCAACGCGGCCGCCGGGGAGGTGGCCATCGCGCTCAAGGCGTACGGCCCCAGCCTGGCACCCGCCACGGCATGTGCCTCGGGGGCCACCGCGATCGCGGTGGCGCGCGATCTGCTGATCGGCGGCAGCTGCGACGTGGTGGTGGCCGGTGGCGCCGAGTCCGTACTGACTCCGCTCGTGGTCACCGCGTTCGCGCGGATGGGCGCCCTGTCCACCCGGATCGACGATCCGGCGGGCGCCTCACGCCCGTTCGCCGCGGACCGGGACGGCTTTGTGATCGGTGAGGGCGCCGCCATGCTCGTCCTGGAACGCGCGGACGAGGCCAGGGCCCGCGGCGGACGCCCCCGCGCCCTGCTCACCGGTGCCGGGTCCAGTACGGACGCCCACCACCCCACCGCGCCGGAACCCGGCGGCCGGGGTGCCCAGCGGGCGGTGGAGGCGGCCCTGCACCAGGCGGGCTGGACGCCGGGCGATGTCGACCACATCAATGCCCACGGCACCTCCACCCCGCTCAACGACGCGATGGAGACCACCCTCATCTCCCGGCTCTTCCCGCACCGCCCCCCGGTCACCGCGCCCAAGGGCGTGACCGGGCACACCCTGGCGGCGGCGGGCGCGATCGAGGCGGTGGCCACCGTGCTGACACTGGAGCGGTCGCTCATCCCGCCGATCGCCAACCTGGACTCCCTGCCGGACGCCTTCCCGCTCGACTGCGTGACCAAGGAGGCCCGCCACCAACAGGTCGAGACCGCGGTGAGTCACTCGTTCGGATTCGGCGGCCACAATGTCGCACTCGCTTTCCAACGGGTGTGAACGGTGCACATGTCCGGGAACGGCGAGGGGTGTCCTCGCCGTTCCTTGATCGTTCTACGTCCGTGACCGTAACCATGAACAGCGTGGCCCCTCCGTCCACCAAAGATCTGCTGACCCGGGTGCTCTTCGGCGACAACTTCCGTCAGGAGCACGGGTTCTGGCGTCGGCTGATCACCACAGAACCGTTCCGCCGTCTCGCGACCGGCACCCCCGAGGAGCGCCTCGCCCTCTCCTACGACCGGCTGAGGATCCTCAACGATTCCCTCGACAACCCCGCCCGGCTGGCCTCCGACCCCCGCGCCCTCGCCGCCCTGCACGAATGGCTCGGCCCGGTCGACGCGACACTGATCACCGTCGCCGGCATCCACTACAACCTCTTCCTCGGCAGCCTCCTCGACCACGACCCGGTCGACCGCGACCTGTCCGACTTCATCCGGCTGCGGCGCACCGGCACCTTCCTGTGCACGGAAGTGGCGCACGGCAACGACGCGCCCGCCGTGGAGACCACCGCGACCTACGACCGCGAACGCGACGGCTTCGTCCTGGACACCCCGCACTGCGGGGCGCAGAAGTTCATGCCCAACACCAGCCCGGCCGGGGGACCCAAGTCCGGGGTGGTGGCCGCCCGGCTGCTGGTCGACGGCACCGATCACGGCGTCTTCCTCTTCCTCGCACCGCTCACCGACGAGTCGCGCGCCCTGCCCGGCGTACGGGTGCGGCGGCTGCCGGCCCGGATGGGCAGCCCGGTCGACCACTGCCTGACCTCCTTCGACCGCTTCTTCGTGGGGCGCGAGGCCCTGCTCGCCGGAGCGCACGGGCACCTCGGCGAGGGCGGGGAGTTCAGCAGCGAACTGGCCAACCGCAGGCGCCGGTTCCTCACCTCCATCGGGCGGGTGGCCCCCGGCAAGATCTCCATGAGCGCCTGCGCGGTCGGCTCCGCCCGCATGATCCTGGCGATCGCCGTCCGCTACGCCGGTCACCGCTTCATCGCGGGGGTCCGCGGCTCCCAGCGGGTTCCCGTGTACGCCCACCGGACCCACCACGGCCCGCTCGCCGGGGCGATGGCGACGGTCTTCGCGATGAGTCTGCTGCACCGCCGGGCGCTCCAGCGCTGGGAGGAGCGCACCGATGCCGACCGGGACGACGCGGAGCGCCTGGTCGCCGTGGCCAAGGGGTGGATCACCTGGCAGGCCCGTAGCGTCATCGTCGAGTGCCGGGAGCGGTGCGGGGCGCAGGGGCTGCTGGAGAACAACGGCATGACCGAAGTGTTCACGGGGGTGGAGGGAGTGATCACCGCCGAGGGCGACAACCTCGCCGTCCACGCCAAGGCCGCCGCCGAGATGCTCTTCGGTGCCGAGCGGCAGAACGGGGCCGCCGCCCCCGCCGAGCCCGGTGAACTGACCGACCCCCGGTTCCTCGGCCGGCTTCTCGCGGCCGTGGAGGACATCTGGTTCACCCGGGCCGGGGAGCAGATGAGCGGGGCTCCCAACGGTGATCTGCTCAGCCGCTGGAACGCGGCGTCCGGCTCCGCCCTGCGCGGTGTGGAGGCGTACGCGTACCGGCAGGCGGCCGAGGCGTACGCCCAAGCCGTGGCCGGGCTGCCGGCGGGGCAGGCGCGGGACCGCCTGGCCGAGCTGGAACGGCTGTTCGCCCTCCAATGGGTGGCCCGCAACAGCGGCGACCTGCTCGCGGCGGGACAGGTGACCGCCGAACAGGTGAATGCGCTGCCGGACGCCATCGAGGAGCTGATCGCGGCGGTCGCCGAACACGCGCCCGCGCTGATCGAATCCTTCGCGCTGCCGGAGGAACTGCTCGCGGACCGGCCGATCGCGGGGCCCGGCTACGCGGACGCCTACGACGATCCCGAGGGCCCGTGGCACGGTGGCGGTGACCGGGCGACCCGAGGCCCGAGCGCGCCGGGGGGCGGGAGGGCGGCGCGGCCGACGAGGCCGGTGCAGCCGGTCCGTTCGGTGCGCAGGCGCCTGCGGGACCACGGCCGGCCGCTGCGCGAAACCGCGGCGTCGTTCGGTGTCGGAGGCCTCCTGCTGGCGTACTGGGGTACGACCTCCTTGCTCTCCCGCTGGTTGGAGAAGCCGCAGGTGAGCGTAGACGAATCGGTTCGCCGGAAGGCGTAACCGGAAGAAACAGATCCAGTTATTTCGTTGGTGGATCGCTGCGTTTACCGCCCACCGCCGAGGTACCTGCCGATGAGAGGAAGACCGTGAAGACCGCGAGTACCGTGAATACCGCGAATACGATGGAGAGGGAACGGGTGATCCACCCGACGATCACCGAGGTGCTGACCGGGACCTTCAAGGTACCCGCTGTCGAGATCCTCCCGGATTCCACGATGGACAGCCTGGAGATGGACTCCCTGGCCATCGCCGAGTTCGCCGTCATCATCAAGGAGACGCTGGGCGTCGAAGCCGACTCGGACAAGCTCTACAAGGACGCGACGCTCACCGACATCTCGGAGTTCATCCGCGAGGGCGTCGACGGTGCGGTGCCGGTGAGCCACGCGCGATGAACAGGCCCGCCATCGCCGTCACCGGCCTGGGGATGATCACCCCGGCGGGCAACGACACCGACACCACCTGGGACGGCGTCTGTGCCGGGGTCTCACCGGCCCACACCGTCCCGGAACTCGAAGGCTGCGCGGTCGACTTCGCCTGCACGGTCTCGGGCATCGATCTGGACGCCGCGGTCGGGGGCCGTACGGCGTTCCGGATGGGCAGATACGTCAAGTTCGCCGTACTCGCCGCGCGGGAAGCGGTGGCCGACGCCGGACTCGACCCCGCCGGTTGGGACGGGAGCCGGGTCGCCGTGGTCGTGGGCACCAGCAGCGGAGGCTCCGCCGGTCTGACCGAGCAGGCCGTCGCACTGGAACGGCGCGGCCCCGCGGCGACCTCGCCCTCGGGCATCCTGCTCACGATCCCGAACATGCCCGCGGCGGAGATCGCCATCCAGATGAAGGTGACCGGCCCCAGCCTCGCGCCGTGCACGGCATGCTCGTCCGGGGTCACCGCCCTCTCCGTGGCCCGGGACCTGCTGGCCACCGGCCAGTGCGACATCGCGATCGCGGGAGCCACCGAGTCGATCGTGTTCCCGGTCGCCATGACCGGCCTCGCCCGTTCGGGAGCCGCGGCGCTCCGGGACGGCGATCCGTCCCGGCTCTGCCGGCCCTTCGGCGCCGACCGGGCCGGACTCGTGATGGGCGAGGGGGCCGCCATCATGGTGCTGGAACGGGCCGAGGAAGCCCGTACCAGGGGCGCGGCCCTCCGGGCGCTGGTCGCGGGCACCGGTGCCACGACCGACGCCCACCATCCCACCAGCCCGCACCCCTCCGGCACCATCGCCCGCGCGGCCGTCGACGCGGCGCTGCGGGATGCCGGATGGCAGGCCGAAGACGTCGACCACGTCAACGCACACGGCACGTCCACACCGCTGAACGACGCCACCGAGGCCGCCCTCATCAGCCGGGCCTATCCGCACCGGCCGCCCGTCACCGCACCCAAGGGCGTACTGGGGCACTGCATGGGGGCGGCCGGTGCCATCGAGGCCGGGCTGACCATCCTCACGCTTCAGCACGGGCTCGTACCGCCGATCGCCAACCTCGACGCTCCCGCGCCCGGGTTCGACATCGACTGCGTCACCAAGGTCCCGCGGTGGCTGCCCGTACGGCGGGCCGTCAGCCACTCCTTCGGCTTCGGCGGCCACAACGCCGTGATCGCTCTGCGGCGGCCCTGAGGGACGGTACGAACCGGTGCCGTGCGGCCGGTGCGGCCGGGACGACCTCCCGGCCGCACCGGCCGGCCCACCGCGCCGGACAGTCCTGGCACCCTGTCCGGCGGAGAGCGCCGGCGGACGGCTGCCGGGCACCCGCGGGCGTCGCAGCCGGACGGGCCGTGAGCACGGGACCGTCCGGCAGTCGAGGACGTGGGAGCGGCCTCCGGCCGCGGTGTGCGGGAATCAGCGGCGGCGTCCCTGGCCGAACTCGCCGCCCATGTCCTTGCCGGTGCCCATGTCCTTGCCGTCCGCGTAGTCGATCTTCTCCTTGCGGATCTCGGCGGAGACCTCCTTCTGCTCGGTGACCTTGTTGGTCTCCAGGCGCACGCGCTCCACCGGGACGGCTTCCTTGCGGACGGTGGCCCGTTCGGCGTGCAGGGTCACCTCGACGTCCTGCTCACCGATGTTCGTCGTCCCGGCGCTCTTCTCACCCGGCTGGAGCGGCTCGCGGACCACCCGTACCTCTTCGTGGTAGACCGGCACGGTGCGGGTGACGTTCTCGGTCACGACGTACTTGCGCAGACGTGCCTTCCCGCTCTCGTACTCCTCCGTGCCGACGTGCAGCTGCTCCTCGGAACGGATCATCTCCTCCTTGCCGCCGTGACCGGCGGCGGACCGTTCGGCCCCCGCACCGGCGAGCGGCCGTGACGTCGCGGAGGTGTCCATGTCGCGGTTCTTGTCCATTGCGGTACCCGCTCCCGCCATCCCCGTGCCGGCCGCCCCGGCAGCCGCCGTTCCGGTGGTGGCCCTGCCGGTCGCCCGGTCCGTGCCGGCCGCGGCTCCCGCCGCTCCGGCCGTTCCCGCTCCGGCCGCGCCCATCGCGCCGGTTCCGGCGGCGGTCGGCGCGCCGGGGCCCGTACGGGCCTTGTCGCCGAGGTTGCCCGCCTTCCTGGTCAGCCCGTAGTGCCGGTACAGTTCCTCCTCCTCCGAGACGGACAGGTGCGCGTCCGCGTCCACCCTCGGGGCGTCCTTGACGCTGTCCTTCGGATGGGAGATGTGCAGGTCCGAGCCCACGCGCCGGGCTCCGGCGAGCGGGACGAAGCTCTCCTTCATGCCGAACAGGCCGGTCTTGACCGTGATCCAGTCGGGCCTGCCGGTGTCGTCGTCGACGTACACCCGGCCCACGCTGCCGACCTTCTCCCCTTCGCTGTCATAGACGGTCAGACCGTCCAACTCCCCGGAATCCGTGAAACCGTCAGCGGCTCCCATGACCGATTCCTCCTCGCCCGGACACGCCCTGTGGGTGGATCCACCAGGTGAGGCGCCTCCGGCTTCCATCGCGCCTCACCCGGATGGACGCTGCAACCTCCCGGCTCACGGGGCCGGGAGGCCGCGGCCCCGGTCCTGGGTCCAGGGCCCGTACGACACCGATACGGTTCCACGGCCGCGATTAGGCCGATCGGGTGAGCGGCGGACTGCCGCGGTCGTGGGTACCCCCGCGTGGCACGGTCCGCGCGGCTTCTATGATCGACGGACGGCTGTCGGCCGTCGTCCTGCCGTACCACCCGGGGGTGCCCCATCCGTTCCGCCAGTGCCCATCCGCCCGGACAGCGCGCGGTGCTGTTGTCCCGGCGGGAGGACGGACAGGACCTGCACCATCTGGTGTGGCGGCTGGGGCCCGGCGTACGGGTGTGCAGCAGCGCCGTACTCGGCGGCGGGATCGGCCCCCGCGAGTGGATCCTCAACGCACAGGTGCCCGGCGGCTATCCGCGGCTGGACCCCGACCGGCACCTGGCCGGGATCGCCGCGGCGGAAGGGCTCACCGGGCCGGGCGCCGGGCTGATGACGGCTGCCGATGTCACCGCCCGCGCGGAAGCCGCCGACGAGGGTGTCACGGCGACCGCCACCTGCGGCCTCGGTGTCCGGGGCTGGGCCGCCGCACCGGCCGGAGCCGCCGTCGGGGCACCGCGCCCCGGCACCGTCAACATCGTGGTCACCGTTCCCGTCGCCCTGTCCGACGCCGCCCTGGTCAACGCGATCGCCACCGCCACCGAAGCCAAGGTCCAGGCGCTCCTGGACGCGGGCCTCGACTGCTCGGGCACACCCACGGACGCCGTGTGCGTCGCGGCGCCGGAGCCGGGTCCCGACGGCGGTGAGTCCTTCGCGGGGCCGCGCTCGCCGTGGGGGTCCCGCATCGCCAGGGCGGTGCACGCCGCCGTCCTGGCGGGAGCACGTACCGAAGGCGGCCCGCGCCCGGACCACACCCCGGCCGCGGGGGAGGGCCCGGTCCGGGACGACGGTCCGGACCCGGTCCGGGTGAGCTCCGCCTGAGTGTCAGGCGCCGGGCGGGGGCAGCTCCGCGATCCGCTCCGTCGCGCCGCCGAACGCCAGCACCAGAGTGCGCGAGGCGAGCAGCCAGACCCCGTCGGTCCTGCGGAACGTGTCCTCGTAGTGGCCGACGTTGGCCGGCAGGCGGGGGGAGGGCAGGGTGTCCGTCGCACCGTCGACCCGGTAGGTCGCGAAATACGTCGTCGACGAGGCCGTGGTGGGTGAGTCGACCGTCACCAGAGTGTTCGTGCACATCCGACGGGAGAGGCGGTCCGAGGGACGGGAGCCGAAGTAGGACCGCAGCGCCTCCCGCCCCTGGACGCGGCGCTCGCCCGCGGGCCAGTCCCACCGGCCGTCCGGGGTGAACAGCTCGGCGACGGTGGACGGATCGCCGAGGTCGAGCCTGCGGACGAACTCGATGACGAGCCGTTCGCAGGCCCGTTCGGCCAGCAGCTGTTCCAACGGGTCGAGTGGGAGCGCTCCGGGAGTCATGACGGGTTTCTACCAGCCGCCCGCCGCTGCCCGCACATGTGTTTCCCCGGTCACACCACCGTCACCGGATGCCGGACCACCGCGTCGAACAGATAGCCCTGGGTGTTGTGGACCGCGGTCTCGGGCTGCGTACGTCCGGAGCGGTCCGTCGCGCGGGCGAGGAGCACCCCGGCCCCCCGGTCCCGGGGCACCCAGTCGGCCGACCACCGGACCCAGCTGCCGGCCCGGGGCTCGTCCCGCAGCCGGGCGCGACGCCAGCGGGTGCCGCCGTCGGTGCTGATCTCGACCGAACGCACGGGCGCCCCGCCCGACCAGGAGCGGCCCGTCAGCAGTACCGGGCGATGTGCCGGGAACGAGGCGCCCGGCTCCAGTTCGAAGGCGCTCTTCAGGCTCTGGCGGGTCAGCGGAGCGCTGCCCTCCGGCGGATAGCCGGGGCCGAACAGCCGGTACAGCCCCGTGTTCCACGGAGTGAGCAGCGGCTCCTCGCTCACCTCGATGTCGCCGACCCACTTGATGTTCGCGATCCCCACCCACGACGGGACGATCAGACGGACCGGATACCCGTGATCGGGCGGCAGCGGCTCACCGTTCATCTCGTAGGCGAGCAGTACGTCGTCCAGGGCCTTGTCCACCGGCAGCGGCCTGCGCACCCGGCCCAGGTTGACACCGTCGCTGATGACCTCGTCGTCCAGGCCGCGCGGCAGGACGTCGACCGCGTGCCGGCCCAGCCCCGCCCGGCGCAGCACATCGGCGAGCCGCACCCCGCGCCAGCGCGCCGTGCCGATCGCGCCCAGCGTCCACGCCGTACCACCGACCTGCTGGTTCTGCTGCGAGGCGTAGAAGCTCCGGGCGTTGCCCGCGCACTCCACGAACGCCGTGCGGGTGACGGCGGGCAGCGCGCGCAGATCGGCGTACGAGAAGTCCACCGGGTCACCCGTCAGCCCGCTGCCCCAGACGGTCAGCCGCCAGCCGGACACATCGATCCGGGGCGTGGCGGTGTGGTTGCGGACGAAGAAGCGGTCGGCCGGGGTGAGCAGGCCGGTCGAGCGCAGCGCCGCGAAGTTCGTCTCGGCGTTGGTGCCGCGCACCGTGAACAGCTCGGGCGGCAGCGGCTTCACCACCCCCGGCAACGAGGCCGCTCCCGGCCCCGGCTCCGGCACGGACGCCCGCGCGGGGGACGCGGCCGAGGCCAGCGGACCCGCCACCGAGGCCGCCGCGACCAGTTTCAGCAGATCCTTGCGGTCGATGCCGGCGGAGCGCGCATCGTCCCGTGCCCACTGACGAAGCCGTATCCGGTCGTACTGTTCCTCGGCGTCCGGTGCGGTGCCGGTACCGGGATCCGGGCCGGTGCCCGAGCCGGACAGGGGTGCGGGACTCATGGGCGCTCCTGAGGAAGGTGGGAGGGGCGGGGTGGAGGAAGCAACTCCCTCACTATCATGCCCACTTGACCGGTCTCGATGAGGAATCCGTCATGTCCGTACGGTGATTCCACGGTCCTGGGCCGGTCCGCTCCGGGCAGCAGCGCCGCCAGTTCCGCCTGCTGCCCCAACGGGTAGAGCCGGTCCGAATCGACACCCGCGACCAGGGCGGGCATCCCCGCACGGCGCAGTGCGGCGGCGACACCGCCCCGGCCCCGGCCGACGTCATGACCGTTCATCGCCTCCGTCAGCACCACATAGCTGCCCGCGTCGAACCGGCGCACCAGCTTGGCCGCGTGGTGATCGAGATACGACTCCACCCGGTAGCGGCCACCCCGGCCCGGCCGCTCACCCGGCTGCGGCTCCCTGCCGAACCGGGAGTCCAGCTCGGGTTCGCTGCGGTAGGTGACATGGGCGATCCGCCGCGCCTGGCCGAGGCCCCGGTGCGGACCCCGTCCCGGGGCCGCGTCGTGGTAGTTCCCGTCCCGCCATCCCGGGTCCGCGCGGATCGCGGAGACCTGTACCGACCCCCACGCGATCTGCTCGGCGGACGCGGCGGCCGGGGCCGCCAGCACGAGCAGGGAGCCGGTGCGCTCCGGACGGCTCACCGCCCATTCGAGGGCACGCATGCCTCCCATCGACCCGCCGACGACGGCCGCCCATCGCTCGATGCCGAGCGCGTCGGCGAGCGCCGCCTCGGCCGCCACTTGGTCACGGACCGTCAGATACGGGAACCCGCCGCCCCATCGGGCACCGTCCGGCCCCCGGGAGGAGGGGCCGGTGCTGCCCTGGCAGCCTCCCAGCACGTTCGGCGCGACGACGAACCAGTGATCGGTGTCGAGCGCCCTGCCCGGTCCCACCAGCGCGTCCCACCAGCCGGCGGTCGGATGCCCCGGGCCCGCGGGCCCGGCCACATGGCTGTCACCGGTCAGCGCGTGCAGGACCAGCACCGCGTTGCTCCCGTCGGGTGCCCGCCGTCCCCATGTCTCGTACGCCAGGCGCACGCCCGGCAGGGCGAATCCCGACTCCAGCGGCAGCGGCCGGTCCAGGACCACCCAGGAGCGGCGGCCGGGCGGATCCCCCTCCTGCCGTCCTCCGGCCGCCGGCGGGAGGGGAAGCGCGCGGGAGGCGGCCGTGGGGTTCAGGACGCCGCCTTCGCGGCCCGGAACCCCGCCTCCAGATCGGCCCTGAGATCGTCCACGTTCTCCAGCCCGACCGACAGCCGCACCAGACCCGCGGTGGCACCGGTGGCCGCGAGCTGCTCCTCGGTCAGCTGGCTGTGGGTGGTCGACGCGGGGTGGATGATCAGGCTCCGTACATCACCGATGTTGGCGAGGTGGCTGAACAGCTCGACCGCGTCCACGAACCGCCGGCCGGCCTCGGCCCCGTCCCGCAGCTCGAACGACAGCACCGCTCCGGCACCGCGCGGCAGATAGCGCTGCCCCGCCCCGTACCAGCGGTTCGACTCCAGTCCGGCGTAGTGCACGACCGCCACTTCGTCGCGCTGTTCCAGCCACCGGGCGAGCGCCAGCGCGTTGGAGGTGTGCCGCTCCAGCCGGAGGCTGAGCGTCTCCACACCCTGGATCAGCAGGAACGCCGAGTGCGGCGAGAGCGCGGGCCCCAGGTCGCGCAGCAGCTGGACGCGGAGCTTCACGGCGAAGGCACTCGGTCCCAGGTCCGGCCAGTAACGCAGCCCGTGGTAGCTCGGATCCGGGGTGTGGAAGTCGGGGAAACGCTCGGAGTGCGTACCGAAGTCGAAGGTGCCGCCGTCCACGACCACCCCGCCGAGGGTGGTGCCGTGCCCGCCGAGGAACTTGGTCGCGGAGTGGACCACGATGTCCGCGCCGTGCTCGATCGGCCGCAGCAGATAGGGCGTGGGCACGGTGTTGTCGACGATCAGCGGCAGCCCGGAGGCGTGTGCCACGTCCGCGACGGCGCGGATGTCCAGCACATCACCGCGCGGGTTGCCGAGCGTCTCCGCGAACAGCGCCTTGGTGTTGGGCCGGATCGCGGCCCGCCACTGCGCGATGTCGTCGGGGTCCTCGACGAACGACACCTCGATACCGAACCGGGGCAGCGTGTGCCGGAACAGGTTGTACGTGCCGCCGTAGAGCGAGGTGGAGGAGACGACATGGTCCCCGGCACCGGCCAGCGTCAGGATCGCCAGGGTCTCCGCCGCCTGCCCGGAAGCGAGCGCGACGGCCGCGACGCCGCCCTCCAGCGCGGCGATCCGCTGCTCCAGGACGTCCTGGGTGGGGTTGTGGATCCGGGTGTAGATATTGCCGGGCTCGGCGAGCGAGAACAGGTCGGCCGCGTGCTGGGTGTCGCGGAAGACGAACGACGACGTCTGGTAGATCGGCACCGCACGGGCACCCGTGGCGGGGTCGGGGGAGGCGCCGGAGTGGATCTGCTTGGTCTCGAACGACCAGGCGGGCCCGGCGTCCTGCCGCTCCTGGTCCTGGGGGGTGTGCCCTGCGGTGACGGAGTCGAGGGGCTGGCTCATGTGTTTCCTCGCACGCTGGTTCAGTGGCTGATCGTCAAGAAGCACGCGCTGGCGACGGGCTGATTACGGACCGTAGAGGCGTTCGCGCGGTCCGAGAAGCCTGTCGGCCGCTTGGCCATGAACCTGCAACGCGGAAGCAACACAAGGGCGCCGGCGGCTACTCCTGGGTGAGCATCCCGCTGCGCAGTTTGTGCAGCATGCGGCTGAGCAGCCGTGACACATGCATCTGGGAGATGCCGAGCTCCGCGCCGATCTGCGCCTGTGTCAGTTCCTGACCGAAACGCATGTCGATGATGCGCCGCTCACGGTCGTCGAGCTCCCCGAGCAGCGGGGCGAGCGTGTGCAGATTCTCCACGTTCTCCAGGGCGGGGTCCGGTTCACCCAGCACATCGGCGAAGGTGCGCCCGCCCGCGTTGTGGCGTCCCGACTGCGAGGTGTCGGTCGGCATGTCCAGCGAACCCGCGGTGTAGCCGTTGGAGGCGACGATCCCCTCGGTGACCTCCGTCTCCTCGATCCCCAGGTGCTCGGCCAGTTCGGGCACGGTGGGGTCCCGGTCGAGATCGCCCGCGAGGGATTCCTTCGACTTGGCGAGGTCGACCCGCAGCTCCTGAAGGCGCCGGGGCACATGGACGGCCCAGCTGGTGTCCCGGAAGAATCTCTTGATCTCTCCGACGATGTACGGCACGGCGAACGAGGTGAACTCGACTTCGCGGGACAGGTCGAACCGGTCGATCGCCTTGATCAGACCGATGGTGCCGACCTGGACGATGTCCTCCATGTCGCCGCTGCCCCGGTTGCGGAACCGTCCCGCGGCGAACCGGACCAGGGACAGGTTCATCTCGATGAGCGTGTTGCGCGCGTACTGGTGCTCCGGCGTTCCTTCCTCCAGGACCTGGAGGCGGTCGAAGAAGAGCTTCGACAGCTTGCGCGCGTCCCTCGGGGCGATCTTCCCGGCGTCCTCGATCCACGGGAGCCGGTCCGTGTCGCCCGCCCGTCGCGCTGCGTCCGGCAGTTCCGCGGCGCCGGTGACCCCGGTGGTCCCGGTACCGGTGATCCCGGTGGTCCGCGCGGTGTGCGCCGTCATCTCGTCACGCTCCCCTGGTCGTAGGCCATGAGGTGTGAGCGCCTGCCCCGGGGCATCACTCCCATGCGTGGTGCGAGCGTCCATCCGGTCGAACAGAGGGAATTGGCCGAAAGGCGAGGGGTTCGGCGCTCCGAGGCGCCGTCATGAAGAGGTGAGGGGCCGGCGGGAGAGGCGGCGCGGCGCGGCGGCCGGCGGGAAGCGGCGTCGGCGGACGCGCGGAACCGCCCCACCGGTACGGGGGAGCCCGGTGGGGCGGTCGGCACCAGAGTGCCACAGCCGGGCGGCTGTTGGGGACCGACCGGCGCGTATTGACCGGTGGTTGAGTCGATTTCGACGGTTGCCCGGCTCCGTGTACGCGTGTCAACGGCCCAGGTGCACGCGGGTCGGGGGTCGGGCGCACGGGTGTCGGGGGCCGGGCGCACGCGTGTCGGCGGTTCGGGCGCAACGCGTGTCGGCGGTTCGGGTCCGCTCCCCGTCGTCCGGTGCCGTCACCGGACGCGATGTGCCGGGCGCGCCGTTCCGCGAGGCCGGCGAGGGTGCGGAAGCCGCCTCCGCCGCACCGGCCGCCGGCGGCGTGAACGACCGGACGGATCCGTTGATTGCGTGTGCGTGAACAGTTCGCCGGCCCGGGAATACCGGGCGATCTCCCTGGCTTCTGGCTGCTGTCGGCGGCCCGCGGGCCGCCGGAAGTCCGCCGAGATGGACCGGAACGAGGAGCCCATGGCCAAGGTGTACATATTCCACCGCTACGGCGGTCCCGAGACGGAAGCCTTCGTCGACCTGCCGGTGCCCGTACCGGGGCCCGGTGAGCTGCTCGTCGCCGTCCGGGCGGCCGGGGTCAACCCCGTCGACTGGAAACGACGGTCCGGCCGGCTCAGGCCGGGGAGCGGGCCGGCGCCCCTGCCGGGGGTGTTCGGCAGCGAGGTGTCGGGAACGGTCGAGGCGGTCGGACCGGACGTCGAGGGCTTCGCACGCGGTCAGGCCGTCCTCGGCTCCCCGCTGACCGGCGGCTACGCGGAGTACGCGCTGCTGGCGGCCTCCGCCACCGCCCACAAGCCGGACGGGCTGTCGTTCACGGACGCGGCGGTCCTGCCGGTGGCGGCGGCCACCGCGTACGACGGACTGCGCCAGCTCGACCCGGCTCCCGGCTCCACGCTCCTGATCACCGGGGCGGGCGGCGGCGTCGGCGTGGCGGCGGTGCAGCTCGCCCGGCACTCCGGGATCCGGGTCATCGGTACGGCGAGCGAGGCGAAGAAGGCCCTCGTCGAGTCCCTGGGCGCCGTCCATGTGACGTACGGACCCGGAGCGGCGGACCGGATACGGGCCGTGGCCGCCGGGGGCGTCGACGCGGCCTTCGACCTGGCGGGCGGCGAGGCGCTGACCGTCGCCGCGGACCTCGTGACGGACCGGAAGCGGCTGATCAGCGCCGGGTCGCCCGAGGAGGTCGCGGCGCTCGGCGGCGCCGCGGTGCACCGGAGCCGTAGCGCGGCCGTCCTCGACGAACTGGCGCGCCTCGTCGTCGGCGGTGCCCTGCGCACGCATGTGACCGGCACGTTCCCGCTGGCCGAAGCGGCGCGGGCGCTGCGTACCGTGGAGAGCGGTCACGCACGCGGAAAGACCGTGATCGAGGTGGCCCGATGAGCCCGCCGGCTCCCGCCCCGGCTCACTCTCCCGCCCCCGCCCCCGCCCACGTTCCCGCCGCCACTGAACCCGAGACCGGAAAGGCGTCCCCGCCCGTGCATTCCCCCGGCAGCGACCTGCCCCACCAGCCCCGTCCGCTCCATCGGCCCCACCCTCTGGACAATCCGGCCCGCTCCTCGCTGACCGGCCCGCACGCCCACTTCGCCGAGCGCCGCGGCCGGGTCCTGCGCTATCCCGTCGACGTCACCCCGTGGCTCGCCCTTCCGGATGCCCCGGACGACCAGGACTGGGCCGATGTCGCGGCACTCGCCGGTCCCGGCGCGTCGGTCACCCTGACCGCGTTCCGTGAGCCGCCCCCCTCGGACTGGGAGATCGTCTTCCACGCCGAGGGCGTCCAGCTCGTCGACGAGTCCGTGGCCGCGGCACCCGACGCGGAGGCCGTCGCCCTGGGACCCGCGGACGTCCCCGAGATGCTGGACCTGGTGGCGCGCACCCGGCCCGGTCCCTTTCTGCCGCGCACCGTGGAGCTCGGTACCTACCTGGGCATCCGCCGCGACGGCGTCCTCGTCGCGATGGCCGGGGAGCGGCTGCACCCGCCGGGCTGGACCGAGATCAGCGGGGTCTGCACCGACGAGTCGGTGCGCGGTCAGGGACTGGCGGGCCGGCTCGTCCGGGCCGTCGCCCACGGCATCAGGGAGCGGGGCGAGACCCCGTTCCTGCACGCGGCCGCCTCCAACACCAGCGCCATCCGGCTCTACGAGGCACTCGGCTTCCGGCTCCGCCGCCGTACGCAGTTCCTGTCGGCCCTCGTCCCCCCGAAGGCTCCCGGTCTCCGCGCGGACGCGGGCCGGGAGCCGGTGCCGGTGCCGGGCCGGCCGTAGGCCCCGCGCACGCGCCGAGGACCTTCGGCCCGGGACCCAGGGCCGAAGGACCCGGGCCGAAGGTCACGAGCGGGACCTTCGGCCCGGTCTCGGGGCCGTAAGCCTCGTGTGCCGACGCTCCGGTCCCGGTCCACTGGATGAAGAACCGTCCCGAGGGCTGTCCTGTCGGTGAGTACAGGGACAGCCCTCGACGACGGCCGACCCAGGACCGAGGACCGAGCAGGAGGCACACCGTGACCATGGGGCTTCAGCGAGCGGCGGCGACGCGCACGCCAGGGCTGCCGGGAGCGGACGCCGGCGAGGCGGCGGCGGGCGCGCCCCGTGTCGGGAACTGGCCACTGGCCGGAGGCCTGGCACTGCTGACCCTGGCGATCGTGCTCCTGCACGTCTTCTCGGGCGACGACTTCGAGGTCGCCCCGCTGCTCGTGGTCGTCCCCGCGCTGGCCTCCGTGTTCTGCACGGTCCGGCAGACGGTGGGGGTGGCCGTCTGGATCATGATCGTGGTCGTCGGCTCCCGGCTGGCCTCGGACGGGTCCTTCTGGGACCTGGTGCTCGGCATCGGTTTCACGGTGCTCGCCTGTGCCCTGGGTGTCGGTTCCTGCGCGGCGCGCATCCGGCACGCCACCCAGATCGCCCGGCTGCGCTCCGCGGCCGTCGCGCTCCAGCGCCAGATACTGCGCCCGCTGCCGGTGCTGACCGACCAGATCTTCGCGTACGGGCTCTACGAGCCGATCGAGGAGGACCGGTTCGTCGGCGGTGACATCTACGAGGTCGTCGAGTCGCCGTACGGCACCCGGGTGATCATCGGCGATGTCCAGGGCAAGGGGCTTCCCGCCATCGGCGCGGGCTTCGCCGCGCTCGGCGCCTTCCGTGAGGCGGCCATCCGTGAACCCACGCTCACCGGAGTGGTGGCCGCGCTGGAGGACGCGGTGGTGCGGCACAACGAGTTCTCCTCCCAGACCGGTGAGACCGAACGGTTCGTGACCGCGCTGGTGCTCGGCTTCGACGGCGGGGACCGGGTGCAGGCGGTCAACTGCGGTCATCTGCCGCCGCGCCTCCTGCTCAACGGCGAGGCTTCGATGATTCCGCTGCGCCGCACCTACGTCCCTCTCGGCATGGCCGAACTCAGCGAGGAGGAGCGTACGGCGGAGTGGTTCGGCTTTCCGCCCGGCGCCACGCTGCTCGTCGTGACCGATGGTGTCACCGAGGCCCGTGACGCCTCCGGCGCCTTCTACCCGCTGGACGACCGGCTCGGCGCGTGGGCGCGGCGGGGACCGCGCGAGGTCCTGGACGCGCTCCACGCCGACCTGGAGGAGTTCTCCGGCGGTGTCCGGCGCGACGACATCGCCGCGCTCGCCCTGCGCAGGGCCCCGTCCGGCAGTGGGCCCGGCCCGCGCCGCCCCGAGGACGCCCGCGAGGACGCCCGCCGGGCCACCGAGCCCCTGCACGACCGGTAACCACGACCGGTAGCAAGGCCGACCGCCGACCCGCGCGGCCCGCGCGCCCCCGCCCCGGTGGCCGGTACACCCCGACCGGTGGCCGTACGCCCCCGCCCGGTGGCCGCGGCGCACCTCCGTGATCCCTCGCACAATGTCCTCCTGGGACGAATGTCGCACGGGGACATTTTCAGGTGTACGGTGCAACTATGAATCCGGAACGGAAGACCCCGGAGAGGCGCAGCCGCAAGGCCCGCCGGACCCGGGACACGCTGGCGCAGGCCGCGTTCGAGCTCGTGCTCGACCGGGGACTGCGGAACGTGACGGTCGAGGAGATCGCGGAAGCCGCGGACGTCGACCGGCGCACGTTCAGCCGGTACTTCACGAGCAAGGAGGACGCCGTCCTCGACTCCGTACGGGGCGACGGCGACCGGATCAACGACGCCCTGCGGGCCCGCCCCGCCACCGAGTCACCCCTCACCGCCTACCGGCGCGCCGTGCTCGACTGGCTCGGCGACCCGGTGGCGGAACCCTGGCACCGCCGCTCCCGGATCTTCGAGCTGATGGTCCTCGCCGAGCAGGAGCCGACCCTCTACGCGGCCTTCCACCACATCCGGGTGGACGCCCAGGAGGACTCGGTCACCATCCTCGCGGACCGGCTCGGCGTCGACCCCCGGCTGGACATCCGCCCCGCCGTCACGGTCGCCGCGGGGGCGGGCGCGTTGCTCGCGGCCCAGGCGGCCTGGGTGCGGGGAGGCCGCCCGGACGCCCTGCCCGAGCTGGTCGTCCAGGCATTCGACGCCCTCACCGCGGACCTGCTCACCCAGCAGCGGGCCGACGCGGCGCCGCACAGCACAGAAGGAAAGGCAGCATCATGAGCACCAGCACCCCCAACGACGCGGAGTTCGCCGGCCGCACGGCCCTCATCACCGGCGGCGCGTCCGGCATCGGTCTCGCCCTGGCCGGGCGGCTCGCCGCGAGCGGAGCGGCGGTCGTCGTCGCCGACTACGACGAGGAAGCCGCCCGCACGGCCGCCGCCGGACTGGAGAGCACCGGAGCGAAGGCCGCAGCCGTCGCGATGGACGTGACCGACCCGGCCTCCGTCGAGGCGGCCGTGCGCTTCACCGTCGACACGTTCGGCGCATTGCACCTCGCCGTCAACAACGCGGGTATCGGCGGCCCCAGCAACCCCACCGGTGAGTACGCCGTCGAGGACTGGAACCGCGTCGTGGCCACCAACCTCAGCGGTGTCTTCTACTCCATGCGCTACGAACTGCCCGCCATCGTCGCCGCGGGCGGCGGCGCCGTGGTCAACATGTCCTCGATCCTCGGCACCAACGGCTTCGCCGGTTCGCCCGCGTACGTCGCGGCCAAGCACGGCGTCGTCGGCCTCACCAAGACCGCCGCCCTCGAATACGCCGCGCGGAACGTACGGATCAACGCCGTCGGCCCCGGCTTCATCGACACCCCCCTGCTGCGCAACACCGAGGGCCCGGCCCGCGACCACCTGATCTCGCTGCACCCGGCCGGCCGCCTCGGCACGGCGGAGGAAGTGGCCGAACTCGCCGCCTTCCTCCTCTCCGACAGGGCCTCCTTCATCCACGGCAGCTACCACCTGGTGGACGGCGGCTACTCCGCCTCGTAAACCGCCCCGAGTGGCGGACCGGAGGCACGGGGGCGAGAAAGAGAACAAGGAAACACCGAGGAGATCCCATGAAAGCCGTTCAGTACCGCGCAGTCGGTTCCGCTCCCGAGGTCGTGACCGTCCCGGATCCCGAGCCCGGCCCCGGGCAGGTGCTGCTGAAGGTCACCGCGGCGGGTGTCTGCCACTCCGACATCGCGGTGATGAGCTGGCCCGCCGACCAGCTCCCCTTCCCGCTTCCCCTCACCCTCGGCCACGAGGGCGTCGGCACGATCGCCGCACTCGGTGACGGCGTCACCGGCTTCGCGACCGGCGATTCCGTCGCCGTCTACGGTCCCTGGGGCTGCGGTACATGTGTGAACTGCGCGGAGGGCAAGGAGAACTACTGCCTGCGCGCCAAGGAGCTCGGCATCGCGCCGCCCGGACTCGGTGCCCCCGGCGCCATGGCCGAGTACATGATCGTCGACGACCCGCGCCACCTGGTGCCGATCGGCGACCTCGACCCGGTCAAGACGGTGCCGCTCACGGACGCGGGACTGACCCCGTACCACGCGATCAAGCGCTCCCTGTCCAAGCTGGTGCCCGGTGCCACCGCCGTGGTCATCGGCACCGGCGGCCTCGGCCACGTCGCGATCCAGCTGCTGCGCGCCATGACCGCGGTGCGCGTGATCGCGCTCGACGTCACCGAGGACAAGCTCGCCCTGGCCCGCACGGTCGGCGCCCACGAGGCCGTACTCTCCGACGGGAACGCCGCGGCCAAGGTGCTCGAACTCACCGGCGGCCTCGGTGCTCAGGTCGTCCTCGACTTCGTCGGCGCCCCGCCCACCGTGAAGACGGCCGGAGCGGTCGCACGCGTCGACGGTGACGTCACGATCGTGGGTATCGGCGGTGGCGCGCTTCCCGTCGGCTTCGGCACGCTGCCCTACGGCACGACGGTGACCTCGCCGTACTGGGGCTCGCGCAAGGAGTTCGTCGAGGTGCTCGACCTCGCCCACGCGGGGGCGGTCGACGTCCATGTGGAGACCTACTCCATCGACGAGGCGCCCCTCGCCTACGAGCGTCTGCACTCCGGCAGGATCAACGGGCGGGCCGTCATCCTCCCCAACGGCTGAGCCGGCCCCCGACGACGGGCCCGGGACCGGCCCCTCCGCCCACCGGACACGCGGGCCGCCGCGGCACAGCGACGGCCCGCGTTCCCCTGTCCGGTCCCGGCCCCTTCCCGTCCGGTCGGCGTGCCGATTCCGGTGCGCCCGGCCCCGCGCATGGGCGAGACTGGCCCCATGGAGTTCCTCGCACTGATGACCCTTCCCGGACTGGTGATCGGGCTGACCGTGCTCGCCTTCGTCGACCAGGTGCTCCTGCGCGCCGGGCGGGCCGGGGTGCTGCCCTGGCGCAACAGCGCCCGGCAGGGCCAGATCTCGGCGACCGGCTTCGAACAGCTGCACGCGACGTTCTCGCCCGGCAAGCAGAGCGAACTCAAGGAGCGCCGGAGCGCCCTGCTGATCCGGGACGACGAGGAGGACGGCGCCCCGCCGAACAGGACCACCATCGACCTGAACGGCGGCCGGGCGGTCATCCGTCTCCCGAAGGCGGGCTGACCCGTTTATTGCCGGGCAGGCCCGCCCGGCTCTCGCTAGACTCGGATCCATGGGTTCGTACTCGTACTACTTCTTCCGCTGATTCCCGGCCAGGACGCCGCCGCCCGACGCTGAGCGTCGCAGGGTGACCCGCAGGGTCGCCGACGCGTGCCGCAGTCCTCTTCCGCCGTCCGGCATCCATGCCCCGCCGTGCGCTCTCGCGCGCCCTCGCGGGCTTGTCCACAGGGAAGAAGCACCCATGAACCCCCAGCGCGACCGCGCCCAGCTGACATTGAAGGACGTCTCCAAGACCTACGGCGACCGCTCGGTACTCGACCAGGTGACGCTCACGGTCCGCCCCGGCGAGAAGGCCGGTGTCATCGGCGAGAACGGCTCCGGCAAATCCACCCTGCTGCGTCTGATGGCGGGGGCGGAGACACCGGACGACGGCGAGATCACCGTCCGGTTCCCCGGCGGCGTCGGATACCTCGCCCAGACACTCGTACGCGCCCCCGGCGACACCGTCCAGGACACCGTCGACGCGGCTCTCGCCGAACTGCGCCACCTGGAGCGCCGCATCCGTGCGGCGGAGGAGGCGCTGTCCACCGCACCGGAACCCACGGACGAGGAACTCGCCGCGTACGGGGACCTCCTGACCGCGTACGAGGAACGCGGCGGCTACCTGGCGGACGCCCGCACCGACGCCGCCCTGCACGGTCTCGGGCTGGCACACCTCACCCGCGACCGCCCGGTCTCCACACTCTCCGGCGGGGAGCAGTCCCGGCTGGCGCTGGCCTGCGTGCTGGCCGCGGCCCCCGAACTGCTGCTGCTCGACGAGCCGACCAACCATCTGGACGTCCGGGCCGTCCACTGGCTGGAGGAGCACCTGCGCGCCCACCGCGGGACCGTCGTGGCCATCACGCACGACCGGGCGTTCCTGGAGCGGGCCACCTCCGTGATCCTGGAGGTCGACCGCGATCTGCGCGGCGTCACCCGGTACGGCGACGGCTGGGACGGCTATCGCACCGCGAAGGCCGCGGCCCGCCGCCGCTGGGCCCAGGAGCACCAGGACTATCTGACGGAACTGGCCCGCATCGAGGAACTGGTGAACGCCGCCGGGCAGCGGCTCATGGCCACCGGAAAGGACCCGAAGGAGGGGTACGGCAAGCACCGCCGCTCGCACGAGGCCAAACTGTCCGGTCAGGTCAGAGCGGCCCGAACCCGCCTCGAAGCACTGCGCCGCTCACCCGTGCCGGCCCCGCCCGTGCCGCTGGCCTTCACCGCCGGTCCGGCCCTCGCCACCGACGCCGGCGGGCACGGGCCGCGGCCCCTGCTCACCCTGGAGTCCGTCGGTGTCGGCGACCGGCTCCAACTGCCCGCCCTGCGGGTGGAACCCGGTCAACGGCTCCTGGTCACCGGGCCCAACGGCGCGGGGAAGTCCACCCTCCTGCGGGTTCTCGCGGGGGATCTCGCCCCGGACAAGGGAACGGTCGGGCGGCGGGCCAGGGTCGGCTACCTCCCGCAGGAACTCCCCGCGCGGCCGACCCGGCGTTCGCTGCTGGAGACCTTCGCCGCGGGCCGGCCCGGCTTCCCGGACGAGTACGCGCCGGAACTGCTCGGCCTCGGCCTGTTCCGGCCCGAGGACCTGGCCGTTCCCGTCGCCGCGCTCTCCATCGGCCAGCAGCGCAGGCTGGCGCTGGCCCGGCTGGTCACCCGCCCGGCCGATCTGCTGGTCCTGGACGAGCCGACGAACCACATCGCGCTGAGTCTGGTGGAGGAGTTGGAGGAAGCGCTCGCGCGGTACCGCGGGGCCGTCGTCGTGGTCTCGCACGACCGGGGCTTCCGCGCCCGCTTCAGCGGCGACGTGCTGGAACTGCGGGCCGGCCGCCCGGTCCGCGGCCCGCGGGAGGACGACGGGGCCCGGGACGCACGCGAGACGGCGGACCCGCGGGAAACCGGCTATCCGCCCGTGGAGTCACGCGTCTCGCGGACATGACCGCGCAGGCGGTCGAGGAAGACCCGCTGGCCCGTGACCAGCCGCTCGGCGGCCTGCTCCGGCGTGCACCAGGCGAACCGGTCCATCTCCGGGAACTCCTGCTGCACTCCGGAGCCCCTCGGCCACTCCATGGTGAAGGTCCCCGGTACGGCCGTCGCCGGATCCAGCTCCCCCTCCAGCGCCCATACGGTCACCGTCTTGCCGCTCGGCTGCCGCGCGGAGCCGAGCGGTACCCACTCGCCCTCCGGAACCGGTAGCCCCAGTTCCTCCTCGAACTCCCGCCGGGCGGCGGCGGCGGGCTGCTCCTCGGGGCCGTACTCGCCCTTGGGGACCGACCATGCGGCCGCCTCGCGGCGTTCCCAGAACGGGCCGCCCATATGGCCGATCAGTACCTCGAAATCCGGCCCGTCCCCGGTGTCCGTCACCCGGTAGAGGAGAAGGCCCGCGCTGCGCCTGAGCGTCGACATGCCGTCAAGTGTGCGGCCCTCGACGGCGGGCCGCCACGCCGGCGCGGCGCACCTGGGTGATCATGACGGTCATCCGCCCGCCGCGTGGTGTTCCCTCCGATGTCCCCGTCGTCCTCTGGTGCCTCCCCGTCCGCGCGGCCATGCTGTCCGCCGTCAGTGCTTTCCGCCCGTGCAACCAGCTTCTTCCCAGGAGGACTTGTGGGCCTTGGCATAGTCGGTACCGCTGTGCGGCCGTTCGTGCTGCTCGCGATGGTGACCGCGATGACGGCCGGGGCCGTCGCCCCGGCGGCCGCCGATTCGACCCCCGACCCCCGTCCCCGTGATGCCGCCGAAGTCCTCAGACCCGTCGCCCCGCCCGCCGCGAGCGGCGCGGCCGGCGCGGTCCGCTCCGTGGTGGACGGCGACGGCATCGAGACCGCCCGTACGTCCCGGCCGATCGCTCCCGGTGTCCGCCTCAGCTCGTACGACCGGCTGGAGTCCGACAAGTGGCTGCGGGTGGACGCCCTCTCCGTGGACCTCGGCGGTGACCGGGCGCGCGCCGACTACCTCTCCTCGGGCAAGGTCACCGACCGGCGCCCGGTCTCCGAGCTCGCCGCCCGGCACGATCCGGGACGGGGCCGCCGAACCGTCGCCGCGGTCAACGCGGACTTCTTCGACATCAACCAGACCGGTGCTCCGCTCGGTCCCGGCATCAAGGACGGCCGGGCCGTCCACTCCCCGGCGCCGGGCGTCCACCGGGCGGTCGGCATCGGCCCGCAGAGCGCGGGCCGGGTCCTGGAGCTGTATTTCGAGGGCACGCTGACCCTCCCGTCCGGCGAGCACCCGCTGGCCGCGTTCAACGCCGCGAACGTGCCGGCCCAGGGCGTGGGCGCGTACACCTCGGCCTGGGGCAGCGCGGACCGCGGGCTGACCGTCGACGCCGCCGTCCCGGTCGCGGAAGCCGTCGTACGGGAGGGGAAGGTCGTCTCCGTGTCGGACACCCCCGGCACGGGCCCCGTCCCGGACGGCACCACCGTGCTGGTCGGCCGGGAGGCGGGCGCGGCGCTCGTGGCCGCGCTGCGTCCCGGCGACCCGGTCGCTCTCGTCCACCGGGCGCGCACGGACGGCGGGCCCGTACCGCGTACGGCGGTCGGCGGCCGGGAACTCCTCGTCGTCGACGGCATCGCCCAGAACCACGACGGCGAGGGCAACAACACCGCGGCGCCCCGTACCGCCGTCGGCTTCTCCAAGGACGGCCGCACCATGCAGGTCGTCACGGTCGACGGCCGGCAGGCCGACAGCGGTGGCGTCACCCTCACCGAGCTCGGCCTGATGATGCGCCGCGCCGGTTCGTACAGCGCCCTCAATCTGGACGGCGGCGGCTCATCGACGCTCGTCGCCCGCGAGCCCGGCAGCGACACGCTCCAGGTGGAGAACAGCCCGTCCGACGGCAGCGAGCGCACCGTCCCCAACGGCCTCGCCCTCACCGCCCCCGACGGCAGCGGGAGACTGAAGGGCTTCTGGGTGGAGACCCGGACCCCCGCCGGGGCCGCACCGGGCACCGATCCGGTCAAGGGCGGACACCCGGACCGGGTCTTCCCCGGCCTGACCCGTTCCCTCACCGCCGCCGGGTACGACGAGACGTACGGCCCCGCCGAGGGAGCCCCGCGCTGGGGTACGAGCCCGGCGGCCGGCCGGGTCGACAGCCACGGTCTGTTCACCGCCCGCCGCAGCGGCAGCACCGAGGTGACGGCCCGGCGCGGAGCGGCGCACGGCAGCATCCGGCTGACCGTCCTGGACGAACTCGCCCGCATCGAGCCGACGACACGGCGCGTCGGCCTCGCGGACGCGAAGGCCACGGGCACGTTCGGCTTCGTCGGGCTGGACGCCCACGGCAGCAGCGCCCCCGTCGAGCCGCGCGACATCGAACTCGACTACGACCACGCACTGTTCGACATCCGTGACAACGGCCAGGGATCCTTCGACGTCCGCTCCCGCACCGGCGGCGGAGCCGGCCGGATCACCGCGACCGTCGCGGGCGCCACCACCGTCCTCGCGGTCGGCGTCGGCCTCACCGAACAGGCCGTCGCCGCCTTCGACGACGCCGCGGCCTGGAAGTTCAGCCAGGCGCGCGCCGACGGTTCGCTCGCCGCCACACCGCAGGGCCACACCGGCACCGGGCTGAAGCTCACCTACGACTTCACCCGGTCCACCGCGACCCGCGCCGCCTACGCCACCCCGCCCGCGCCGATCGCCGTACCCGGACAGCCCCAGTCGTTCCGGCTGTGGGTCAAGGGCGACGGCAAGGGCGCCTGGCCGACCCTCCACCTCAAGGACGCGGCGGGCTCCGACCAGTTGCTGCGCGGCCCGTACATCACCTGGACCGGGTGGCGGCAGATCACCTTCGCCGTCCCGCAGGGCGCCGCGACGCCGCTGAGCGTGCACCGGTTCTATCTGGCCGAGACGGCGGCCACCCAGCAGTACACCGGCGGGATCGTCATCGACGACCTGACGGCGCAGGTCCCGCCCACCGTCGACCTGCCCGCACAGCCGGTGCCGTCCGACCCGCTGATCGACCCGGCCGCGACGGCCGAGCGCCGGGACTGGCAGTTCGCGGTGATGTCGGACGCCCAGTTCGTCGCCCGTGACCCGGACAGTGCGATCGTCACCCAGGCCCGCCGCACCCTGCGCGAGATCAGGGCCGCGCGGCCCGACTTCCTCGTCGTCAACGGAGACCTGGTGGACGAGGGCTCGCCCGCCGACCTCGCCTTCGCACGGAAGATCCTGACCGAGGAACTCGCCGACGCCGTGCCCTGGTACTACGTACCGGGCAATCACGAGGTGATGGGCGGCCGCATCGACAACTTCGTGACCGAATTCGGGCCCGCCCAGCGGACGTTCGACCACAAGGGCACCCGGGTCATCACCCTCGACACCTCCGGCCTCAGCCTGCGCGGCGGAGGCTTCGCCCAGATCAGGCAGCTCCGGGAGCGGCTCGACGAGGCCGCCCGGGACCGCCGGATCGGTTCGGTCATGGTGATCGAGCACGTACCGCCGCGCGACCCCACCCCGCAGCAGGGCAGCAGGCTCGGCGACCGCAAGGAAGCCGCCCTGGTCGAGCAGTGGCTCGCCGGCTTCCGCCGTACGACGGGCAAGGGCGCGGCCTTCATCGGCGGCCATGTGGGGGTCTTCCACGCCTCGCGCGTCGACGGAGTCCCGTACCTGATCAACGGGAACTCCGGCAAGGCCCCGGCGGGTCCCGCCGGGGAGGGCGGATTCACCGGCTGGTCCCTCGT
The DNA here is from genome assembly GCF_040297465.1 of Streptomyces sp. NPDC001787. Taxonomy (NCBI): domain Bacteria; kingdom Bacillati; phylum Actinomycetota; class Actinomycetes; order Kitasatosporales; family Streptomycetaceae; genus Streptomyces; species Streptomyces sp. NPDC001787. The sequence continues at coordinate 122,500 of NZ_JBEOZE010000027.1, forward strand.
CGGCGCCGACCGGGTCCGGGCCGGTGAGCAGGCGGCGGCCCGCAACAGTCCGTGGCGGGGCGGTCCCGACTGGGTCTCCGTCCAGACCCGGGCGCACGTCGACTCCCTCGTCCTCGACGCACCGACGGTGATCCGCCCGGGGGAGCGCACGAAGGTGGGCGCGAGCGTCGTCCAGGGGACGCGCTCCGTACCCGTGGCCTTCCCGCTCAGCGCGGACTGGACGGGTTCACCGAACGTGTACGTCGGTGACCTCGACGACGCCCGGCGCCGCCACGCGGCCGTACTCGACCCGGTCACCGGCATCCTCACGGCGCTGCGGCCCGGCACCGTCACCCTCGCGGTGACGGTCAACGGCACGACGCGGCGGGCCCGTGTCGAGATCGCGGCGGCGGCAGCGGTTCCGGCCGCCTGACACCCGGCCGGCCCCCGTCCCGCGTCCACCCCCGGCGGGCGGCGGGGGGGGGGGGGGGTCCCCGGCCGGGCAGGGCCCGGCCCCCCGGCCGGCGGGGGGCGGCCCGGGGGCG
>NZ_JBEOZE010000028.1:0-116122 GCF_040297465.1 Streptomyces sp. NPDC001787
GACTCTTTCGTGTCCGATTCCCGGTCGAAGCGGGTCAAACTCTTTTCGCTTTCCAGTTCTTCGCTTTCGCGTTTCCCTTTCCGGCGAGTCCGACTCTATCAGTCCTTTTCCTTTCCCTTGACCAACCTCCTGCAGACATGCAGAAGCTCGGTCCGGGTTACAGTCAGGGCTTAATCGTCGCCGCCGACCCTCGACTCAATGTCGCGTTGGGGTCAGGCAGGAGTACGACAGTACAGGCCGCCGGTAGGTGAGGCAAATCGTTTCCGGTGCACCCGAGGTCCGCCAACCGGTAGGTCTCGGGCGGAACCGGGACTTCATATGACTTACGCTGCTGAGCAGTACGCCGCCCCTCATCAGCCGCGGCGGCGACCACATGAATCTCCACCCCCTGGGAGGCTCCCCATGACCAACGTGACGTCCCCTCTTGTCGGACGCGCCATCGGACTCACCGCGGTGCCCGACCCGGTCTTCTCCGGCGCGATGGTGGGTCCCGGAACCGCCATCGACCCCGTGCGTGAGCCGTCCGAGGCCGTGTCGCCGGTAGACGGCATCGTTGTCTCCCTCCACCCGCACGCGTTCGTCGTCGTGGACGAGCAGGGACACGGTGTGCTGACGCACCTCGGGATCGACACCGTCCAGCTCAACGGCGAGGGCTTCGAGCTCCTCGTGAACAAGGGCGACACCGTGACGCGCGGCCAGGGCATCGTGCGCTGGGACCCGGCCGGCGTCGAGGCCGCCGGCAAGTCACCCATCTGCCCGATCGTCGCGCTCGAAGCCACGGCCGATTCCCTCTCCGACGTCCGCGAGGACGGCGACGTGAAGGTCGGCGACACGCTGTTCAGCTGGCAGTGACGCGCTCGGCGCAGTAACGGCCAGTCGGACATCCACCGCGGTGACACGGTCACCGCACAATCGGAGACGGGTGAAATGGAGACAACGCTGCGAGGCGTCGGTGTGAGCCACGGTGTGGCGATCGGCGAGGTTCGGCACATGGGTACGGCGGTGCTGGAGCCGCCCGCCAAACAGATTCCCGCGGAGGAGGCCGAGCGCGAACAGGGGCGTGCCCGGCAGGCCGTGGAAGCGGTGGCGGCCGACCTGATTGCGCGCGGCAATCTGGCCGGTGGCGAGGCTCAGCATGTACTGGAGGCCCAGGCCATGATGGCCCAGGACCCCGAGCTGATGGCTGATGTCGAACGGCGTATCGCCGTCGGCAGCACCGCTGAGCGCGCCGTGTACGACGCGTTCGCCGCCTACCGGGCGCTGCTCGCCAACGCCGGCGAGTACCTGGCGGGCCGGGTCGCCGACCTGGACGACGTCCGGAACCGGATCGTGGCCCGGCTGCTCGGCGTGCCGATGCCCGGTGTCCCGGACAGCGACGAGCCGTACGTGCTGATCGCCCGCGACCTGGCTCCCGCCGATACCGCTCTGCTGGACCCGACGCTGGTGCTCGGCTTCGTCACCGAGGAGGGCGGGCCCACCAGCCACAGCGCCATCCTGGCGCGGGCGCTCGGCGTTCCGGCCGTGGTGGCGCTGCCCGGCGCCGGTGAGCTGGCCGAGGGCACGGTGATCGCGGTGGACGGCAGCACCGGCGAGATCTTCGTCCACCCGACCGACGAGAAGCGTGCCGAGATGGAGAGCGCGGCCGCTGCCCGTAAGGCCGCGCTGGCCGCGTCGAGCGGTCCCGGCGCCACGTCCGACGGGCACAAGGTGCCGCTGCTCGCCAACGTCGGCGGTCCCGGCGACGTGCCCGCGGCGGTGGAGGCGGGCGCCGAGGGCGTCGGTCTGTTCCGGACGGAGTTCCTCTTCCTGGACGACAGCCAGCACGCTCCGTCCGAGGAGAAGCAGGTCGCCGCCTACCGGGCCGTCCTGGAGGCGTTCCCCGAGGGCCGTGTGGTCGTGCGGGTGCTGGACGCCGGCGCGGACAAGCCGCTGGACTTCCTCACCCCGGCGGATGAGCCGAACCCGGCGCTCGGTGTCCGTGGGCTGCGCAGCCTGCTGGACCACCCGGAGGTGCTGCGTACTCAGCTGACCTCGCTGGCGAAGGCGGCCGAGGGGCTGCCGGTGTACCTGGAAGTCATGGCTCCGATGGTCGCCGACCGTATCGATGCCAAGGCGTTCGCGGACGCGTGCCGCGAGGCGGGGCTGGAGGCCAAGTTCGGCGCGATGGTGGAGATTCCGTCGGCGGCTCTGCGGGCGCGGTCGATCCTGCAGGAGGTGGAGTTCCTCTCGCTGGGCACCAACGACCTGGCGCAGTACACCTTCGCCGCCGACCGTCAGGTGGGCGCCGTGTCACGGCTCCAGGACCCGTGGCAGCCGGCTCTGCTGGATCTTGTCGCGATGTCCGCGGAGGCCGCGCGGGCCGAGGGCAAGAGCTGCGGTGTCTGTGGTGAGGCCGCGGCCGATCCGCTGCTCGCCTGTGTGCTGACCGGTCTGGGTGTCACCTCGCTCTCCATGGGTGCGGCGTCCATTCCCTACGTGCGCGCGACGCTGGCGAAGTACACGCTCGCGCAGTGCGAGCGTGCGGCTTCCGCGGCCCGTTCGGCGGAGTCCGCCGAGGAGGCGCGGGTCGCCGCCCAGGCGGTGCTGTCGGGCGAGTAGGTCCGTGCGGTCCGGCCGGGACCGTGTGGTGGAGGGGCTTTCCGTCAGTGGGCGGGAAGCCCCTCCTCGCGTTGTCCGTCGGCGTCCGCGCCGCGGGTCAGTGGTGGGCTTCCGGAGCGTCCGCACCGATGTCGAAGCCCGCGCGGTACTCCACACCGGACTCCGGGGCGATCGGTTCGCCGGTGTCCGCGTCGGTGCAGTAGGCGCTGAAGACCTCGCCCGCGGTGAGCGGGAGGAGGCTGCCCGCGGTCAGCCTCCAGCCGTGGACGCGGTCGGGGGCGCCCGGTGTGCTCGTACGCAGGACCACTCCCCCGCGCGTTTCCAGGGCGACGGCCACCGCGAGCACGGTGGCGAACTCCGCCCCCTGGGATGCTTCGAGGCCGGCCGGACCCTTCGGATCACGCTCGGTGTGAAGGACGGCGAGCAGCTGCTCGCCGTCGGTCGGGGTGCTGCAGACGAGATGGTGCGTGCCTTCTCCCGCGGTCTCCAGCAGCCGCATCAGCAGGTGCGAGGCCCGGTCGAAGGCGGCGCGGCCGACGTCCTGGCCGCAGTCCGCGCATTCGCCGAGGTCGGCCAGCAGGAGCGTGGCGTACTCCCAGGTGGCCCGGCGGACCGACCGGGTGACCAGGAGCGGGATGAGCTCGTCGAGGGGCTGGCCGCTGTAGCGGACGGTGGCGCCGGCTCCCGCGACCTCGGCGGTGAAACGGCTGCGGCTGGCCGGGGCGTCGGGGTCGAGGCCGGATTCCGCGCAGAACTCCGCGTAGTCCTCGGGGTCGAAGAGAGCGACCGTGGCGTGCATGCCCTGTGCCGCGAAGGACTTGAGGAGGCCTTCGACCTGCTGGAGGTAGACGGCGTGGTCGTCGAACGTGAAGGTGCGGTAGCGCCGCATGGCCGCGAAGTCCTGCTCGTCGACCAGGAGGCCGATGGTGCTGGGTGCTTCGCGGCGCAGCGCGCGTCGCATGGATGTGCCGTACTTCGTGTGCGCCATGTGTCCCCCTGTGCACTGTGCGTCATTGCTCACTCAGCGTAACCAGGAGGTCTGACAGCGGGCCGTCAGCGGCGGGTGCGGGCCAGGTCCGCGTAGAAGTGGAGGAGTTCGATGTTGTCGACGGAGCCCGGGTTGACCGCCTTGGACAGGTCCGTGCCTTGCAGGAGCCGCTTGACCGGCACCTCGATGCGCTTGCCCGTGAGGGTGTGCGGAATGGCGGGGACCTCGATGACCTCATCGGGTACGTGGCGCGGGGAGAGGTTCTCGCGGATCGTCCGCCGGATGCTCTCGCGCAGGTCGTCGTCGAGGGTGGCGCCCTCGGCGAGGTGCACGAACAGTGGCATCCAGTACCCGCCGTCGGGCTCTTCCAGGCCGATGACGAGGGATTCGCGGATCTCCGGGAGCCGCTCGACGGCCTCGTAGATGTCGGCGGACCCCATCCGTACGCCCTGTCGGTTCAGGGTGGAGTCGGAGCGGCCGTGGATGATGACCGAGCCGCGGTCGGTGAGGGTGATCCAGTCCCCGTGGCGCCAGACGCCGGGGTACATGTCGAAGTAGCTGTCGTGGTACCGGCTGCCGTCGGGGTCGTTCCAGAAGTGGATCGGCATGGAGGGCAGGGGCTGGGCGACGACGAGTTCGCCGACCTCGCCGGTGAGCGGCTTGCCGGCCGGGTCCCAGGCCTGGAGGTCGGTGCCCAGACAGGGGGCCTGGAGTTCACCGATGTGTACGGGGAGGGTGGGGACCCCTCCGGCGAAGCAGCTGCAGACGTCGGTGCCGCCGCTGACCGAGGCGATCCACAGGTCGTCGGCCACTTCGTCGTGCAGCCAGCGGAATCCGTCCGGCGGGAGCGGGGAGCCGGTGGTGGCCACGCACTGGACGCGGGAGAGGTCGTGGTCGCGGCCCGGGTGGATGCCGGCCTTGCGGCAGGCCATGACATAGGCGGCGGAGGTCCCGAAGAGGGTGGCCCCGGTCTGTTCGGCGACGAGCCACTGGGTGCTGACGTCGGGATATCCGGGACTGCCGTCGTACAGCACGACCGTGGTGCTGGTGAGCAGGCCGGAGACGAGGAAGTTCCACATCATCCAGCCGGTGGAGGTGAACCAGAAGAAACGGTCCTCGGGTCCGAGGTCGCAGTGCAGGCCGATCTGCTTGAAGTGTTCGAGCAGGATGCCGCCCTGGGACTGGACGATGGCCTTGGGGAGGCCTGTGGTGCCGGAGGAGTAGAGGACCCACAGCGGGTGGTCGAAGGGGACCTGTTCGAAGACCGGTTCGGTGTCCGCGGCGGTGAGGGCGGACCATTCGAGGGCGCCTTCGGGGGTGGCGGTGCCGAGCAGGGGGACGTGGACGACGGCCCGCAGGGTGGGGAGTTCGGCGCGCAGCTCGGCGACGGTCCCGGTCCGGTCGTGTTCCTTGCCTCCGTAGCGGTAGCCGTCGACGGCGAACAGGACGACGGGTTCGACCTGCTGGAAACGGTCGAGGACGCTGCGGGCGCCGAAGTCGGGGGCGCAGGAGGTCCAGACTCCGCCGACGGCCGCGGTGGCGAGGAAGGCGACGATGGCCTGGGGAATGTTGGGGAGGTAGCCGCTGACCCGGTCGCCGGGGGTGACGCCGAGGGCGCGGAGTTCCGCGGCGAGCGAGCCGACCTGGCGGCGCAGCTCAGACCAGCTGACCGGCACCTGGGTGTGGGTCTCGTCCACGTGGAGCAGGGCCGGCGCGTCGGCGCGGGAGGCGTCCTCGGCGGCGCGCAGGGCGTGCTCGGCGTAGTTGAGGGTGGCGCCGGGGAACCAGGTGGCACCGGGCATGGTGCGGTCGCCGAGGACCGACTCGTACGGGGTGGAGAAGCGTACGTCGAACCAGTCGGCGAGGGCCTGCCAGAAGGTGTCGAGCTCGTCGACGGACCAGCGGTGGAGTGCCGGGTAGCCGCCCTGCGCCGGGGCTCCGTACCGTTCGGCGGCCCAGCTCTGGAAGCGGGTGACGGCGGCGGCCGCGATGCGGTCGGGGCCGGGCTGCCAGAGGGGGGCGTCGTTCGCGGCTGAGGTCATGGGTCGGCTCCCTGGCTGTACGGGTACGCGGGGTGGGCGTGGCGGCGCACACGGGCTGGGGTGTGCGCGTGAGCACCTGCTACGGACGATGCCATGTGATCGTCCCGGGCACCAGGGTTGCCCGCCCATGGTTGCTTGTCCGGCTATGTGCTCCGGCCATGGGTGAACGGAAGTTGAACGGAGAGTTCTTCGGGGTGACCGGGTGGCAGGGTGATCCGCATGGACGGTCGTGACCTGGTGCGCTCGGTGAAATTGCTCGGTTCGGTACGGGGTCTGCGCACGGTGCGCTCGGCCTGGCGGCATCGACGCGCGGACGCGCGGGCGCTCCCCGGGCGCGGTGCGGAGCGGGCCAGGGTTCCCGGGTCGGTGCTGGGTGCGGAACCCGGACCCGGCGGCGGTGTGGTGCGGTTCGCCCGTTCGGAACTGCGGATCCGGGTCTCGGTGGGCGGCGCGGTGTTCTGGGCCTGGGACGGTGCGGAGCCGCTGCCGTCTTACGCGTTGCCGGGTCCGGCGCCCGAGCCGGATCCGCGGGCCGGGCTGGAGCCGGACAAGGACGGTGGCTGGCAGGTCGTCTCGGAGCGGCTGACGGTGGCGGTGTCACGGAACGGGGCGGTGGAGCTGCGGACGCCGGGCGGGGTGGTGCTGCGGCGGGAGCTGCCGCCGCGCTGGTGGGAGCCGGTGGGCGGGGGGCCGGCGCGGTGGGTGCAGCGGTCCGAGGTGCCGGCGGACGCGCGGTTCTTCGGGCTCGGCGGACGGGCGTCGGGGCCCCGGCTGCGCGACGGCGTGTACCGGCTGTGGAACACCGACCCGGGCGGGCGCTTCGGCCCCGGCGACGATCCGTTGTATCTGACGATGCCGGTGCAGGTCGTGGTCTCGGACGCGGGGACCCATCTGGCTTTCCACGACAACACCTGGGACGGGCGGGTGACCCTGCGAGAGGGCGAGGTGGGGGCGGGTTCCGGGCACGACCGGCAGGGGACCTGCGAGGTTCGGATGGACGGGGGGCCGCTGCGCTGCTGGGTGGTGGCGGGGACGCCGGCGCGGGTGCTTCGGGGCTGGGCGGCGCTGACGGGGGCGCCCGCGCTGCCGCCGTCGTGGGCGCTGGGGCCGCAGCACGCCCGCTGGGGCTTCGGCGACGAGCGGGAGGTGCGCCGGGTCGTGGCGGGCTACCGGGACCGTGGGCTCCCCCTGTCCGTCCTGCATCTGGACATCGATCACTATGACGCGCATCAGGTGTTCACGGTCGATCGCCGAGCGTTCCCCGATCTGCCCGCGCTGGCAGAGGAGTTGCGTACGCAGGGGGTCCGGCTGGTGTCGATCGTGGATCCCGCCGTGAAGGCGGAGGCCGGGCTGCCGCTCTTCGACAGCGGTGCGGCGGTCGGTGAGCGGGGGGCGTTCGTCCGGGACGCCCGGGGGCGGGTGGTGGTCGGGGAAGCCTGGCCGGGGGCCGGCGGGTACCCGGACTTCACTGATCCGCTTGTGCGGGAATGGTGGGGATCTCTGTACGCGGAACGGCTTGCCCAGGGCTTCTCCGGCGTCTGGCACGACATGAACGAGCCGGTGTCCTTCACGCCCTTCGGGGACCCGACCCTGCCGCGCTCGGCCAGGCACTGTCTGGAGGGCCGCGGCGGCGATCACCGCGAGGCCCACAATGTGTACGGGCTCACGATGGCGCGCGCCGGCTACGAGGGTCTGCTCCGCCTGCGGCCGGAGGAGCGGCCGTTCCTGTTCTCGCGGTCGGGATGGGCCGGGATGCAGCGGTACGGGGGCACCTGGTCCGGGGATGTGGCGACCGGATGGCCGGGGCTGCGGGCCTCGCTCGCGCTCGTGCTGGGTCTCGGGCTGTGCGGGGTGCCGTATTCCGGACCGGATGTGGGCGGGTTCGACGGCTCGCCCTCGCCGGAGCTGTATCTGCGGTGGTTCCAGCTGGGCGCGTATCTGCCGCTGTTCCGTACGCACGCGGCGATCGACGCGGGCCGCCGGGAGCCGTGGGAGTTCGGGCCCGAGGTGCTGGAGCACGCGCGGGCGGCGCTGACGGAGCGGGAGCGGCTGCTTCCGTATTTCGTGACGCTGGCGCAGCTGGCCCGGCTGACGGGTGCCCCGTACGCGCGACCGCTGTGGTGGGGGGCACCGGGGGACCGCGCGCTGCGGGACTGCGAGGACGCGTTCCTGCTGGGCGACGCGTTGCTGGTGGCACCGGTGCTGGAGCCCGGGGCGGACCGGCGGGCGGTGCGGCTGCCGCGCGGGCGCTGGTACGACACGGCGACCGGGGCGGCGTACGAGGGGCCCGGCCAGGTCCTGGTGGACGCGCCGCTGTCCCGGATTCCGGTGCTGGCGCGGGCCGGTGCGGTGATCCCGGTGCGGGGCGCGGACGGTGGGACGGAGCTGGAGGTGTGGGCTCCGCCGCCGGGACGCAGCGGGGGTGGTCCGGTCGTGCCCGATGCGGGTGACGGGTGGGAGGCGGCCGAGGTCGAGCGGTACACCACGCGGCTGGCGGACGGGCGTGTGGTGGTCGAGCGGGACGGCGGGGAGGGCGTGGTGACCCGGCCCGTGCGGGTGCGGGGTCTCGCCGGTACGGGAGCGGTGGGGGCGGCGGGCGGGACGGGTCAGCCGTAGCGGCCCGCGAACCAGGCGCGTACCGCTTCGGTGTGCAGGGGGAAGGCCAGCTCCCGCGGAGCGCGCAGGATGTGGTGGCCGGATGTCTCGTCGGTCGGTACGGAGGGCGGGAGAGCGGCGGCGGGACGCCGCGGGAGCAGACCGAGGAGCAGCAGGTGGCCGTCCGGGGCGCTGAGGGCGTCCGCGAGGCGGACGTCCTGTTCGGGGGCCTGGATGCCGGTCTCCTCGTGGAGTTCCCGTACGACCGCGTGCCGCCAGTCCTCGGCGTGGTCGATGAAGCCGCCGGGGAGCGCCACGCCGCCCTTCCGGGGCTCGATGGTGCGGGTGATGACGACGAGTCCGGTGCCGTGCCGGTCGGTGACGGGCAGCAGGGCCACCGCCACGGGCAGCGGGTTGCGGTAGGCGGTCGTACCGCAGCGGGTGCAGGTGCGGGGCCAGTCGTCGGCCGACCGGAGGTCACGGTAGGGGGCTCCGCAGCTGCCGCAGTGGGAGTTCTTCCCCTGCGGGGCCGGCCGCGCGGGATCGGCGGGGCTGTTCCTGGGCTCGGACACGGGCGGACTGTATCCGATCGGTCTTCCGCGCGGGGCGGGGAGCTGATGGACGATGTGCCCATGACGGAAATCCGCCGTGTTCTCCGTGCCCTGGCGGCCACTGCCGCCGCGCTGTCCGTCGCGACCGCCGCCGCCCCGGTGGCCCGCGCCGCGCCGGAACCGGAGGCTCCCGAGGAGTTCGTCGCACTGCGGTCCGTGGACCCGACGATCATCCAGGAGATGCGCTACCCGACCGCCCACACCTTCATGGGCGAACCGGTGGACGGATACCGCGAGCCGGTCTGCATTCTGACCCGGCCCGCCGCCCGCGCGCTGCACACGGCGCAGACACGGCTGCTGCGCCGGGGCTACTCGCTGAAGGTGTACGACTGCTACCGGCCGCAGCGTGCGGTGGACCACTTCGTACGGTGGGCGAAGGATCCCGACGACCGGGTCATGGAGGGCGAGTTCTACCCGCGGGTGGACAAGTCCCGGCTGTTCGAGGCCGGTTACATCGCGGAGAAGTCCGGCCACAGCCGGGGCAGCACGGTCGATCTGACCGTGGTGAGGCTGCCGGCCCTGCGGACGCGGCCGTATCTGCCGGGCGAACCCCTCGCTCCCTGCTACGCGCCCGAGAGCGACCGTTTCCCCGACAGTTCGGTGGACATGGGCACGGGCTACGACTGTTTCGACACGCTGTCGCACACGGACGACCCGAGGATCCAGGGAGTGCGGCGCGCCAACCGGCAGTTCCTGAAGCGGACGCTGACCGGGGCCGGTTTCGTGAACCTGGCCGAGGAGTGGTGGCACTACACCTTCGCACCGGAACTGTTTCCGGACACGTACTTCGACTTCCCGGTGGCCCGGCGGTCCGTCGCGGGGCACTGAAGCCGGCCCCGGGAGGCGCGGGGGAACGGGCGACCGGGACCACCCCCGTGGGCTCCGGCCGCCCGTTCTTCTTCTCGGACGCGGAACAGCCGTATCCGGTTGCCGCGTCAGCCATTACGGTGCCCGTATGTCACAGCAGACGTTCGATTCGTACGAGGAGTTCTGGCCCTACTACGTGGCGATGCACTCCCGCAGCGCGACCCGCTGGGTCCATCTGACCGGCACGCTGACCGGTCTCACGATCGCCGTCTACGGGCTGGCGCGTGGCCGGAAGCGCTACGCGGCGGCCCTGCCCCTGATCGGGTACGGCACCGCCTGGCCGGCGCATTTCCTCATCGAGAGGAACAACCCGGCCAGCTTCGGGCATCCCGCGTGGTCGCTGCGCGGCGATGTGCAGATGATCCGCATGATGCTCGCGGGCCGGGACCGGGAGCTGGCGGAGACCGCGGAGAAGTGGCTCGCCGAGAACCGCTGAGCGGCGACCGGAGAGCGGCGGCGGGCGAGCGGGACGGGGACGGAGGCATGCGACGACGCGGCCCCCGCCGTACCGGCCGCGCCTTCTCCTGCCGCGGACGGCGTGCGGCCCGTACCCCCCGCGCCGTCGCCGGGGGACGGGCCGCACGCCTCGCGGCTGTCAGGTGGTGACGGGCTCCTTGGGCCGGTCGGCACGGGCCAGCGCGTGCTCGACCACCTTGACCAGTACGTCACGCACGGAGGACCGCTCGCGTGCGTCGCACACGAGGACCGGCACCCCGGGATCGAGGTCGAGCGCCGCCTGCACCGTCTCCGCGGGGAACCGGTCGGCACCCTCGAAGCAGTTGACGGCCACGGTGAACGGGATCTTCCGGCGCTCGAAGTAGTCGACCGCCGCGAAGCAGTCCGCCAGCCTCCGGGTGTCCGCGAGGACGACCGCGCCCAGGGACCCCTGGGCCAGCTCGTCCCACAGGAACCAGAAGCGGTCCTGGCCCGGAGTACCGAACAGGTACAGCACCAGGTCCTCGCGGAGCGTGATGCGTCCGAAGTCCATGGCCACCGTGGTGGTGGTCTTGCCCTCGACACCCTCCAGGTCGTCCACCGGACGGCCCGCCTCGCTCAGCCTCTCCTCCGTACGCAGCGGTCTGATCTCGCTGACCGCGCCCACCAGGGTCGTCTTGCCCACACCGAATCCGCCCGCCACCAGGATTTTCAGGGTAACGGGCTCAACGGGCCGCTTCTTGCGGCTAGAGCGCCCGAAGGCCATTGATCACCTCGCGAAGAATGTTCACGTCCGGCAGCTCGGCCGGCGGAACGGGACGGGTTACGTGCACCAGCTCGTCCTCCACGAGATCGCCCACCAGCACCCGGACCACCCCTACGGGAAGGTCCAGGCCGGCGGAGAGCTCGGCGATCGACTGGGGCATGTCGGCGCAGAGTTCGACGATCTCCACGTGCTCCGGGGAGAGCGTCTGGTCCCGGCCGGGGTCGTCGGCCGCCGGTTCGGGGACGACGAGCGCGATCAGGTCGAGCCGGTGGCGTGACGCGCTGCTGGTGCGCCCCCGGGTCATCGCGTACGGACGGACCACCGGTCCGGCGTCCGCGTCGTACCAGCGTGAGGACGGGGGGCCACCGGGGGCGTCAGAGGATCCGGGGACGGTCTCCCGGGAGGAGTCGGCGCTCATGCCATCCCCTCACCCTCCGGCGGACAGACCGGTGGTCCGTGGGGCGTTGGCCAGATGGGCGCCCACACGCTTGACCATCAGCGTCATCTCGTACGCCACCTGGCCCACGTCGGAGTCGGCGTCGGCCAGGACGGCGAGACAGCTGCCGTCGCCCGCGGCCGTGACGAAGAGGAACGCCTCGTCGAGCTCGACGACGGTCTGGCGCACCCGGCCCGCGTCGAAGTGCCGGCCCACGCCCTTGGCCAGGCTGTGGAAGCCGGAGGCGACCGCGGCCAGATGCTCGCTGTCCTCCCTGGTCAGATCCTGCGAGGTACCGGTGGCCAGACCGTCGCTGGAGAGCACCAGCGCCTTACGGATACTGGCGACGCGCTGCACGAGTTCGTCGAGCAGCCAGTTGAGTTCGCCGGACCCCTGACGTACGGAGTCCTGTGCTGCGGCGTTCGGTGCGGTCATCGACCGTCCCCTCCCGGAGTGGTTCCTGGTGCGGTATCGCCGGGGCCGGACGCGTCCTCGGCGTTCTGCCGGCGGCCGCGCTGCCAGCCCCGTTGGAGCGAGGCCATGCGAGTGCGTACTTCGTCCGCGTCGCGCTCGACGTCGTCGGCGTCCACGGGGTCGTGGTGCGGCGGCCCTCCCGCGGATTCCCCGCGGAGCTGGGGGGCGAGGCTCGCCTGCCGGACCCGTCGGGGCAGTCCGCCCACGGTCTCCGGAGCCGCCGGTTCGCCGGGGAACCGCGAGGCGTACGAGGACTCGGGGGGCGCCGCGGCCCGGGGGGTCTTCGGGATGCGTGGCGTGCCGTTGTGCGCGACCGGGCCGGTCGTGGTGCGGGCCGGGCCGGTGGGACCGGAACGCGTCCCGGAGGATGCCGGGGCGTCCTCGTCGGTGGAGTGGGTGGCGCGGCCGGAGTCGTCCACCCGGCGCCCCCGGTCGGCGACGAGTGTCGGAGGCTTGCGGCGGGGCAGCGGCACCGGACCGGCCGGCCGCATCGGACGGACGTCCGCCGAGGGTTCACCGCCGTGGTCGCGGGTCTGCTGGTGCAGGTCCCGGGAGCGGAAGATGCCTCCGCGTTCGCTCTCGGTGTCCTCCAGATCGCGGACGCCGTCGAGCACGGGGCCGAGCGCCGGGTCGAGGGACCGGTCGAGCGCGCCGTTCACGAAGTCCAGCGGTCCGACGGGGCCTTCGAGTTCGACGGGCCCGTCGAGCACGGCCGGGTCGGTGAGGCCGGTGGGGACCGGGGAGAGCGCCGAGGACCTGCCGGTGCCGCCCGCCCTGCGGTCCTCGCTCCCCCGTGCGCCGTCCTTCCCGCTCCGGGCGTCGTCCGCCGGGCGGCCACCGATGATCGCCCGCTCGGCCCGGCGGTCCAGGCGGAAACCGGTGCCGTGCGTGTCGGGGGCGTCGGTCAGCAGCGCCGCCGGGATGAACACGACGGCGGTCGTCCCTCCGTACGGGGACTTCTGGAGCGAGACCCGGACGTTCTGCCGCTGGGCGAGGCGGCTGACCACGAAGAGGCCGAGGCGGTCGGTGTCGGAGAGTTCGAAGTCGGGGGTCTCGGCGAGCCTCAGGTTGGCGTCCAGCAGGATGTCCGGGGCCATGCCGAGCCCCCGGTCGTGGATCTCCAGCGTGAAGCCGTTGGAGACGCGCTCCCCGTGGACCTGGACCGCGGTGTGGGGCGGGGAGAACACCGTGGCGTTCTCCAGGAGTTCGGCGATCAGGTGGGTGAGGTCGGCGACGGCGGGACCGCCGACCCCGATCCGCGGCAGCCGACGGACCTCGATGCGCTCGTAGTCCTCCACCTCGGCGACCGCGGCCCGGACCACGTCCATCAGCTGGATCGGCTTGCGCCACTGCCGGGACGGGGCGGCCCCGGAAAGGATCACGAGGCCCTCGGCGTGGCGCCGCATGCGGGTGGTCAGGTGGTCGAGGCGGAACAGGTCGGCGAGTTCGTCGCTGTTCTCCGTACGGCGCTCCATGGTGTCCAGCAGCGTCAGCTGACGGTGCAGGAGCACCTGGTTGCGGCGGGCGAGGTTGACGAACACCTCGGAGACACCGCGGCGCATGTCCGCCTGTTTGACGGCGGCCTCGACGGCGGCCCGCTGAAGGGTGTTGAGCGCCTGGCCGACCTGGCCGATCTCGTCCCGTTCGTACTGGAGTCGGGGGGCCTCGGTCTCGACGTCGACGTGTTCCCCGGCGGCGAGCCGGCGCATCACGCTCGGCAGCCGTACGCCGGACACCTCGTGGGCGTCCTTGCGGAGCCGGGAGAGGTCACGGACCAGCTCACGGCCGATGCGCACGGAGACGAAGACCGATATGAGGAGGGCGAGGAAGCCGAGGACGCCCGCGACACCGGCCTGGACGAGGACGCGGTAGGCGGCCGGTTCCGCGCGGTCCTGGAAGCGGTTGCTCATCTCGGTGGAGTCGTTGGCCAGCCGGTCCAGCACGGGCGGGGCCACCTGCTGCCACCGTTCGGCGTCGACCGTGCCCGGCTCCTTCGCCGGTCCGGCGTCGATCAGCCGGCTCTCCGCCGTGCGCAGCGGTTCGGTGTCGGGGCTGCCCCAGTACTGCTCGACGCGTCGGCGTTCCGATGAGGGCAGGAGTTCGAGGTTGATCTCGTAGAGGAGCTTCCGGTTGGCCACGAGGTCGGATATCGCGCGCAGTTCGGGAGCGGTGAGACGGCCCGCGCTGAGTCCGGAGCTGATCAGCGCGTCCTCGCGGGAGAGCATTTCCCGCGCCCGCGAAATGCCGACCAGGGCGCGGACCTGCTTGTCCATCGACACGTTCTCCATCCGGTGGAGACCGTTCAGGAAGCGGTAGCAGGGGTCCACGAGGCCGTTGTAGAAGTCCAGGGCCTGGGTGCGGCTGATGGTGCGGTTCTCGACCGAGTCGCGCAGGGCGTCGAGTCCGTCGACGGCGCTGAGGATCGAGTCGAGTTCGGTCTCGGCGGCGGGGCGCAGCGCGTCGCGGATGTCCTGCCGCTGTGCGCTGAGCCGGACTTCCGCCACGATCCGGTCGGTGGCGGCGCGTTGACGGCGCAGCAGGGGCAGGGCGTCGGAGGCCCGGGGGTCGGCGAGGAAGGCGAGGGTCTGTCTGCGTTCGCCCTGGACGGCCCGGACGGTCTCCTCCAGGGGGTGGCTGACCTTCTCCACGATGGCGCTCGCGCTCATCAGCTGGTTGGCCTCGCGGCCGGTGAGGAAGGTGGCGAAGACCCAGAGGCCCGTGAGGGAGACGAGCGGCACCAGGAGCAACGCCACGATCTTCCTGCGGATGGACTTCCCGCGAAAGCGCATGGCCTCCCCCAGATCGACCCCGCACGCGGGGGTGTGTTCCGTCGGTCCCGCTCGACGTCCGTCGCCCGTGCCCCGACGGTCCGTCGGTCGTTTCTGTGTCGACGACCGTCGGTCCTGCGTCAATAAACGGCGCGAGCCTACTACTGACACACAGGCAACTCGAAGACACCTCCGGAAGATTTTCGGCCGCCCGCCCGCGAGTTGATCGTGAGTTGTCCCGGTATTCCCTGAGATGAATTTCGCGAAAGCGACAGCGGTTGTGTGACAGAGCGCCGTATACCCGGGCGTGGCACTTGGCTGGAATTCCTCGTTCCGTGACCGTCCGGGCTCCCTGGGGCCTTTCTGCGGGAATCTTCACGAGTGTTCATACGTCCCTCTGTATGGGGGAAGATGGCGCTGTGGGGCCTGCGCGGCACGATGGACTCGCTCCGCCCGCGTAGAACGGGCACAAGCCGGGCAGCCACCCTGAAGTCGGACAGTGGTGGGGAGTTGAAGGTCCTTGAATACGGACGAGCGCCGGAGAACCGGAAGGCCGGCCAGCGCCGCGGCGGCCGGGGCCGCGGGAGGGGCGAGGATTCCGCGGCAGCTGTGGGTGGAGGAGCCGGCGTCGAAGCGGCGAATGCCTGATGCGGTGCGGACGGCCGCGGTGCGTGCCGTGCTGATCATGTCGCTGACGCTCATCCAGGCCATGGTGGCCTTTCTGTGCACGCTGACGGGTTCCTGGCTCGCCTTCCCGATGGTACTCAGCTCGGTCGCCAGCACGGTGGTCGCGACCTGGTCGGTGCTGGATGTGTGGGTGACCCGTCAGGTGTGGCATCAGCGCAACGGTGTGGTGTCCGTGCCCAGCAGCACGGCGCGGCGGATGCGCCGCGAGCGCCGCCGGGCACGGCGCGCGGCGCGCACGGCGGAGCTGGACGGTACGGGGATACGACGGGAGCACCGGGGCGCGAGCGATCTGTCCCAGGCCTGAGGTGCCGGGGCCGGTCCTGATCCGGAGGACCGGCCCCATGTCCCTACCCGTGCGCGCGAGGGTACGGACGGGCGCACGCGGCTCCGCGCAGCGGGAGACCGCCCGCCGCCCGTGCGTGCGGTCCCGTGCGCCCGTCCGGGACGTCAGCCCGCGGCCGGCTCCGGAGCCGGTGCGCCCGCCCCCTCCGGGGCCGCGTTCCGCTTGAACATCCGGGTCGCAGTGATCTCGCCGTGCACCACCTCGCCGTCCGGGTGCTGCTGGGGCAGCCCGGGACGCAGGTGCTCCTCGACGCTGATGTACTTCAGGCCCGCCCTGAGGTCGGCGTCATTGCGCAACCGGATGACCAGGGGGAATTCGGCGAGCGCCGTCGTGTCGAACAGGCCGGTCGTGTAGAGCAGCTGCACACCCAGCGCGTCCGACACCGCGCGCTGGAGCTCCAGCAGATACGTGGCGTTGGCGCGGCCGATGGGGTTGTCGAGGAAGAGCGTCCCCGCGTGCCGGTGCTGGTGGCGGTCGCGTCCGCGGTCGTTGCTGCGCAGCGCGGCCATGGTGCAGTACAGGGCGATCGCGGCGGTGAGCAGCTGGCCGCCGGAGAACACGTCGCCCATCTGTCCCACCGGGACCCGCTCGGCGCGGAGCACCGCGTCCGGCTTGAGGATCTCCACGGCGATGCCCTTGGGCCGCAGGGCCGCCTCGACTCCGCGCAGCAGCAGGGACATTCCGTCGCGCCGCAGGTCGGAGTTCTTCTTGAGTGCGGCGTGCGTGGCCTCGTCGATGACCTCGCCGAGGCGTTCGGTGAGTGTGGCCTGGTCGGGTTCCTCGAAACGGATGCGGAGGAATTCCTGCCCCGACCACTCCCCCAGTCCCTCGGGCAGCTGGGAGAGCCGCTGGGCCGAGCGGAGGGTGGTGAGGGCGGATTCCACCAGACCGCGGAGCCGGTCGACGATGGAGTCGCGGTTGCGCTCCAGCTGCACCAGCTCGTCGGTGAGGACGCGCAGCCGGGGGGCGAAGGCGGCGGCCCACTTCTCGGCGTGTTCCGGCAGCGCCGCGGCGGGGAGCTCCCGGATCTGCTGGCGGGCGGGGGTGCGCACCTGCTCGTAGCGGGTGGAGTTGGCGTGCCGTACCAGGATGTCGCTCGCCTCCCGTACGGCGCTCTCGGCCGCCGAGAGGTCGGTGGCGCAGCCGCGCAGGGAGCGGCGGGCCTCGGCGGCGGACTGCCGGGCCTCGTCGAGGCTGCCGGGGTAGGTGTCGGGGGTTTCGGCGGGGTCGTCCGCGCCGTTGTCCCGGAGCAGGTCGCGCAGGAGGGCCGCGGTCTCGTCGAAGCCGCCCGCGGAGTCCTCCGCGGTGCGGTGGGCGTGCAGCAGTTCGGCGTGTGCGGCGCGGGCGGTGTCCAGGGCTCCGTCGGCGGCGGCCCGTTCGGACGTGGCCGTGCGCAGGAGCCCCTGGGCCTGTTCGGCGTCCGCCGGGGACAGCTCGTCGGGCAGCTCGGTGTGGTGCGGCTCGTCGTCCCGCGGTGCGAGCCGTTCCGCCTCGCCGCGCAGCCGGCCGAGCTGCTCGCTGGCGGTGGAGGCCCGGGTCTCCAGGAGCTGGACCAGCGATTCGGCCCGTGCCGCCGCCGCCTGGCGGGAGGGGCCGTCCGCGCCGTCGGTTCCTTCGAGGAGCTGGGCCGCGCGGGTGCGGACCTTGTTGGTGAGGCGGTCGAGCTCGGCGAGCGCGGCGCTCTCGTCGCTCTCGGCACGGGCCTGTTCGGCGCGCAGGTCGGCGCCGACGCCCACCTTCTCGTACAGCTGGGACGCGGCGCGGTAGGCCTCGCGCAGGGTGGGCAGGGCGGTACGGACCGTGTCCGGTCCGGGCTCCGGGAGCACTTCCGGGGCACCGGCGATCTCGGCCCGCTCGGCGCGCAGGGCCCGTGCGGTGCGGCGGGCGTCGTCCCCGGCGCGCTGGGCGGCCCTGCGGTCCTCGTCGGCGGCGCGGGCCCGGTCCAGATACACGGTGGCGCGGGCTTCGGATTCGGCGGCCTCGTCGACCAGTTCACGCAGGCGCACCTGCCACCCGGCGCGCTCACGGAGGCGGAAGGCGAGCCCGGCGAGGGCGTCCGCGGCACGGCGGGCGCGCTGTGCGGTCTCCTGGCGTTCGTCGCGGACGCGGGCCGTGTCGGCGGCGGCCTCGTCGGCCTCGGCGCGGACCGAGCGGGCCTCCGCGAGAGCCGCTTCGGCCGTTTCGGCGGCGGTACGGGCGGTGGCGGCGGCGTCCGCGAGCTCGGCGAGCGTCCCGGGCGGGCAGTCGGCGCGCCAGGAACCGATCCGGGCGGCGAGCGAGCGGTCGCCGGCGAGCCGGGCGGCGAGGGTCCGGATGTCCTCGTCGCGGGCTGCGGCCCTGCTCCGGAGCGCCTGCCGCTCCTCGTCCGCGGCGAACTCGTCGTGCATGGCCGGGTTCGGCGGGACGAGGAAGACGCCGTCCGTGTGCCCGCCCGTGCCGGGGGCGGGGACGGGCGCGAGGAGCGCGGCGGCGGTGCCGACGGCGACGGCGGACCGGGGCAGGAGGGCCGCGGCCCCCAGGACCTCACGGGCACGGGCGTGCGAGTCGGGGTCGGTGATGACGACGCCGTCGACCAGCTCGGGGCGGGCGGCGAGCACCGAGGCGTGGTCGGCCGGGTCGACGGCCTGCGCGAGGTAGCGCCAGCCGGGCAGGGCGGGAATGCCGTGCTCGCCGAGGTATTCGACGGTGGCCAGGACGTCGGGGCCCGGCGGGAGCAGACCGCCGTCGCCGAGCGCGCCGAGGATCCGCGCGTCGTCGGCAGCGGCGGTGCGCAGGTCGAAGAGCCTGCGTTCGGCCCCGGCGATGCCCTGGTCGAGGAGGTCGCGGAGCTCGTCGGCGCTCCGGTCGAACTCCTCGGCGGTCAGGGGCTGCGGTGTGCCGGCGGTGTCCTCGGCGACAGCGGTCGTGGTGCCGGCCCGGCGGCCGGCGGCGGCCGTGGTGGGCCGGCCGTCGTCCTCGGGGGCCCCGGTGGTGTCCCGGTGCGCGGTGGCGTACGGCTCGCCCGGCTCCGTGCCGCTGCCCGTCCCCGCGCCGGGGGTGCGGGCGCCCCGGCGGGGGTGCGGTACTCCGGTGGCCGACGGCAGGCTCAGCAGGTCCGCGAGGCGGTCGTCGGCGGCGATCGATGCGGCGGCCCCGAGTTCGTCCTCGTAGGACTGCTCCGCGGCCTTCGCCCCGTCCGCGGCACGTGCCGCGGCGAGCTCGGCGCGGCTCTCGTCGGCCGCCGCCTCCCTGGCGAGGTCGGCCGCCGCTCGCGCGGCGTCCCGGGCGGTGTCCCAGGCGGCGACGGCGGACTGTTCGGCGTCGCTCGCGGCGAGGGCGGCGCGGGCCGGGTCGGCGTCGGGCGCGGTGTTGTCGAGCCAGCCCGCCCGGACCGCTTCGGTGGTCTCCTGCTCGACCTCGGCCAGCCGCTGGCGCAGGTGTCCGGCTTCGCTGCGGGCGCGCTGGGCCTCAGTGGCGGCGATCGTGGCATCGCGGTGGGCCCGCTCGCCGGTGGCCTGGAGGGTGTCGGAACGCTCCTCCTCCTCGTTGGCCACCCGCTCGCCGTCCTCGGCGGCGGTGTGCAGGGCCCGTACGAGATCGGCGGCGGCCGTGGCACGGGCGGCGAGGGCGGGGGCGGCGTCGCGTTCTGCCTCGCGGATGGCGACGGCGACCCTGGCCGAACGGTCGGCGGCGGCCCGGTGGCGCAGCACCGCTTCGGCGGCCTGCCAGGCGGCGTGCAGGGTCCTGGCCTCGCCCAGCTCGCGACGTTGGGCCGCGGCGCCCTTCTCGGCGGCGGTCAGGGCCAGTGACGCGTGCCGGTAGGCCAGTTCGGCGGCGATCAGGGCACGGTGGCTCCGGGTCGCCTCGGCCTCGGTGACGGTGTGGGCGGCGGCGGTGACCTGCTGGGCCAGCTCCGCGGTGCGGCCTCGTTCCTCGGCGGCACGGGAGGCGAGGCGGCGGGCGAGCGTGCGGGTGCGCCGTTCGGCACCGGCGTGGATGTCGCGGGTGCGGGAGCGGGTGGCGGTGGCCTCGACGATCCGGCCCAGCAGATCGGCCGAGCCCGCGGTGAAGTCGCGTTCGGCGGTGAGTTCGGCGCGGCGGCCCAGCTTGTTCCCGAAGCCGCTGACCAGGTCGGCGAGACCGTCGGTGTCGCGGGTGTCGGTGACGGCGCGCAGGAGCAGGTCGGTGAAGTCGGAGTCCTTCTTGACCGCGAAGAGCCCGGCGGCCTCACCCTCGTCGGCGTTCATCTCGCGCTGGTAGCGGAAGAGTTCGGGGTCCAGGCCGAGGTCGCCGAGGTGCTCGTTCCAGCGGTCGTGGATCTCTTCCCAGTGCACGTCGAGGTGCTGGTAGAACTTGCCCGCGTCCATCAGCGCGTCGCGGAAGCCCTTCATGGTGCGGCGCCTGCCCTGAGCGCCGGAGGCGCCTTCCGCGGGGCGGACCACGGAGGTGGCCTCGGCGACCGGGAGGCTGTCCAGGCTGAGTCCGGGGCCGGGTCGGAAGGAGTACCAGGCCTCGGCGAACCTGCGCGGGTCGTTGGAGACCTGACGTCCCCGCCATTCGCTGACCTTGCCGACGACGACGCATTCGCCGGTGAGGGTGTGCTGCCACTCCAGGGCGACATGGCCGCAGTCGTCGGCGAGCAGGAACTTGCGCAGGACGCCGGAGCTGGCGCCGCCCAGGGTGTTGCGGTGGCCGGGCAGCATCACCGAGAAGATCAGCTTGAGCAGGACGGACTTGCCGCCGCCGTTCTCCAGGAAGAGCACACCCGCCGGCGCCGGACGGCGCGGCGGGCCGACCGGCTCCTCCTCGAAGAACTCGGCCTGGGCCGGCGCGGGGTCGGGTACGGGCTCGCCCACTCCGCGCAGGTCGAGGACGGTGTCGGCGTAGCGCGCACCGGCAGGCCCGATGGAGTAGAGACGGACCCGGGACAACTCGTACATGGCGGCGGACTCTCGTCGTTCGGAAAGCGGGTGCGGAGCGGCGGTTGCGGAGCGCGGTGGCGGGGCGGCGGGTGCGGGGCGGCGGTTACGGGTCGGCCTCAGGCGTGGAAGGGCAGGCCCGCGTCGGCGGCCAGCTCCAGGCTGTCGGGGTCGGGCGGGGGCAGCAGCGTGGCCGTGCCGTCGGTGACGGGGACGACCCCGAGGTCCAGCAGCTCGGCCATGGCGGCGCTGCCCGCCATGTCGCGTACCTGGAGCTGGTAGCGGGCGGTGGTGCGGTAGGCGCCGCCCGCGTCGTCCCCGGTGCGCTGGAGGAAGCCGGAGTCGGTGAGGAAGGCGACGGCCTTGCCGATGATGCCGGTGGTGGAACCGGCCAGCCGCCGGGCGTCCTTGGTCGCTCCGGTGGCGCTGCGGCGGGCGTAGATCCGCCACCCGGCCTCCAGTCCCGGGGCGTCGGTGGCCGGGTCGCTGTTGTCGCCCTGCTCCTCGGCGCGCTCCTCCAGCCGGTGGCAGGCCTGACGGACGAACGCGTCGACCCCGTTGACCGTGATGCGGCCGATGTACGCGTCGTCGGCGAGGTCCTCGGGGCGGGGGAAGGCCATGGCCGCGACGGCGAGGTGGGCGAGGCCGTGCAGGAAGCGGTCGGCGGCGTCGGAGGAGGCGCGGCGGGCGTAGTCGCCCATGCGTACGGCGAAGACCGAGTCCTCGCCCGCCGTCACGGCCATGCCGGCCCGGGTGGACACCTCCAGGACGATGAGTCCGAGCCCGGTGGCGACGGCGTCGGCGAGCCGGGCGAACGCGGGCTCCTCGCGGTAGCGGCGGAGCAGTTCGGCGTACTCGGCATCGCGTGCGGGGAGCAGCTTGGGCTGGAGCCCGAAGGAGACCAGCCGTGCGGCGTCGGCGGCGTCGGCCGGGGTCACCGGCGCGCCGGTGACCGTATCGGCCGCCGGCGCGGGGTCGGTGCTGTGCGTGGCATGCGTGCCGGACGGCTCGCCCCACACGTCGGTGTGCTCGGCGTGGTGGTCGCTCACGGCCGTGGCTCCTTGCTGCGGAAAGTCTTCGGTACGGGGCGGGGCCCGAGTCGTACGGCACGGCGGGGCGCGGGTCCTACGGGTCGGTGTCCGGGCCCGGGTGGCGCGGGGCGGGGGGCGGCGGTCATGAGGCCTCCTTGCGGTCGGCGGCCATGCCGGCCGCGTCCAGCAGAGCGGTGCCCACTATCAGGTCGGCGCCGCCGAACTCCGGGTCGTCCAGCTCCGTACCGTCGTCGACCGCGAACAGCAGGCGCCGCTCGCCCTGGCGGTAGGCGGTACCGACGGGCGGGCTGGCCGCGTGGACGGCGAGCAGGGCGACCAGGTACGGCAGTTCGGGATCGCTGAGCCGGGCCTCGGCGAGCAGTCCGGAGAGCCGGCGCGGTGCGTCGTGCTCCAGGTCGAGCAGGGTCATGGCACTCGCGAGCTGGTCCTCGCTGAACCGGCTGTCGTCCGGCGTGGCGATCAGATCGGGCTCGGGCATCTCCGCGCCCAGGTGCTCCCGCTCCAGGGGCGGGGTGAGGAGCATGTCGACCAGGTCTCCCACGCGCACGGACGTGGGGGTGCGCAGTCCGGTCCCGTGCGCGAAGAAGGCGTCGGTGGCGCGGATCGACTGTTCGACGGGGAGCGGGAGCAGCGGGGCGACCAGCTGGCCGTACAGGTCGAGGCCCATCCGGGCGGTGGGGGCGGCGAACGCCTGGCGGTCCTGTTCGGCGCGGAACAGCGGTCCCGCCTCCAGCAGCCGGGACTGGAGCTGGGTGTGGCGGCGGATGCAGTCCTTGACGATGTCGACCAGCTCGGCGGCACGCCGCTTGTGCTCGGGCTCCTCGGCCTCGTCACGCGCCTTGCGGATGTTGGTGAGGATCGCGTTCTCGTGGCGGTAGCGGTCGGCCACGTGGTCCAGGGCTTCGTCGATCATGTCCGGGACCGTGTTGAGCCAGTCGACCGCGCGCACATTGCGCCGGGTCGCCTCCAGGGTCCTGCGGAGCGTCTGCGCGTACTGCACGGTGCGGTAGCGGGCCTGCTCGGCGGCGAGCTGGGCATCGGCGAGACGGCCGCGGCTGATCAGGACCTCCAGTTTCACCTCGGCGGCGATCTGGGCGCTGGTGACGTCGGTGTCCAGGGCGCCGACGAGGACGTTGACCGCCTCGTCGGTGGCGCGGAGGTAGACGGTGCCGCCGTACCCCGGGACCTCTTCGATCAGCTTGAAGTCGTAGTCCCGGCGGACGTAGACGCCGTCCGGCCCGAAGGTGCCGTACACCGCGCGGAATCCGCGGTCGACGCTCCCGACGTTGATCAGGTTCTCCAGGACCCAGCGGGCGACCCGCTCGTGCTCGGCGACGGGGCGCCGCGGGGCCTGCGCGCCCACCCGGGGCAGGAGTCTGGCCACTATCTGGTCGTGGTCGGCACCCGTGTCGAAGTCCATGTTGAGCGTGACCAGGTCGATGGCGGCGAGGGCGACCTCCGCCATCGCGTAGACCGTGTACTCACCGGCCAGGTTCGCCTTGCGGACGTCGAGATCGTGCAGCGGCGCCGT
The DNA here is from genome assembly GCF_040297465.1 of Streptomyces sp. NPDC001787. Taxonomy (NCBI): domain Bacteria; kingdom Bacillati; phylum Actinomycetota; class Actinomycetes; order Kitasatosporales; family Streptomycetaceae; genus Streptomyces; species Streptomyces sp. NPDC001787. The sequence goes on from NZ_JBEOZE010000028.1 coordinate 23,092, forward strand.
GCAGGCGAGCGCGCGCAGCCGCCGTGAGAGCCCCTCGTCGGCGGCGGGGCCCGGGGCGGGCCGCGGCCCCGCGCTGAGCTGGGGCGCAGCGTTGTCCGTGTAGGCAGGCGAAGTCACGTGGGACAGATTAGGTCCTCGCACTGACAACGGTCGAAACGGCGCAGAAGCGACCGCCCCGGCCGGGGTGTTCCGTGAGCCGGGAGCTGCCCGGTGCACCGTACCGGACGACCGGCGCGCACGGCGGGGAACCGGCCCGCGCAGCGTACCGGGACCGCCGCGCCCACGGCGGGGAACGGGAGCCGCGTCACCCGGCGGGCGGCCCGTATCCGCCGCCTCCCGGCGTGCGCAGGACCAGGACGTCCCCGGCTTCCAGCCCGATGGTGTCGCAGCCCTTCAGCTCCGTGACGGTCCTTCCGTCGGCGCGCTCGATGTGCTGGCTTCCCAGCACACCCGGTCCGCCGCCCGCCATGCCGTAGGGAGGGACGCGCCGGTGCCCGGAGAGCAGGTCCAGTGTGACCGGTTCGAGGAAGCGGATCCGGCGCTCCACGCCCCGGCCGCCGTGCCACCGGCCCGTCCCTCCGCTCCCCTCCCGCACCGCGAAGCTCTCCAGCAGGACGGGCAGGCGCCACTCCAGGACTTCGGGGTCGGTGAGCCGGGAGTTGGTCATATGGGTCTGTACGGCGTCGGTGCCGTCGAAGCCCTCCCCCGCTCCGGAGCCGCTCGCGACCGTTTCGTAGTACTGGACACGGTCGTTGCCGAAGGTGACGTTGTTCATGGTGCCGGACCCCTCGGCCTGTTCCCCCAGGGCCGCGTAGAGGGCCCCGGTGATGGCCTGGGAGGTCTCCACATTGCCCGCGACGGTCGCCGCCGGAGCGACGGGGGACAGCATCGAGCCCTCCGGGACGCGTACCTCCAGGGGTTTGAGGCAGCCGCTGTTGAGCGGGATGTCCTCGGTGACCAGGGTCCGGAAGACGTACAGGACGGCGGCCATGACGACGGACGTGGGCGCGTTGAAGTTGCCCGTCTGCTGGGGCGAGGTGCCGGTGAAGTCGAGTACGGCGCCGCGGGCGGCCCGGTCCACTCTCAGCGCCACTTCGATCACGGCGCCGTTGTCGGTCTCGTAGCGGCAGGAGCCGTCGTCCAGCCCGGCGATGATCCGGCGTACGGATTCCTCGGCGTTGTCCTGGACGTGGCCCATGTACGCCTCGACGACGTCCGCTCCGAACCGGTCCACCATGCGGCGCAGTTCGGTGATGCCCTTCTCGTTGGCGGCGATCTGGGCGCGCAGGTCGGCGAGGTTGGTCTCCGGGGCGCGCGAGGGGTAGGGGGCGGAGGTGAGCAGCTCCCTGGTCTCGGACTCGCGCAGCCGGCCGTCACGTACCAGGAGCCAGTTGTCGAACAGCACGCCCTCCTCCTGGACGGTGCGGCTGAAAGCGGGCATGGAGCCGGGGGTGATGCCGCCGATCTCTGCGTGGTGCCCGCGCGAGGCGACCAGGAATCGCAGCGTGGCCCTCGCGCCCCCGGCCCCGCCCCGGCCCTCGCCCTCGTCCCCGCCGTCGTCCCCGTCGCCGTCGATGTCGAACACCGGCGTCACGACCGTCACATCGGGCAGGTGGGTGCCGCCGTGGTACGGGTCGTTGATGGCGTACACGTCGCCGGGGCGCATCGTTCCCGCGTTGCGCCGCAGGACCTCCTTGATGGACTCCCCCATCGAGCCCAGGTGCACCGGAATGTGCGGCGCGTTGGCGATGAGGTTGCCCTCGGCGTCGAAGAGGGCGCAGGAGAAGTCCAGCCGCTCCTTGATGTTGACGGAGTGGGCCGTGTTCTCCAGGCGCACGCCCATCTGCTCGGCGATCGACATGAAGAGGTTGTTGAACACCTCCAGCATCACCGGGTCCACCTTGGTGCCGACCGCGGTCCGGTCGGGGCGCGGGCGTACCCGGGTCAGGACCAGATGGCCGGTCGGGCTGCCGGCGGCCTGCCAGCCGGGGTCGACGACGGTGGTGGCATCGTCCTCGGCGACCACGGCGGGGCCGGTCACGGTGTCCTCGGGGCGCAGGTCCTCCCGCCGGAAGAGCGGGACCCGCCGCCATCGGCCGTCGGCGTACATCCGTACCGTGTCCCGGCGCCGCGGTGCGCCCCCGCCCGCCGCGGCGCCGGGCCGGTACGGGGTGTGCGGCCCGGCCGTTCCGGTCGCCTCCACCGAGACCGCCCCGACGACGAGCGGCTTGTCCGTCGTGAAGCCGTAGCGGGCCCGGTGGACGGAGGTGAACTCCTCGGTCATGGCGGCCACGGTGTCCAGGGCGACGGGCAGCGCCGCGTCCGTGCCCGCGTACCGCAGCAGCACCCGGGCCCGGGTGCTGACGGCGGAGTCGGGGATCCCGTCGGCACGGAGGTCGGCACGGGTGCGGCCGGCCAGGCGGGCGCAGAGCCGGTCCACCCGCTCGCGGACGGGCTCGTCCAGCTCGGCCTCGACGGACTGTTCGCGCATCGCGGTGGCGTCGGCGAGGCCGATCCCGTACGCGGAGAGCACCCCGGCGAGCGGCGGTACGAGGACGGTGTCGATGCCGAGCGCGTCGGCGACCGCGCAGGCGTGCTGGCCGCCCGCTCCGCCGAAGGCGGTCAGGGCGTAGCGGGTGATGTCATGGCCGCGTTGCACGGAGATCTTCTTGACGGCGTTGGCCATGTTCAGTACGGCGATCTCCAGGAATCCCGCGGCGGTCTCGGCCGCGGTGGGCCGGTTCCCGGTCGCCCCGGCCACCTCGGCGGCCAGGGCGTCGAAGCGCTCGCGCACCAGGTCCGCGTCGAGGGGCAGGTCCCCGTCCGGTCCGAAGACTGCGGGAAAATGGGCCGGCTGGACCCGGCCGAGCATCACATTGGCGTCCGTGACGGTGAGCGGTCCGCCGCGCCGGTAGCAGGCCGGGCCGGGAACGGCGCCCGCCGAGTCGGGGCCGACCCGGTAGCGGCGGCCGTCGAAGTGCAGGAGGGACCCGCCGCCCGCCGCGACCGTGTGGATGCGCATCATGGGCGCGCTCATCCGGACCCCGGCCACCTGGGTGCCGAGCTCCCGCTCGAACTCGCCCGCGTAGTGCGACACATCGGTGGACGTACCGCCCATGTCGAAGCCGATGACCCGGTCGTATCCCGCCTGCTGCGACGTGCGGGCCATTCCGACGACTCCGCCGGCCGGTCCGGAGAGCACGGCGTCCTTGCCGCGGAAGCGGGCGGCCTCGCGCAGGCCGCCGTTGGACTGCATGAACATCAGCCGGATTCCGGGGAGTTCGGCCGCGATCCCGTCGACGTACCGGCGCAGGACCGGCGAGAGGTAGGCGTCCACGACCGTGGTGTCGCCGCGCGGTACGAGGCGGATCAGGGGGCTGACCTCGTGGGAGCTGCTGACCTGGGTGAATCCCGCCTCGCGGGCGGCGTCGGCGACGGCCCGTTCGTGGGCGGGGTGGCGGTAGCCGTGCATGAGGACGACGGCGGCGCTGCGCAGTCCGTCGGCGTACGCGGCTCTCAGCCCTTCCGCCACCGGGGCGAGGTCCAGGGGCCTGACGGTCCGTCCCCCGGCGTCGATCCGCTCCGGGACCTCGATCACCCGGTCGTGGACGGACTCGGGGAGCACGATATGCCGGTCGAAGAGGCGGGGGCGGTTCTGGTACGCGATTCTCAGCGCGTCCCGGAAGCCCTGGGTGATGAGGAGGACGGTGGGTTCGCCGCGGCGCTCCAGCAGGGCGTTGGTCGCCACGGTGGTGCCCATCTTCACGGCCGCGATCCGGTCGGCGGGCACCGGGTCGGCGGGGCCCAGACCGAGCAGCAGCCGGATCCCGGCGACAGCCGCGTCGCGGTAGCGGCCGGGGTCGTGCGAGAGGAGCTTGCGGGTGATCAGACGGCCGTCGGGGTGACGGCCCACCACATCGGTGAAGGTGCCGCCCCTGTCGATCCAGAACTCCCAGCGTCCGGTCATTCCGCCATTCTGGCCCGGGGCGCGGGGGCGGGCGGGCAAGGACTTCGCAGGGCGTGGCGCAGTCCCCTCCCGACGCTTCCGGTGCCCGGGTTCCCCCGTCGGGTGACCGGAATCCCGCCCGGGCGGTCACCGCCCGGCGCGCGCGTCCGGGCGTTCGCGCGGGTCAGACAGCCGGTGCGTCGGGCCCGATCCTGCTGCGTACCGCGGTCTGCACCTCGGCCTCCTCGGCCGGGTCCGCGGCCAGTCGGCGCAGGCGCTCGGCGACCCGGATGTCCCCGGTCTCGGCGTGGAGCGCGGCGAGCTCCCGGGTGGTCTCCTCGCAGTCCCACAGGCACTCCACCGCGAATCCGGTGGCGAAGGAGGGGTCGGTGGCGGCCAGCGCCCGCGCGGCCCGGCCGCGCAGGTGCGAGGAGGACGTCTCGCGGTAGACATGGCGCAGCACGGGTGCGGCGCAGGCGATGCCCAGGCGGCCGGTGCCGTCGACGAGGGTCCACAGCCGCCGGGCGTCGGCGCCGTCGCCGCGTACGGCTTCGCGCAGGGCGCCGAGGACGAGCGGGGCGTCCTGGGCCGTTCCCCGGCAGGCGAGGATCCCGGCGGCCGAGGCGCCGAGCGCGTCGGGCCGGTGGGCCCAGCTCCGCGCCCGGTCCACGGCGGCTTCACCGGGCATCCGCTCGAACGCGGCGACGGCCGCTTCGGCGACGGAGCGCGCGGGGCTGAGGGCGGCGGCCTCGATGAGGTCGAGCACGGCCGGGTCCTGGGCCTCGACGAGATAGTGCAGCGCGGCGCAGCGGGCGCCCTCGGGGCCGCTGCGGGCCGCCTCGACGATCATCGGCCGGTCGTCGGGGCCGGCGACCGCGGCGAGGCAGCGGGCGGCCGGGACGTGCAGTTCGCTGCCGCGTTCCAGTGCCTGCTGGGCCCAGTCGAAGACGGCCTGGACGCTCCAGCCGGGGCGCGGGCCGCCGGGGCGCATCTGGCGCTGCCACCGGTCGAACGAGCCCTGTTCGGTGGCCGCTCTGACCCGGGCGCCGACCTCGTCGCGCGGATCGTCGGCCCACAGCCGCCAGGGGCGCGGTTCGAAGGCGTCACGTACGGCGACGGCCAGGTCGGCGGCGCCTTCCTCGGTGGCCGGGAAGCGGCCGAGGACGGGCACGGCCAGTGAGCGCAGTCCCGCGTCGTCGTCGCGCAGGGCGAGCTCGTCCAGCGCCCAGGCCCAGTTGGCCCCGGTGGCCGCGTACCGCCGCAGCAGCGCCAGGGCGTCCTCGCGTCCGTAGGAGGCGAGGTGCCCCAGGACCGCGAGCGCCAGGCCCGTACGGGAGTCCTCGGTGTCGAGGTGGTCCTCGGGATCGCGCAGGTGCCGCTCGATCTCCTCGATGCCGCCGTCGAGATCGAGGTACAGGCGGGCGTAGTAGAGGGAGCGGTTCTCGACCTGCCAGTCGTGCCGCGGATCGCTCAGGACGCAGTGGTTGAGGGCCGCGAGGGCCTCGGGGCGCGGTGCGGCGAGTGCGTGGAGCGTGCCGTCGCCGCGGCCCCTCTGCAACAGGCCGAGCAGGGTGCCGCTCGGCGCTATGAACGGATCGAACATGGAAAATGCCTCACATCAAGCTGTCGACGCAACCGGGACTGTGCCGTTCCACGTGCCCGAAGGCACTATGCCGCGCAGCAACATGATCGGCCGACCGCCGTCTTCTGCCTGGTGTAGACCATCTTCCTCTGCCTCTCGTCGGTGGTCCGGAGCGGACCCGCGACGTCATGATGACCCAGCCATTTCGCCACCGCGACCACATTTACGACGGACCGGTCACGGGACATACCGGCGGGCATGCCGCACGGCTGGCCCGCGGGCGCCTCAGCGGGCACCGAAGAGTTCCAGCAGGTCGGCCTTGCCGAACATGCGCGCCGTGTCCAGCGCGGACGGCGTTCCGGCGGCCGGATCGGCGCCGGCGGCGAGCAGCGCCTCGATCACGGTCCGCTCGCCCTTGAAGACGGCTCCGGCGAGCGGTGTCTGCCCCCGGTCGTTGGCCCTGCCGGGGTCGGCGCCGCGGGCGGCGAGGGCGGTGACCGCCGCCGCGTGCCCGTGATAGGCGGCGAGCATCAGCAGCGAGTCCCCCCGGTCGTTGGTGAGGTTGGCGGGCACGCCCGCGTCGACGTACGCGACGAGCGCGTCGGTCTCACCGCGGCGGGCCAGGTCGAAGACCTTGGCCGCCAGCTCGACCACCTCGGGATCGGGGGTTTCGCTCATCGGACGGACCGCCTTCCATAACCGTTCATGCTGCCGCTGACCAGGTGGGGTGCACGGCACAGGGCCGTACGAGTGAATCGACAGGGTACTGCTCCGGGTCCGACATGACCCGGCCCGGATGCGGCAACACATCACCGCGAGTGACTCCTGCCCGGCTCGGGAGCCGAAATGCCCCTCCGGGCAACCAACTTCCGTCTGCCAATCAGGTGAAAATCACGGCTTTTCACCTGATTGTCCTCTTTATCGTATAGATACTTCCTGTGAGCCTGGAAGGACTCATGGTGACTGTCCCCCCAACCAGGAGAACACTCATGATCCTTTCCATCTCGGGCGTCGTACTGCTCGGCATCATCGTCTTCCTGTTCTTCAAGAAGGACGGACTCAAGGCGTCGCACGCCCTCATCTGTGCCCTGTTCGGCTTCTATCTGGCCGGCACCGCCATCGCTCCGAGCATCACAGCGGGCGGGGCGAGCCTCGCCGGCCTGCTGGGCGGGATCAAGTTCTGACGCTCCGCGACCGCTTCCACCCCCTTCAGGAGACAGCTGTGGCCCGGCGACCACTCCCCCGCATTCTGACCAGCGGCAGCGCTTCGATCGCTCGCAGTCGAGAGTTCGCGCGCACGGCCGCCGACAGCGCCACCGACGTGCTCCAACCACTGATCACGGTCACCCGTGGTCTGCGGCTGCTGGCCGTGGCGGGCCGGCGGAGGTGGGTGGCGACCCCCAAGGAACGGCGCGGCCCCATGCTGTTCCTCGGTGCGGCCTGTGTACTCGTGGTGGCGCTCATCCCGTACGGGCCCGGACTGGCCGTGATCACGGTGATGGGCGCTGCCGCGTGGATGGGCCGGGAACGCACCCCGGTGAGAACCGGGCCCGACGAGGCGGAGACCGGGCGGCTGCAGTCGCTCTACGACGCGCTCGTGCCCTACTTCTCCGTGGCCGACGACCCCGGTCCGCTGTTCTCCCACGGCGGTGACTGGGAAAAGGTCTTCAGCGGCTACACCTTCGACGGCGACGGGCGCCTCACCCGCCTCCAGGTCTCGTACCCGGCGTACTTCACCGACGGCGAGGAGTCCTCACGGGCCCGGATCGAGCAGTTGCTGCACGCCAAGTCGGGCCGTGGCCGCGAGTACCGCTTCGCCTGGGACGAGGAGACCAACCAGCTCGTGATGACCGTGCTCGGCCCACTGCCCACCTCCATCGCGGCCCAGCGCTTCGTCACCTCCCCCGGCGAGACGGTCCTCGGCTTCACCGACGCGGACGCGGTCCGGCGCACCGTGCCGGTACGGGACGGCGAGGAGACCCGTGACGCCTCCCCCGTCGTCTGGCGGACCGGCGCCCGCTCCACGGAACCGCATCTGCTGGCCGTCGGGCAGCCCGGCAGCGGCACCACGACCCTGCTGCGCTCCATCGCCCTCCAGGCCCTCCAGCACGGCGACGTCCTCGTCGTCGAAGGCAGCGGAACGGGTGAGTACGGCTGTCTGACCGGGCGGGCCGGAGTCCTCGCCGTGGAGTGCGGGCTCTCCGGAGCGCTGGCGGCCCTCGAATGGGCCGCGCACGAGACGGAACGGCGCCTGATCACCGCCAACCGCGCGCGGCAGGCCGGGCATCCCGCCCCCGACGACATCAGGCGCCCGCTCTGGATCCTGCTGGACCGGCCCAGCGCCCTCGGGCCCCTCGCGGCGGCCGACGGGCGGCCCGATCCGCAGGAACTGCTCCAGGTGCCGCTGCGGCACGGCCGGGCGGCGGGGGTCATCGTGGTCATGACCGACCAGTTCGACTGCCTGGACAGCCTCACGGAGACCGTACGGACCCACACCCGGGCCCGGGTCGTCCTCGGCCCGGCCTCGCACGAACAGGCCGAGTCCGTGCTGGGCGTCCGGCCGCACACCACCCCGGCCGCCGAGGTCCCGGCGGGCCGGGGGTACGCCCGGCTCGGCACCGGTCCGGTGCTGCGGCTCCAGGTGCCGGCCACACCGGACCCGCACGACGACGCCACCAGCGAGACGCACCGCCGGGCGGTGCTGGATCTGCTGCCCGGCCACGAGACGCCGCCGGACGCGGACGCCGCCGAACCCCTGCCCGTGTCCGTGCCGGTCGAAGCGATCCCGGCAGAACCGGCTCCGGCGGAAGAACCGGTCCCGGTGGAAGCGGTTCTGGTGGAAGCGATTCCGGTGGAAGCGATTCCGGTGGAAGCGATTCCGGTGGAAGCGATTCCGGTGGAAGCGGTTCCGGTCGGGACCGGGCCCCTCGGCACGGTGCCCGTCGAGGCGGTGTCGAGGGATGCCGTACCGAGGGGCGCCGGGGCGCCGGAGCCGGCGGGCAAGCCACGGCACGCGGTCGCAGAGGGATGACGCCCCCGTCCCGTAAGGCGCCGGGCGGACAGCGGGTCTCCGGGTCCGCCGTCCGTGCGATGCCGTACGGGACGGGGCCGGGGCGCTCAGGCCACGAAGCTCCGCGGGGTCTCCACCCCGGCGCCCGCACCCGACCTCACCAGTTCGGCGGCGGCGGCGAGCCGCACGGCCGCCTCGTCCGCCACCGGGCCGCCCACCGTGAACGGCAGCCGCACATAGCCCTCGAACGCCCCGTCCACGCCGAACCGGGGACCGGACGGCACCCGGACGCCGACCCGCTCGCCCGCCACCGCCAGCCGGGACCCGGAGAGGCCGCCCGTACGTACCCAGAGGGTCAGCCCGCCGCGCGGCGTCTCGAACTCCCAGTCGGGCAGTTCCCGGCGCAGCGCGGCGATCAGGTCGTCGCGGTTCTCCCGGGCCTGGCCGCGCCGGACCTCCACCGCCTGCTCCCAGCCGCCGGTCCGCATCAGCCAGTTGATGGCGAGCTGTTCCAGTACCGGTGTGCCCATGTCGGCGTACGCGCGGGCGGCCACCAGGCTGCGGATCACATCCGGGGCGGCCCGCACCCAGCCGATCCGCATCCCGGCCCAGAACGCCTTGCTCGCCGAGCCCACGGTCACGACGGTGCTGCCCGCCGGATCGAAGGCGCAGACGCGGCGCGGCATCCCGGTGTCGGCGTCCAGGCGCAGTTCGTTCATGGTCTCGTCGACGACCAGGACCGTACCGGCGGAGCGGGCCGCGTCGACCAGGGCCCTGCGCTGCTGTTCGTCGGCCAGCGCGCCGGTGGGGTTGTGGAAGTCGGCGACGACATAGGCGAGCCGGGGGGCCGAATCGCGCAGCACCTGCCGCCAGCGGTTCATGTCCCAGCCGCGCAGCCCCTCCTCCATCGCCACCGGCACCAGTCGGGCGCCGGCCTCGCGCATCAGCTGGAGGATGTTGGCGTAACTGGGCGACTCCACCGCGATGCGCTCGCCGCGTCCGGCGAAGAGGTGGCAGATGGCGTCTATCGCGCCCATGGCGCCGGTGGTGACCATGATCTGTTCCGGCATCGTCGGAATGCCGCACTCGATGTAGCGGTCGGCGATCATCTGCCGCAGCGCGGGCAGACCCGCCGGGTAGTCACCATGGGTGTGCGCGTACGGAGGCAGCTCCTCCAGCGCGCCCTGGACGGCGCGGGTCAGCCATGGCTCGGGGGCGGGCAGCGAGGCGCAGCCCAGATCGATCATCGAGCCCAGCGACTCCGGGGGCAGCGGTTCGAGTCCGCGGGCCGGCAGCGGATTGCCCGCCGGGACCGCGGTCCAGCTGCCGGCGCCGCGGCGGGACTCCAGGAATCCCTCGGCCCGCAGGGCCTCGTAGGCGGCGGCCACCGTGGTCCGGCTGAGGGCCAGGGCCAGGGCCAGTTCGCGTTCGGCGGGCAGCCGGGCGGCGACCGGGACCCGGCCTTCGAGGACGAGCAGCCGCACCCCGTCGGCGAGCGCCCGGTAGGCGGGCGGCCTGCGGCTGCCCGGTCCGGCCGGCCGGGGCTGCTGGGCCTGGAGCTGCCGGGCGAGCTGCGCGGCCCCCACCGTCGAAGTCCATTGCACCATCGAAATCAGTCCACCTTCCTCGGATTGGCCATGGTTGGTGGCCAATCCCCCGCCCCAGAGTAACCATGAAGCAGTCCACAACCACCACATCAGGGGGCACCACTTGTTCAGGACCACCACCCCGAGCGGAACCCACCTCACGCGGCGGCTGGTCCAGCTGTACGTCGGTCTGGCGTTGTACGGCGCGAGTGCGGCCCTCCTGGTACGTGCCGGGCTGGGCCTGGAGCCGTGGGGCGTACTGCACCAGGGCCTCGCCGAACTGACCGGCATATCCATCGGCGTCGTCTCGATCATCGTCGGCGCGGTCGTCCTGCTGCTCTGGATCCCGCTCCGGCAGCGCCCCGGGCTCGGCACCGTGTCGAACGTCTTCGTGGTCGGCCTGGCCATGGACGGCACCCTCGCCCTGCTGCCCGAGGCGCACGGGCTCGCGGCGAGGATCCCGCTGATGCTCGCGGGCATCGTGCTCAACGGGGTGGCGACGGGGCTGTACATCGCGGCCCGGTTCGGCCCCGGCCCGCGCGACGGGCTGATGACCGGACTGAACCGGGTCACCGGTCATTCCATCCGGCTGGTCCGCACGGCGATAGAGGTGGCCGTCGTGGTGACCGGCTTCCTGCTCGGCGGCTCGCTCGGCGTCGGCACGGTCCTCTACGCGCTGACGATCGGCCCCCTCGCCCAGATCTTCCTGCGGGTGTTCGCCGTCCCCGCGCCGGCCGAGGGCCCCGGGGACGTTGCCGCCACGACACCGGAGCAGTCCATACTGCCGCAGTGAACTCAGCACGCCACCCCTATCTGGACCACCCCACGACGATCCCGTTCGCCCACCGCGGCGGGACGGCGGACGGGGTGGAGAACACCGCGGCCGCCTTTCGCAGGGCGAGCGCCGCGGGATACCGCTACTTCGAGACCGATGTGCACACCACGGCCGACGGGCGGCTCGTCGCATTCCACGACGCCACGCTGGACCGGGTGACGGACGCGCGGGGCCGGATATCGCAGCTGCCGTGGAGCGAGGTGAGCAGGGCCAGGGTGGCGGGCAGCGAACCGCTGCCGCTCTTCGAGGAACTGCTGGAGGAGTTTCCCGAGGCCCGCTGGAACGTCGATCTGAAGGCGGAGTCCGCGCTCGCGCCGCTCCTCGCCCTGATCCGCCGGACCGGCGCCTGGGACCGGGTGTGCGTCGGCTCGTTCTCGGAGGCGCGGGTGGCCAGGGCGCACCGCCTGGCGGGTCCGCGGCTGGCCACGTCGTACGGCGTGCGCGGGGTCCTCGGCCTGCGGCTTCGCGCGTTCGGCATCCCGGCGGCGCTGCGCGCGGGCGCCGTGTGCGCGCAGGTCCCCGAGCGCCAGAACGGCATCCGGGTCGTCGACCGGAACTTCGTCCGCACCGCGCATGCGCGCGGGCTCCAGGTCCATGTCTGGACGGTGAACGAACCCGAACGGATGGCGGCGCTCCTGGACCTCGGAGTGGATGGCATCATGACCGATCACATCGAGACGCTGCGAACGGTGCTGAACGAGCGGGGGGCCTGGTCCTGACGCCGGCCCGTCCACGTCCGTACGGGGTCGATCGAGGGGGCGCGGGTTGAGCACCGGAACCACAGGGAAGACCGATCCGGCGGAGCTGCCGCCGCCGGACGCCGGGGCGGCTGCCGCCCGGCTGCGTGAGCAACGCGGCTGGTACTTCTACGACTTCGCCTGCTCCGTGTACTCCACGAGCGTGCTCACGGTCTTCCTCGGCCCGTATCTCACGTCTATAGCCAAGGCCGCCGCGGACCCGGACGGTTTCGTCCATCCGCTGGGCATACCAGTGCGCGCCGGGTCGCTGTTCGCGTACGCCGTCTCGGCGTCCGTCGTGGTGGCCGTGGTGCTGATGCCGATCGTGGGCGCCGCCGCGGACCGTACGGGACGCAAGAAACCGCTGCTGGCGGCCGCCGCCTACGTCGGCGCCGCGGCGACGACCGGGATGTTCTTCCTGGACGGTCACCGCTATCTGCTGGGCGCCTTCCTGCTGATCGTGGCGAACGCGGCGATCTCGGTGTCGATGGTGCTCTACAACTCCTATCTGCCGCAGATCGCCGAGCCGGAGGAGCGCGACGCGGTCTCCTCGCGCGGCTGGGCGTTCGGCTACACCTCGGGCGCACTGGTCCTGGTGCTGAACCTGGTCCTCTACACGGGCCACGAATCCTTCGGTCTCGCGGAGTCCGACGCGGTACGCATCTGTCTCGCCTCGGCGGGTGTGTGGTGGGGCGCCTTCACGATCATCCCGCTGCGCCGGCTGCGCGACCGCCGGGTGGCACCGGACGGCGAGGGGGCCGTCGGCTCCGGCTGGCGTCAGCTCATGGCCACCCTGCGCGACATGCGCCGCCATCCGCTCACCCTGTCCTTCCTGCTCGCGTACCTCATCTACAACGACGGGGTGCAGACGGTGATCTCGCAGGCCTCGGTGTACGGCTCCGAGGAACTGGACCTGGACCAGACGACCCTGATCACGGCGGTGCTGCTGGTGCAGGTGCTCGCGGTGGCGGGGGCGCTGGGGATGGGTCGGCTCGCCCGGATCCACGGCGCGAAGCGCACGATTCTGGCCTCGCTGGTCGTCTGGACGCTGATCCTGGTCGCCGCGTACTTCCTGCCCGCCGACGCGCCGCTCTTCTTCTACGCCCTCGCGGCGGCGATCGGCCTGGTGCTGGGCGGGAGCCAGGCGCTGTCCCGTTCCCTGTTCTCGCATCTGGTGCCGCGCGGGAAGGAGGCCGAGTACTTCTCGGCGTACGAGATGAGCGACCGCGGTCTGAGCTGGCTGGGGCCACTGGTCTTCGGCGTGGCGTACCAGCTGACCGGCAGTTATCGGGAGGCGATCATCTCGTTGGTCGTGTTCTTCGTGCTCGGTTCCGTGCTGCTCGCGAGGGTCCCGGTACGGCGGGCCGTGGCTGCCGCAGGCAATCCTGTTCCGGAGAGGATTTAGACGTTGAACTGAAAGGCCGGTAGTGTACGCCTTTGGCCTGCCCGGAGGACCGTTACTGCGAGTGGAAACAGCCAAACCGTTGAGTGACACCTTCCGCCAGATGTGACAAACCGGGCAATGGTGGGTACTCAACCCTGAAAAGCAGCGGCACGACGGGCGACGCATGACCGGCAACGGGAATCTTTACCGCCGACCGGACGTTGACCGGATGACGACGACAGCGACACCTGTCCTGTGGGCGACAAGCCCGGGAGGCACGATTCATGAGTGAGCGAGCTCTCCGCGGCACGCGACTCGTGGTTACCAGCTACGAGACGGACCGCGGCATCGATCTGGCCCCGCGCCAGGCGGTGGAGTACGCATGCCAGAACGGACATCGATTTGAGATGCCGTTCTCGGTAGAGGCGGAAATTCCGCCGGAGTGGGAGTGCAAGGCGTGCGGCGCCCAGGCACTCCTGGTGGACGGGGATGGCCCCGAGGAGAAGAAGGGCAAGCCTGCGCGTACGCACTGGGACATGCTCATGGAGCGGCGCACCCGCGAGGAGCTGGAGGAGGTGCTGGCCGAGAGGCTGGCGGTTCTGCGCTCCGGAGCCATGAACATCGCCGTGCATCCGCGGGACAGCAGGAAATCTGCCTGACCGCGTAACACCGCATCGAAGAGCCGCGGGCCGTGACACAGTTCCTGTGTCACGGCCCGCGGCTTTCCGCTGTGCTCCTGCATCTGCTTCGGCCTCGGCCCGGACGGTGGGGGTGTCGCGGTGACACCCCCACGGCGGGACGCGCTACGGCGTCAGGGGCGGGCGCGGGCCCCGGGAGGCGTCGCCGTCGGGCCCCGAGGGCGCCTGAGTGCCGTCCTCCCGGATGACCTCTCCCTGAACGACCTTTCCGTCCGGCCGGTGCATACGGGCCTGCTGAAAGGCGTCCGAGAGGCTGCCGGGCGAGGCGGCCCGCATCCGGCGTTCCAGGGACCGCTCCGCGTACCGGCCGAGCATCGTGCGGACCGGCGGCACCAGGAGGAGCAGCCCGGCCACGTCCGAGATCATGCCGGGGATCATCAGGAGCAGGCCGCCCAGCATCAGGAAGCCGTTGCCCCTGGTGCCCGGAGGAGCCGCGGGCCCGGCGGCCGGGGCGCCCGGCTGCCCCGGCATCTGCTGGAGGGTCTCGGTGAGATTGCGGAAGGCCCGGCGGCCGGCCCGCTTGATGACCACGGCCCCGAGGAAGGCACCGGCGACCAGGAGCAGCAGGACGGTGAGCCCGCCCGCCGCGCCGGCCACCACGGTCAGCAGCCAGATCTCCAGCACCAGCCAGGCGGCGATGCCGAGCGGCAGGAACGTGCGGGCGCGCGAGCGCTTGGGACGGGTCGGGGGCGGTGTGCCGGTCGTCATGCTCCCAGTGTGCCTGTACGGGCGTGCGGACGGCGTAAGAGGGTGATCATGGAGCCGGGGGCGCGGCGTGACCTCGGGCGGGCCGCGGGGCGGCCCTCAGGAGGACTTGCGGCCCAGGACCTTGTTCGTCCGGGTGGTGATGCCCCAGCCGGTGACCCGCCAGAGTGCCTCGACGAGAATGTCGCGGCTCATCTTCGAGTCGCCCACCTCGCGGTCCACGAAGGTGATCGGCACCTCGACGACGTGATAGCCCGCTTCGACGGCACGGCGGGCGAGGTCCACCTGGAAGCAGTAACCCTGCGAGGCGACCTCGCCGAGACCGAGGCCCTTGAGGGTCTCGGTGCGAAAGGCCCGGTAGCCGCCGGTGACGTCCCGGACCGAGAGTCCGAGGGCGAGGCGGGAGTAGAGGCTGCCGCCCCGGGAGATCATTTCGCGGCTCTTGGGCCAGTTCACCACGCGTCCGCCCGGGACCCAGCGGGAGCCGAGGACCAGGTCCGCCCCCTTGAGCGCGGTGAGCAGCCGGGGCAGTTCCTCGGGCTGGTGGGAGCCGTCGGCGTCCATCTCGACCAGCACGCCGTATCCGTGCTCGGAGCCCCAGCCGAAGCCCGCCAGGTAGGCCGCGCCGAGCCCTTCCTTGCCCTTGCGGTGCAGGACGTGGACCTTGTCGTCCTCGGCCGCGATCTCGTCGGCGGCCTTTCCGGTGCCGTCGGGGCTGTTGTCGTCGGCGACCAGGATGTCGGCCTCCGGCACGGCGGCGCGCACGCGGTCGACGATCGGTTTGATGTTCTCGACCTCGTTGTAGGTCGGGATGATCACCAAGACCTTGCCGAGCGGGCCGTACTGCCTCTGACCGCCGTCGTTCACTGCTGCCCCTTAAAGTCCGTACGCAGACGCACACCATATCGAGCGCATCGCCTTCGGATTCCGACGCGGTGGCACAGCCGCCCCCGCAGGTCGGGGCAGACCCGTGGAACTGGGGACAGAACCCACGGACGGAACAGCCGACGCAGCCGTGGCGGTGCTGCGGATCGGGGCCCGGCGCCCTTCGGGCCGACCTGGGACCCGCTGGCTGCGGGTCGACCGAAAGCCGTTGTCTACTGAACGTCCGGGCCCCACCCGGGTCGCACCCTCCGTCCGGTTCGCACCTTCCCTCGCCCCCGAGGCGCGGACGCTGAACCTGGCTGTCAGTGGTGGTGCGCCGGTGCGGCACACCACCCCATGACCCAGCGGCGTTCGACGACTGCGTGGAGGTTTAACCGGTCGGACGTCCTGTGGTGGACCCGGCCGAACCTACCGGCCCCTGGGCGCGTTCTGTCAACACTCGCTCGACCTGCGGCTTTTGCCCAAATTGCCTGGTCAGTGCCGAAGATCCGCAGGTCGCGACAGCGGGCGTACGCCCTTCGATCGGCGGTACGAAATAGTCACACGTCACTCGTTCGGCCGTACGTAGACAGTTTGTCCGAACACCACGGTGCGCAGACAGACCGGGAGTTCGGCCCCGGGCGTGAGATCGGGCAGGCCGGGCGTGCCGGACCGGGGGTCGGTCGACCAGCGGGCGACGCGGTCGTCGGGGGCCTGGACCAGCAGGTCGTCGGTACGCCAGATCGCGTAGTCGGCCGGGGCCCCGGGCACCAGGAGCCCGGCGTCGTCGCGGCCGATGGCCCGCCAGCCCCCACGGGTGTGGGCCGTGAAGCCGGCGCGCACGGAGATCCGGTGCTCCGGCGTGCGATGGAAGGCGGCGGCCCGCACCGTCCCCCAGGGATCCAGCGGGGTGACCGGGCTGTCCGAGCCGAAGGCGAGCGGCACCCCGGCGCGCAGCAGGGCCGCGTAGGGGTTGAGCGTCCCGGCCCGCTCCGCGCCCAGACGCTGGGCGTACATGCCCTCCGTACCTCCCCAGGCCGCGTCGAAGGCGGGCTGGACGGAGGCGGTGAGGCCCAGTTCGGCGAAGGCGGCGACGGTTTCGGGGGTCAGCATCTCCGCGTGCTCGACACGGTGGCGGGCGGCCCGGATCCGGGCGAGCCCGAGGGTCTCGGCGGCGGCCCGGACCCCTTCGACGACGGCGGAGACCGCCGCGTCGCCGATGGCGTGGAAGCCGGCCTGGAGCCCCGCCTCGGTGCAGGCGGTCACATGCGCGGCGATCTGCGCGGCGTCCAGGTGTGCGGTACCCGTGTGCGGGGCGTCCGCGTAGGGCTCGTGCAGACAGGCGGTGTGCGAGCCGAGGGAACCGTCGACGAAGAGGTCCCCGGCCGCGCCGATCGCGCCGAGCTCACGGATCCGGCGAGCGCTCTTCTCGTCGGTGACCTGCTCCGCCCAGAGCCCGAAGACCCGCGGTCCGGGCTGCTCGGCGGCGAGCGCCAGGAGGCCGGTGAGGTCCTCCTCGTCGGAGATGTCGGGCCCGGCGCACTCATGGACGGTGCCGATGCCGAGGGAGGCGGCGTGGCGCAGTGCGGCCCGCTGGGCGTCCGCGCGCTGGCGCCGAGAGAGGGCGCCGTGCGCGGCGGACCGTACGGCGTGGTGGGCGGCGCCGGTCAGCGGGGAGTCGGGGTGGTAGCCGGTCATCGCCGCGACACCCGGGACGAGGTCCAGCAGCGCCGTCGTGACCACCGCGGAGTGCACATCGATGCGGGGCAGATAGAGGGCCCGCCCACCGGCGGCAGCGTCCAGTTCGGCCCGCGAGGGGTGACGCCGCTCGGGCCAGCGCGCGGCGTCCCAGCCGTGTCCGAGCAGGACCCGTTCGGCGGGGTGACTGTTCGCGAACGCGCGTACGAGATCGAGGGCGTCGGCGAGCGTGCGGGCACCGGAGAGGTCCAGCCCCGTCAGGGCCAGCCCGGTGGCCGTGGTGTGCACATGGGCGTCCGTGAAGGCCGGTGTGACCAGGGCCCCTTCGAGGTCCACCACGTCGTCGACGCCGCCGGCGAAGGCATCGGCGGCACCTTCGGATCCCACCCAGGCGACATGCCCGCGCTCGACGACCATCGCGGTGGCGAACGGATCGGCGGGACTGTGGACGTCTCCACCGCGCAGCAGCACGGTGCGGTGTTCGGGGGCGCTCTGGGGGGCGGTGCTGTCGGTCATGGGACCAGTCTCGCGCCTGCCGGGAGCCGCTCGCGCCGCGGCCCCCCTCACCGGAAGCGCCCCCGGCGCCTCAGACGCGCGGCGGGCGCGCCTCGTACGGGGTGGACAGGACGACGGTCGTCCGGGTGGACACCCCGGCCAGCGAACGGATCCGGGTGAGCAGGTGCTCCAGCTCCAGCGGCGTGGCCACCCGCACCTTGAGGATGTAGTTCTCGTCCCCGGCCACGCTGTGGCAGGCCTCCAGCTCGGGCACCCCGGCGAGCCGCTCCGCGATGTCGTCCGGTGCGCTCGGGTCGAACGGTTTCACCGAGATGAACGCGGTGAGGGGCAGTCCGACGGCTTCGGGGTCGACGACCGCGGCGTAGCCGCGGATCACCCCGCGCTGCTCCAGCCGGCGGACGCGCTGATGAACGGCCGAGGTGGACAGGCCCGTGGCCTTGCCCAGGTCGGTGTAGCTCATCCGCCCGTCCTTGACGAGCAACTCCACAATCTGACGGTCCAGCTCCTCCATGCGGATCAACCTATTGCCCCAGGTCCCTCCCGGCACACCCATGGGCGCTCAAGAGAGGCACCTGCGGGCGGCATGTGACGAATACCACAGGTTTACGGGTGGGTAGCCGACGGGCTCGCGGTTACGGCCCGCGCGCGACGGGAAGTGCTTGCTGTGGTCGAGGCCGTGGCGCCTTGTCGGCCCACCCGAGGGGGGAATTTCCATGCAGAGCCTGAAGCTCACCGGACGTACCGAACCGGAGCCCGTCGATCCTGACGAGGACGGCGCGCCCGACGCGTACGACACATTCGAGATGTACCGGGTGATCTGCCCGGACTGCGCGCAGCCGATCGCGCTCCTGGCCGATGAGGACACCCTCCCGGAGCACGCGCTGTGCCCGACCCCGTGGAACCCCTTCGTCCTCACCGTGTGCGCCGGTACCGGACGCGGCGCCGCGGAGTCCCGGCCGGCCGACGAGTCGCTGGAGGCCCAGGAGCAGGAGACGGCCCTGCTGTTGACGCTCCCTCAGGGGCTCGACTGGCGGATGCAGCCCTTCTCGCACGCCGGTGGCCCCGGCTCGCGACCGCTGCAGGTACCGCAGATGCGGCGTCACGCCGCCTGACGCCCCGCCCGCGCGTCGCGCCCCACCCCGCGCGTCGCGCTAGTTCTCCCGGCGGCGCTTCTTCGCCGGGTCGCACCCTCTTCTCGCGCCGCACCACGACGGACCGTCCGGCGTGGTGCCCGCGGTCGACGGCCTCGGGCTCCACGAAGGCGAGCGGGCCGCACACGCGGCACGGACCGCGGAGCGCCCGCCGGCGAACCACCCGTCCACCGGGCCCGCCTCGCCGGGGGAGCGCACCGGCCGGACCCCGCCGGGCCGCCATGACCAGGAGTGGAACCGGATCATGGCGACGCCCGCAAGGTGGGACCCGGACTTCCGGGTCAGCGCGTCTCGGGACCCGCGAGGTGGCGGGCGATGACCATGCGCTGGATCTGGTTGGTGCCCTCGACGATCTGGAGCACCTTGGCCTCGCGCATCAGCCGCTCGACGGGGAAGTCCTGGGTGTAGCCGTAGCCGCCGAGCACCTGGACGGCATCCACGGTCACCCGCATGGCCGTGTCCGTACAGAACAGTTTGGCCATGGCCGCCTGCCGCGAGAAGGACTCCCCCGCGTCGCGCCGCCGCGCCGCCTCCAGATACAGGGCGCGCCCCGCCTCGATCCGGGTCGCCATGTCGGCGAGCATGAACCGCAGTCCCTGGAAGTCCGCGATGGGGCGGCCGAACTGACGCCGCCCGGTGGCGTATCCGACGGCCTCGTCCAGCGCCGCCTGGGCGACACCGATGGCACAGGCCGCGATGCCCAGACGCCCGGAGTCGAGCGCGGACAGCGCGATGGCGAAGCCCTGCCCCTCCTCGCCGATGCGGCGGTCGTCACCGATCCGTACGCCGTCGAAGTTGAGCTGGGCGGTGGGCGAGCCCTTCATGCCCATCTTCTTCTCCGGGACGGCCGCGTTCAGGCCCTCGGCGTCGCCGGGGACGAGGAAGGCGGTGATGCCGCGCGGGCCCTCGACGCCGGTGCGGGCCAGCACCGTGTAGAAGTCGGCGATTCCGCCGTGGGTGATCCAGGCCTTGGTGCCGGTGATGACCCAGTCGTCACCGTCCCGCACCGCCTTCGTGCGCAGCGAGGCGGCGTCGGATCCCGAAGAGGGCTCGGAGAGGCAGTAGGCGCCCAGCAGGCCGCCCGAGAGCATCGCCGGGAGGTGCGCGGTCCGCTGCTCCCGCGTGCCGTATCCGGCGAGCGCGTGGCAGGCCAGCGAGTGGACGCTCACACCGAGGCCCACGGTGAGCCGGGCGGCGGCCAGCTCCTCCAGCACCTGGAGGTAGACCTCGTAGGGCTGGTCGCCGCCGCCGTACGCGGAGTCGTAGGGCAGTCCGAGCAGGCCGGATTCGGAGAGCAGGGTGAATACCCCGCGCGGGAACGTGCCCGCTTCCTCCTCCTCGGCGGTCCGGGGAGCGATCTCCTTCGACACGATGTCGCGGACGAGCGCGACGAGCTGCCGGGACTCCTCGGTGGGCAGGTGGCGTTCCACCAGCTGCGGGGCACGGTCGGTCATGACGGCGCTCTCCTCCCTGTCGGGCGTTGCGACGGTCGCGCGCGCAGGGGTGTGGGCGGCGCCGCCGGGTGATCCCCCGGGCCACACCCGGGAATAGTGATACTGCCCAACCGATCCTGCCCTCTCGGATCACGAGAGGCGCTGGCCAGCGGCTGTGGCGCGTTGAGTATGCCCGATCGGAGCGCTCCCGTCACGGGGTGCGCGACGGGCCCGACGGTCATGGAAATTGGTCCGAACCATTGACCCAACTGGTCTAGTCCTTCTACGGTTCCACCGAACGCCTTACCGCGTTCATGCCAAGTCTCACCCTGATCGGCCGCGCACCGGCACCGGCTGCGCGGAGTCCGACCCGGCACCCCCCACGCTCAAGCCCTCCCCCACGAGGAGCCACGATGTTCAGACTGCACCGTCCCCGCGCCCGATTCCGGGCGCTCGCCGCAGCCGCCTGTACGGCCGCTCTCGGCGCCACACTTCTCGGCGTCGCGGGTACGTCATCGGCCGGCGCGGCCCCCGCCCTCCAGCAGCAGGCGGCCCCGGCCGCCGAGGCCGCCCCCACGGCGGCCGGCGGCAAGGTGGTCGGCTACTTCACCAACTGGGGCGTCTACGACCGGAATTACCACGTCAAGAACATCGAGACGTCCGGTTCCGCGGACAAGCTCACGCACATCAACTACGCCTTCGGCAATGTCACCGGCGGCAGGTGCGCGATCGGCGACTCCTACGCCGACTACGAGAAGGCCTACACCGCGGACCAGTCCGTCGACGGTGTCGCCGACACCTGGGACCAGGACCTGCGCGGCAACTTCAACCAGCTGCGCAAGCTGAAGAAGCTCCACCCCGACCTCAAGATCCTCTGGTCGTTCGGCGGCTGGACCTGGTCGGGCGGCTTCGGCGACGCGGCGAAGAACCCCGCCGCGTTCGCCGAGTCCTGCTACAACCTGGTCGAGGACCCCCGCTGGGCCGATGTCTTCGACGGCATCGACATCGACTGGGAGTACCCCAACGCCTGCGGCCTGACCTGCGACACCAGCGGCCGTGACGCCTATGGCAACCTGCTGTCCGCGCTGCGCGCCAAGTTCGGCACCGGCAACCTGGTCACCTCCGCGATCACCGCCGACGGCTCGGACGGCGGCAAGATCGACGCGGTGGACTACGCGGGAGCGGCGAAGTACCTCGACTGGTACAACCCGATGACGTACGACTTCTTCGGCGCCTGGGAGGCCAAGGGTCCGACGGCTCCGCACTCCCCGCTGACCTCCTACACCGGCATTCCGCAGGAGGGCTTCAACACCGACGCCGCGATCTCCAAGCTCAAGGGCCTCGGTATCCCGTCCGAGAAGCTGCTGCTCGGGATCGGCTTCTACGGCCGCGGCTGGACCGGGGTCACCCAGTCCGAGCCGGGCGGTACGGCCACCGGAGCGGCGGCGGGCACGTACGAGGCGGGCATCGAGGACTACAAGGTCCTCAAGAGCAGCTGCCCGGCGACGGGCACCGTAGCCGGAACCGCGTACGCCCACTGCGGAACCAACTGGTGGAGCTACGACACCCCGGCGACCATCGCCTCGAAGATGGACTACAAGAACCAGCAGGGCCTGGGCGGCACCTTCTTCTGGGAACTGAGCGGTGACACCACCGACGGCGAGCTGATCAAGGCGATCGACTGACAGCCGCGGACCGGGTGTGAGGGGCGGGGAGCCGAACGGGCTCCCCGCCCCTTCGCCGTGCAGGGTTCAGCCCGGGACGGGTGTGGGTGCCGGGCGCCTGCGGTCGTCGTCCGGCCGGCGGTCGTCCGGCGGTCGTCCGGCGGTCGTCCGGCCGGCATCGGGCGAACACGTCAGTTTCCGCGCCACACCGTCGCGAGAGCGATCGACTCGATCTGCTCCATGGGAAGGACAGGGGCCGCGCGTGTGACCGGGGTCCCGAAGGACGCACTGTTCAGCTCCGAGACCAGCACCCTGCGTCCGTCGTCGTAGAGGACGTCCACATCCCACTGCACGATGTCGGGGTGGCTCCGCAGGGGGGCCCTGCGGGTCACGATCCTCCCACCGCCCGGAAGGCTCTTCCCCTCGCTGAACAAGGGCAGCAGTTCCTTTCGTCCGGGCTTCCACTGCTGGACGCTCACGGCCAGCAGGGACTCGCCCCGTCCGTCATCCACCGTGACGTCGGCATAGCCTGTGCGGCTGCCCTCCTGATGCGAGATCCGGAGGTTCCCCGGAATCAGCTTCTCCAGATTGCGGAGGATTTCCCGCTTGGCCATCCTTCCGGTGCTGGGCGGTTCGGGAGGAGACGGCGCCTGCGGCACTGCCGCCTTGACGGGCTCCCACTGCTTGGACGTGGCGATGTCCGAGAGCTGATCGATCGTCAATGGCAGTGCGGGGCGACGAGTTGAGTCCGCCTTTTCGGCTGATGCGTCACTCTGCACGACGGACACCAGCACCCCGTCCCGGGACAGCAGTCGCGCGGACCATTGCTTGGCCCCACTGGGCTCGAACGGGTCGGCGTAACCCTGGTTGACGACCAGGGTGTGCTGACCATCGACACTCTTTCTCACACAATGGTCGTACGGGCTGTACGAGCGCAGGGGGCATTCGGCCGCGACGCGCCGGGCGGAACGAGGCAGGCGCGACACCGTCACCTCGACGATCGATCTGTCGCGCCCGTCATCGAAAACCGCGCCGGCGGACGGTGCGAGTGACTCCGAAAGACCCGATCCGGATACCTGGGAAACGCTTCCCCCGGGAAGCAGGGACCGCAGCGTATCTTTCATCAGATCCCCCGATACCGGCCTCTCGGAGGATCCGCTTGCCGTCATGGCGGAAATCATGGCGGCGGACAGTCCCAGCGCCAACGTGACCGAAAGCGCGACCACTCGTCCTCTGGAACCCCGTGCGGGCTCCTTCGATGTGCGCTCGGGAAATGTGTTTCGGTGTTCGCGAGTCAAGAGAACCACCATACTGATGTGGATGACGGATGCGGAAATACGATCCCGCGTTTCCTTCGCAGGAGAACCTGCCGGCACTCCCACGAACCGGGCAGAGCCACCTGGCTGCCGTCTCTCAAGCAGAAGCACGAGGCAACCAGGTGGCTTTCACGGCACCTTCGGAGGCGTAACGAGGTCTGCGACCCCTGCTACGTCAGCCGTGTCTTCTCAGCAACCGTTCACATTGGCCCAGTTCACCCACATGAGGGGGCTCGAACCGCTGAACGGGCTTCCGACGTAGGACCAGGCACCGCCCTTCCAGAAGCGGTAGTTGATGCCATGGTTGCGGTCGTTGAAGCCGCACAGGTCCTTGCCGGTGTGGTTGATCACGGAGTTGACCGGCGTTCCGGTGCTCAGAATGCTGTTGTACTTCGTCCACTTCTCCCATTGCTCTCCACCGTAGTTCTGCTGCGCGTAGAGATACGCGTAGTCGGCGAGTGCGGCGGATTCATTCGCCTGGGCCGGCACCGCAGCCACTCCCGCGACCGCCAGACCGGACAACGGAAGAATGGCGAGGGCGACAGCGGAAAAAAGACGCTTCATGAGGTTCCTCTCCGGGTCCTGCGGAAGGTCCGGTACGGACAGTTCCTCCCGGCGGACAGGGGCTCGCGATCCTGTCCGCCGGGAGCGAGGAGACCGCACCGGTTTCGGATTCCTGGGCGGGCCGTGCGAATTTATCGCCGACCGCCCCTAAGGGCTGTCCCGCAATTCCTGGCGGGACAGCCCCTAGCACTCAAGGAAGAGCGGGGTCCCCGTGGGATCGACGCCGATCCTGATGCCGCTCCAGGCGCTCGCCCTCATCGGGTTGCTGTCCGTGAAGGGCGTCCCGATGTAGCCGTAGGAGCCGTTCATGAAGGCGTACTTCTGCTTTCCGTCCCTACTGATTCCGCAGAGCTTCCCCGAACCGTTGTAGATGAGAGAGTTGACGGACGTCGGGTACCCCTGGATCTCCTTCTGATTGCAGTCGTGGAAGAACTGGGTGCCGCCGTAGTTCTGCTGCGAGTAGAGCCAGACGTGCGAACAGGCAGCCGTGCCGCTCGGGCCGTTCACCGACCCGGACGCCGCCGAGGCGGGCGCCGCGGACAGGAGCGGAGCCGCCACGCCGACCGTCGCGGTCAGGCACACGGCAGCCACGGCTGAAGCGATCTTTTTCATGGACGCTTTTCTCCTTGGGAGAGGGATGACATTCGAGAACGCGTGCGTAGTGCCACTGGGGCGAACCGGACGAGGAAGAGGGAAGTGCCTGCCCATGGGGCGCGGCAATCGCGTATGCCGCGAGCGGATCTCACGAAACGGGAATTCTCGGCCGAAACGGGAAGTATCGATCCCCCGCCCCACCGACCGCCTCCGCCCCAAGCGCGGCCGGCCCCGTCGACGGCATACCTCACGCCGTCACTGACGAACCTTCACTGTGACACGTTGTCACACCATACATACGGATGCGGGGCCGCGCCAGGGTCAACAGTGGTTCGGCGGGGGCTCGTTCCGCGGGCCACGGGCTGCTCATCGGTGCGGGAACGAACGCCCTTCCGGCCGCCCTGTCACAACTCCCCCGGCTGTCCGGTCAATCCTGGTGCGGGGCTGTGCCGTACACGCTCCCGCTCGCCGCACCGCCCGGGACCCGCACGACCCCGGATCGAGCCCAGGAGAGGTGGGACAGGAGGGATGGAAGATGCCGTGTGGAGGGGAAGACGCCCTGGGACAGGGCCGGTTGTCCACCGCGGGCCGGGCCGTCGGGAGAACTCCCGGCCGTCAGGCGCGGGCCAGCGCTCCGCGAAGCTTGTTCCGCGAGTTGACCTCAAGCTTGGTGAACACCTTGTGCAGGTGCCATTCCACCGTGCGCGGGCTGATGAACAGCTCGGCACCTATCTCCGAGTTCGTCCTGCCCTCGGCGGCCAGTCGGGCGATCTGGGCTTCCTGCGTGGTCAGCGCCTCCCGGATGTCGGCCGCGCGTTGCCGTACCGACTCGCCGGTGGCCAGGAGTTCGCGACGGGCGCGCTCGGCGAAGGCCCGTGCGCCGAAACCGCGCAGCATCTCGTAGGCGGTGCGCAGGTGCTCGCGCGCGTCGAGGCGCCTGTTCTCGCGACGAAGCCACTCGCCGTACACCAGATGGGTGCGGGCGAGGTCGACGGCGACCCGGCTGCGTTCGAGACGCTCGATGGCCTCGCGGTAGAGCAGGTCGGCGGTCCGGCCGTCGCCGAGCAGCGCCCTGGACCGGGCCAGAACGCCCAGGGCCCAGTCCGTGCCGCTGGCCTCCGCCCGTTCCACGAGCCGGCGCAGGGCCGCCTCGGCGGCATCGGGGGCATCGCCGCGAGCACCCGCCTCGACGAGTTCGACGAGGGAGAACCCGACGACCGCCAGATCCTCGTACTCCCCCGCCCGTTCCGCGCTGACCAGGGCCTCCTGGTACCGGCCGAGCCCGTTGTACAGCACCGCGAGCAGATGGTGGGACAGGCCGATCGCCCGGCCTTCCCCCCAGGCGGCAGCGTCCCGGGCGCCGGCCTGGATCAGCTCCGCCGCCCGGGCCTCACCACGCCAGGCCACGAGCAGCAGCGAGGGGTAGCCGAGGGGCGAATTGCCCGTCACCTCCGTGATGTTGTCGGACTCGTTGATCAGCGCCGAGGCAAGGTCGAACTCTCCGGCGTGTACGTGGACGGCGGCCCGGTAGGCGAGGGCCAGGGGAAGGAAGTTGAGCGCGCCGGTCGCGCGAGCCGCCCGGACCGCATGCGTGGTCAGTTCATGCCAGGCCTCGTCGTCCCACATGTCGCCGGCGACCAGCCACGTCAGCCAGAGCCAGCGCATGGCGTCGTCCTCGTCGCGTCCGGCGGCCCGCCGGAACGCCCGCAGCGCGGGCTTCAGCGGCGAGGCGCCATGGACGTACCCGTCGGCGAACCGCGTCGTCAGGCCGTCGAGCAGTACGTCCGCCGGGCGCGGAGGCTGTGGTCCGCGCGGTGCGGCGCGGGCGGCCTCGGCCACCTCCCGCACTCCGATGCGCCCGTGGAGGCGACCGGCGAAGACCGCTGCTCCGACCGCTTCGAGATAGGCCTCACGGGCCTGCCCGTCGTCGATCCGTTCCAGCCGGCCGGCCGCGTCGAGCAGCAGGGGCAGGGCCTCACCGCCGCGCCTGCGCGCGAAGACGATCTGGGCGCGGAGCCGGGCCAGCCGCGTGTGCTGGACCTCTCCCAACGGGCTCATCTCCGCGGCGGCGAGGAGTTCGAGTGCCGCGTCGGGGGCCCCGGCGTCGAAGGTGGCCTGCGCGGCGGCCGCCGCCCTGGCTCCACGTCTGGCCGGATCCGGCGTCAGCTCGGTCGCCCGTCTCAGGAACGCGGCCGCCGCCGCGATTCCGCCGCGGGCCTGGGCCCGGCCGGCTGACCGCTCCAGCTCGTCGGCCACGGCCTCGTCGGGTTCGGCCGCCGCGTGGGCCCGGTGCCAGGCACGGCGGTCGGAGTCGAACTCGGGAGCGGTCGCCTCGGCCAGCGCGCGGTGCACGTCCCGGCGTTCTCCGGGGTCGGCCGCGCGATACGCCGCCGAGCGCACCAGCGGGTGCCGGAACCGCACCCGCGCACCGAACTCGATCAGGCCCGCCGCCTCGGCCGCTCCTGCGGCGTCCGCACCGATGTCGAGCCGCTCGGCCACCCGCCTCAACAACGGCACGTCCCCCACCGGCTCGGCGGCTGCCGCCAGCAGCAGCCGTCGCGCCGCGTCCGGGAGCGAGCCGATGCGCCGCAGGAAACGCTGCTCGATCTGACTCGCCAGCGGCCGTGCGTCGGGGCGCCCGAACCCGCCGGCCAGCTCTGCCGCGGTCAGCCCCCGCGTCAGCTCCAGCAGCGCCAGCGGGTTGCCGCGGGTCTCGGCGACGATCCGGTCCCGTACGTGCTCGTCGAGCCGCCCGGGGACCACCGAGTCCAAGAGCGCCCGGGCGTCGTCGTCGCGCAGTCCCCGGACCACCAGCTCCCTCAGCGCCGCCAAGGGGTCATCGCCCGGGGCAGGTGTCGACGCACGCACCGCGAACACCAACGCCACCCGCTCCGCGAGCAGCCGGCGCGCGACGAAGGCCAGTGTCTGCGCGGAGACCAGATCGAGCCACTGGGCGTCGTCCACGACGCAGACGAGCGGCCGCTCCTCCGCCTCCTGGGCCAGCAGGCTGAGCACGGCCAGCCCGACCAGGAATCGGTCCGGCGCGTTTCCCGCGCTCAGACCGAACGCGATGGCCAGGGCATCGCGCTGCGGGCCGGGAAGGCGGTCGAGGTGCCCCATCATCGGCATGCACAGCTGGTGCAACCCGGCGAAGGCCAGCTCCATCTCGGACTCGACGCCGGTGGCCCGCAGGATCCGGAATCCCGCCGCGCTCCCCACCAGGTACTCCATCAACGCGGACTTGCCGACCCCTGGCTCGCCGCGCAGCACCAGCACCTGGCTCCTGCCCGCCCCGGCGTCGGCGACCACCTGATCCAGCGCCCCGCACTCGCTACGCCGGCCACGCAGCCCGCGCCGAGGAGCGCTGCTCGACATCCACCACCACCGCGCAGGTCAGAGGGCCAGACCCTGATCAACTCGGGTCGTCCACATCATGCACCAGGGCGCGCGACCCGGGCAATCAGCCGGGACGGCCACCGTCGGAGGCCGCCGATGCCCCGTCAACTGCCGCTGAACGCACGGTTGCCCGGGGGGATCGCCCAGGGTGCGGAGGGGGACCGAGCTCCCGGAGCAGGTCGATGAGGTGCGCCATGTCGCCGGATCGCGCCGCTTCGAGGAAGGCTTCGAGCAGCCGGTCCCGCTCCGCCGGACCGACCGGGCTGTGCCGGGGCTCGGCGAGACGCTTGCGTGCCCTGACCGCCAGTTGCCGCGCGTTGGCCTCGCTGAGCCCGAGCATGTCGGCGATCTCGCGGAACGGATACTCGAATGCCTCGCGCAGTACGTACACGGCACGTTCGACGGGGGACAGCCGCTCCATCATCAGCCGGACCGCGCACGCGAGCGACTCCCCGCGTTCGGCCTCCCCCACCGGATCGACGGAGACCAGCCCGCGTTCCGGACCCCAGCCGCCGACACTGACCTCGTGACGGGCGCGGGCCGAGGTGGCCGCGTTGAGCGCGACCCGGGTCGTGATGGTCACGAGGAACGCGACCCGGTCCCGCACCCGTGCCCGGTCAGCGCCCTGCCAGCGGACCCACACGTCCTGGACGACGTCCTCGGCGTCGGCGGCACGGCCCAGCGTCCGGTAGGCGATCCCGAACAGCAGGGGCCGGACGCTCTCGAAGTGCACCGCCGTCTCGGGCCCCGGACGAACGGTGGTCGTCGTCGCGTTCCCGGTCGTACCCACGCTCGACGCGCCTGGCTCCGGCACGACGTCGATGCTGGACAAGTGCATGACGTTCTTCCCCACTCCTGGTGGTCTGGACCGCCGGGGCCGGTTTCGTCGTGCGCCGAGGCCCGGCTCGGTGACCCGGCCACCGTCGTCCGGAGCGGGTGCCGGGCGCGCCCGTGGAAACCCGGGTGTACCCCCGGGCGACAGCACGGCCCCGTCGTCCGGGTCCCGGGCACGGGGAAGGGGCACGGGCCCCGAGGCGGGGCGGACACGCGCCAAATGTGCCGCGGGTCACATCGCGTGTCCTGTCACAGTTCAGGGGTCGGCCAGGTCAATAGTGCGAATCCGCACTACGGCGAGGAGCACACCATGGATGCCCGTCTCGACTACTTCGGCAATGCGCTGGGGGCCAAGGTCCTGAAGCACATCAATTCGGCCGGCAAGGTGGTCTCGGACTCCACGCTGCCGCACGCGACACAGGAGCTGGTGAAGATCCGCGCGAGCCAGATCAACGGCTGCGGCTTCTGCACCGACATGCACACCAAGGACGCCGCCCACGCGGGCGAGTCCGTCCAGCGTCTCCACCTGGTGGCCGCCTGGCGTGAGGCCACGGTCTTCACCGACGCCGAACGCGCCGCGCTGGAACTGGCGGAGCAGGGCACCCGGCTCGCCGACGCCGCCGGCGGCGTCACCGACGAGGCCTGGGCGAACGCCGCCAAGCACTTCGACGAGGACCAGCTGGCCGCGCTGATCTCCCTCATCGCCGTCATCAACGCCTACAACCGCATCAACGTCATCAACCAGCAGCCCGCCGGGAGCTATCAGCCCGGCCAGTTCGGCTGAGTCGCCCGGCACCGCCGAACACGTGCCTCCCGCCTCCCGCCCGGGACTGCGGCGGGAAACGGGAGGCACGTGGCCCACCGCTGACCGCCTCCCCCTCCAATTCACACGGTGTCACACTCTTTCTGCCACCGAGGCGCACGATCATCGTGATGCGGAGGACCTCGCTCCCCGCACGGCGGAAACCCGGATGCGGGCGCGCACGGCCGCCTCTAGGCTGCGCCCGCGGGGCGGCGGGCGCCGCAACCGCCGTCAGGGAATCGGAGACACACGGGGTATGACCAGTCAACTGTTCGCGATCTGCTTCAACGCGACCCGGCCGGCGGGCCTGGCACGATTCTGGTCCGGGGTCCTCGGCTGGGAGTTGGCCGACGGTCCGGACGAGGACGCCGCGATCCTGCCCCCCGAGGCCTCCGGGTTCCGTCTTCGGTTCCTGCCGAGCCAGGAGCCGAAGACGGGCCAGAACCGGGCGCACTTCGACCTGACGAGCACCTCCCCGGAGAATCAGCGGGAGACGGTGGCCAGGGTGCTGGAGCTCGGCGGGAGACACATCGACGTGGGGCAACTCCCGGAAGAAGGGCATGTGGTGCTCGCCGACCCGGACGGCAACGAGTTCTGCGTGATCGAGGCGGGCAACAGGTTCCTCGCCGACACCGGCTTCATCGGAGCACTGGCCTGCGACGGCACGCAGGAGGTCGGTTACTTCTGGAGCGAGGCACTGCGGTGGCCGCTGGTCTGGGACCAGGACCAGGAGACCGCGATCCAATCGCCGGACGGCGGTACGAAGATCACGTGGGGTGGTCCTCCGGTGGCGCCGAAGACGGGCACGAACAGGCTGTACTTCGAGCTGGCGCTCCCGGCCGACGCCGACCGGGAGACGGAGATCGACCGTCTGGTCTCGCTCGGCGCGACGCGCACCGGCATCGGCGGGGGCGACGGAGACCGGGTGCTCATGCTCGACCCCGACGGCAACGAGTTCTCCGTACGGGGTTCCCGGTAGCAAGGCCTCGCCGCGATGGCTGTGGCCATGACGGCGTGCAGGAATCGGTGACCGGTTCCGCGCCTGTGCGCTGCCGGGCTGCCGCGCTGCCGGGCCGCCGGGCCGCCGGACACGGTGTGCGCCTTCCGCGGGTCCGTCGTGGGCCGGGCGGACCGAGACCGGTCCGTCATGGGCCGGGCGGCCTGTCGGCTGCCCGGTCGCGCTTCCATGACCGCTCATCAGTGGTGACCCGCCGAGGATGACCGGACAGCCTTGAGGCGGGGTGAGTGACCGACCTCGCCGCTCCGGGTCCGCCCGGCTGAACCGACGCCCCGCTCCGCCGGTTTGTAGCATGAGGACGATCAAGCGGGAACGGAGCGACCATGCACACGGGCGACGACGACACCTCCCTCGACCGGGCGACGGAGGACTTCCTCGCCGTGCGCCCACAGCTGTTCGGCATCGCCTACCGCATGCTCGGCAGCGCGGCGGAGGCCGAGGACATCGTGCAGGACGCCTGGCTGCGCTGGCAGGGGGCCGACCGGGCGCAGGTCCTCGAACCGGCGGCCTTCCTGACCACCGTCACCACACGTCTGGCCATCAACGTCGCCCGGTCCGCCCGGGTACGGCGGGAGTCCTACCCGGGTCCGTGGCTGCCCGAGCCGGTCGACACCAGCGTGGACCCCCAGGTGGGGGCGGAGCGGGCCGAAGCCCTGGAACTGGCCGTCCTGCTGCTCCTCGAAAAGCTGAACCCGGTGGAACGGGCCGCCTATGTCCTGCGCGAGGCCTTCGCGTACCCCTACCGGCTGGTCGCGGACATCCTTGAGACATCCGAAGCCAACACCCGCCAGCTGGTCAGCCGGGCACGCAAGCACCTGGCCGCCGAGCGCCGGAAGCAGGTCAGCTCCGCCGACCACCGGCGCCTGCTCACGGTGTTCCTGGACGCCGCACGGACCGGGAATCTGACGGTGCTCGAACAGGTCCTCGCCGCGGACGTCGTCAGCTACTCCGACGGTGGTGGGGTGCGCGGCGCTTCTCGGATCCCGGTACTCGGACGTACGCGCGTCGCCAAGTACCTCGTGGCGTTCGCGCCGCGCTTCTGGCCCCGCACGGAGCTGCGGTGGGCGGAGGCCAACGGTCGGCCGGCCGTGCTCGTCTCCTCTGCCGGGGACGCCGTGGCCCTGCTGTCCGTGGATGTGTCCGCGGAGGGGATCGACCGGATCATGTGGGTCATGAACCCCGCGAAGCTGTCGCCCTTTGTGGCGTCCCTGAACGGCTGAGCGCTCGTCCTGGCGTCTGGATATCCGCCGCATTCCCCGGGCCCACCCGCCTGACGGAGAAGAAAGTCCGGGGATTCCTCCGGGCGCCTGTCACAAACACAGGGGCCCTCCGGTCTTTACTCGATGAAGTCGGAAAGAAGTCGATGCCGAAGCGCGGACAGATCTCAGAGCGCGCGGGCGCGTCCAGAGAATCTCCCGAGAGGATTCCCCACATGAAGGTTGTCGTCATCGGCGGTACCGGGCTCATCGGCTCGAAGCTGGTCGCCCGGCTCGGCGACGAGGGCCACCAGGCGGTGCCGGCCGCGCCCGGCACCGGTGTCAACACGCTGACCGGTGAGGGCCTCGCCGAGGTTCTTGAGGGCGCCCAGGTCGTGGTCGATGTGTCGAACTCCCCCTCGTTCGAGGACGACGCCGTCATGGAGTTCTTCCGTACCTCGACCGCCAACCTCCTCAAGGCCGAGGCCGAGGCCGGTGTGGTCCACCACGTCGCTCTGTCGGTGGTCGGCACCGAGCACCTGCGGGAGAGCGGGTACTTCCGCGCCAAGCAGGCGCAGGAAGAGCTGATCAAGGCGTCCGGGATTCCGTACTCCATCGTCCACGCCACACAGTTCTTCGAGTTCATGAAGGGCATCGCCGACGCGGCGACGGACGGGGACACCGTGCGTCTGGCCCCGGTCAGGATCACGCCCGTCCACTCCGACGACGTGGCCGCCGCCGTGGGCCGCACGGCTGTCGGCACTCCTGTCGGCGGCACGGTGGAGGTGGCGGGCCCCGACACGTTCCGGCTGGACGAGCTCATCCGCGAGACCCTCGCCGCGAGGAACGACCCGCGCACCGTGGTGACGGATCCTCAGGCCACGTACTTCGGCGCCGCGCTCGGGGAGACCACGCTCCTGCCCGGCCCCGACGCGCAGATCACCGGCAGCCGCTTCACCGACTGGTCCGCCCGGCAGGCGTGAGCCCCCGGGGTGGTCCTGGCCGCAGGGCCATCCCGGCCTCGGCGGCCGGTCCCCTTTCACCGTACGGAAGCCATCGCGGCGCATTCCCGACCGGCCCATTCTCGAATTCCCCCCTTCGACATCCAGCGCACGAGGAGAGCGGCTCAAGGCTGTCCCGTACTCGGCTATGCGGCCACGGCATTCCGCACCGGCCCGTACGGGCATCCGGCCGGCTCCCACGCCATGTGTTTCCCGTGCACGCGGAAAGGCCGCCCCCTGTGAAACGCTCCGAAACCCCACTCGCCGTCGCGGCCACCGCGCAGTCCCTGGCCGCGGAGGCCTTCTCGCTCCAGTCCCGGATCACCGACCTGCGCCGGTCGCTCGCTCTGCTCAACGTGCAGATGCAGTCCGTGTCCGACACCCTGCACCGGCTGCGGGCCGTCAGCTCCGAGAACGCGCTCCCGTCGCCGAGCCCCTCCCCGGAGCCCCTGCCTCCACGGAGCGTGCCGCCGACACCTTCACGGAGCGGCGGGCCGGCCACGTCGTGAAGAACCGGGAGGAGGCGTGCGCGGAGCGCCGTGGGGGCGCCTCGGTCTCTCGTCGACGCGAGGGTGTACCCGCATATGATGTCCGGCAGTACCCCACGTGGGAACCGGACAACATGTCGGGGGACGCCGGGCGCGGATGCGGCCACAAACGGGTCGAGGACGAGAGGAACACATGGTCTCCGTAACCCACAGGGCACATGACATCGAGGTCACCGCGGAGAGCCTGCAGGAGGACCTCGCCCGTCTGATGATCCAGAAGCAGGCACTGGAGCGGGAACTCGCCGCGGTCGTCGCCCATCTCAGCTCCGTCCAGCGGGCTCTCGGCGCCCTTCAGACCCTGATGTCCCCCGCCGGACCGGCACCTTCCGGCACCGCCGGCGCCGCCCCCGGCCACACGACCGGGGCCTTTGCACACGTGGAACCCCCGTCGCGGTCGCCCGCGGTGCTTCCGGCCGGCACCCCGCCGACGGCCGGACACCCGAGCCCCGGCACTGGCCCCGGCCCCGGTCAGGAGGCCGAATCCCCGGCAGCCCCCGGGGAACACGGCCCGGCGCCGGTGTCCTCCCCCCACGATGCGGGCGGGCAGAAGCAGTACGGCAGGCTCACCGAGCAGATCCTGGAGTACTTCGCCGGCGTCGGCGAGGTCGAGGTACGGGCGCGCGATGTCGCCGCGGCGCTCGGCCGCGCCACGGACAGCTCCAGCATCAACGCCGTCCGAAGCACCCTCGACCGCTTGGTCGGCACCTCCCGGGTCCGCCGCACGGGCCGCGGCCTGTACCGCGGCGTCTAGGTACCTGACGATCACACTGCTCGATCCCGCACCACACCGTGTCACACACCGGCTGCGAGGCGGGGAGCGGGCGAGCCGCCGCGGCCGGGGTGGCGGGGCCCCGGCCGGGGCGGCTCACAGCAGGCCGAGCGACTTCAGAACCCGGCGCTGCCCCGGCGTCGGCCTGGCGGGCCAGTAGACGTAGCAGACCCCTCCCGTACCGCTTCTGACCTTGCCGTTCGCGTCGTAGCGCTTGGTGCGCAGCCAGATGTTCTCCCATTCACGGCGCAGGTAGACGCGGCGAACGGCTGGGTTGTCGGGCGAGGCGGGGTCGTTGGCGACGACGTCGCCCTGCTCGGTGAAGCCGATCACCGTCATCAGATGGCCCGAGGTCCCGTAACCCGCCCCGGTCAGTTCCTCCTTGAGGAAGGACTGGGAGGTGATGACGGGGATGCCCACGCGGACCAGCCGCTCCACATCGGTCAGCGAGCCGAGCCGCGTGACGGCCGCGCTCATGTCCCGGTACGTGGCGGCGTAGGCGGCGTTGAAGGGCCAGTTGCCGCACCCCTCGTACTGGTAGTCGAAGGTGTACCGGGCCGCGTGACAGATCTGAGGGTCGGCGAGGCCCGGCTTCACCCACGCGAGGTCCTCCGCCGTGGCCCTGCGCCCCCAGTACTCGATGATCATCTGCGAGGAGGTGGGGCTGCACCACGCCTCACCGCCGTTGTCGTACTCGGGGTACTCGCCCACGTGGACGTTCTGCGAATAGCGCGGCACCGGCAGTTCCCGGGCGAGGCGGGGGGTGCTGGCCGGAACGGTGAACCGGTCGGGGACGTCCGAGGCCATCGCTCCCAGCCGCCACAGCGTCGGGGTGAGCCGGCTGCCCGGGGTGCGGTGGAGCGTCGCCCGCAGCCGGTACGAGGCCAGCCGCAGCCCGCTCGCCGGGTCGTCCATGGAGAACGTGTCGGTCCAGACCGAGCTCCTGCCGTCGGTCTGGTCGTCGACGGAGGTGCGCCGGATGTCGCCGTCGCCGGCCGCCCAGCGACCCATGACGAACCAGGGCGTGGCGGTGCCGTCCGTGTACTCGCCGCCCAGCTCCACCTGGATCCAGGTGCCTGCCGGAGTGTCGGCGTTCCACGAGGCGATCACCTCGGTGGCAGCGACGGTGGAGCGGTGGACGGGTGAGGTCCAGGTCGCGTACTCCCAGGCGGTGGTCCTCCCGGTGTGCGGATCGGTGTAGTCGGTGCGCCCGGCGGGGGCGGCGATCACCAGACCGGGCCTGCGGCCGGCCACGGCACGGGTTCCGTCCCCCGAGCCGCAGCGCCAGTCGGTGTAGGTGCTCCAGAAACGGTTGTCCACGTCCGAGAGTGCCGCCGGGGGTGCTGGGGAGCGGTGGGAGGAAGGGGCCGCGGCCGTCGCGGGGCCTGCGGCGATCACCGGGCCGGTGCCCGCCGCCGCGGCGAGTGCGGCGGTCAGTACGGTTCTGCGTGAAGTCGGTCTGGTCATGGGCGAGACCCCCGGTCGTGAGCGGAATGGGGCTGCGGATGCCGATCGGTGCGCCAACTATCCCGGGTCACCGCCGCATTCGGCCAGTGATTCGTCCTGTGCCGCTCCACCAATATTGGTCTGCTCCACTGACGTGACCTGCGGCGGCTCCGGACCGGCGGCGGCCCTTGCGTACGCTGGACACATGAACGACCTGACCGGCCCGGCCGGGGCCCTGCGCTCCCTGCAGCCTTCCTGCGGGCCGGTGCGGCTGATCGCGATCGACGGACACGCGGGCTCGGGCAAGAGCACCCTCGCGGCCCGGCTCGCGGCGGCGCTCGGCGGCGCACCCGTACTGCACCTGGACGACTTCGCCACCCACGAACAGTTCTTCGACTGGACGGACCGGCTGTACGAGCAGGTGCTCCGGCCGTTCTCGCGCGGGGAGCCCGCCCGCTGTGCCCCGTACGACTGGACCGCCCGGCGCTTCGGACCGGTGCGGACGGTGGAGCCCGCGCCCGTCGTGCTGATCGAGGGGGTGGGGGCCGGCCGCCGGGCGCTGCGCCCGCGGCTGGCCGCGCTGTACTGGATGGAGTGGGACCGGGCCGCTTCCTGGGCGCGGGGCAGGCATCGCGACGGGCCGGAGCTCGCGGAGTTCTGGGACGGCTGGACCGTCGCCGAGGAGCGGCATTTCGCCGAGGACCCCTCACGTCCCTTCGCCGATGCTCTGGTACGCCAGTTGCCCGAGGGGTACGAGTGGCTGCCGGGGCCTCGTACGGATGCAGGAATGAACCGTTCCGTCACCCAGGGTGAACGGCTTACGGGATCGTGCTGAGCAGCCGGAAATCGCCCCGGAAGTACCCCAACTCGGCTTGACCGAGGGGCCTTACAGGTCTTACGTTCTCATTGTGCGGCTTTTCGGAGCCCCCGCAGACGCGAAGCCCCCGATTGTTCCCCCGTGATCGGGGGCTTCGTTCTGCGCTCATGACCCTCTCCCGTCCTGCCGCACCGGGCGATCCGATCACCCTCGGTCACGGTCTCACCTGCGCCGACGGCCTCTTAGCCGCTCACCCTCCGTACCGGTACGATGCACCTCGGTGCGGTCAATTCCCCTCCTCGGCACAGTGATTCAGCGCGCTCCGGTGGGCATGCTGTGCGGGCGGGACATCCTGGGGGCACGGTTTGTGGGGGACCTGATGGACATCGGCACGCAGGGCGCACAGGCCCCGGCCGACCTCGCCTGGCTGCGCGGCGTGGACGCCTACACCATGGGCGCGTATCCGCAGGCCGAGGAGGAGTTCAGAACCGCGGTGCGGTTCGATCCCGGCATGGCGGACGGCTGGCTCGGACTGCACGCGCTGCGCATCGACACCACCACGGCGCTGCTGCGGATGTACCGCCACCGCGAGCGTTTCGGCGAGCAGCGCTCGCGCCATCGCCGCACACTCAACTCCTGGTACTGGCTGGGCTGGTGGGTGCAGCCGGTGCTGGAGAGCCCGCGCGATCTGCTGCTCGCGCACGCCTCGCACTGGCTGGACGGCCGCCATGTGCCGGAGCTGGACCGGGCGCTGGCCGGGCTGCCCCCGGTCGACACGGACCCGCAGGTGCGGTTCCTGCACGCCTGCCGCTCCTATCTCGTCAAGGACTGGGACCAGCTCGTCCGCAACACCGAGCAGCTCGTCGACGATCCGATGCTCGGCATCGAGGCCGGACTCTTCGGCGGCATGGCGCGGGTACGCATGGAGATGTACGGACAGGCCGAACCGCTCCTCTCGGCCGCCTTGATGCGCTGCCGCAGCGAACAGCCGCAGCGCAAGGAGCTGCGCTACTGGCTGGCGAGGGCCCACGAGGGGACGGGGCGCAGCGCCGCCGCCCTGCCGCTCTACCGTGCGGTGCACCGCGTCGATCCGGCCTTCATGGACACCTCCGCCCGGCTCGCGGCGATCTCCGAGGGCGACGGATACGACGAATCGGCGGATCTGGCCTCCGTGTCGCTGACCGGGTTCGGCGCGGACGCCACCGGCGCGGAACCCCAGCCGGAGGCCGACTCCCCGCTCGGCACCGAGCTCGTGGAGGGCAGGGAGCCGTGGCCGGACGCGGAACCGGTGGCCGCCGCGCCACCGCCGGTCGAGGGCGTACGGCACAAGGCCGCGGGAGCGCCGAGGGCGACCGCGTTCCCCGCCGGTCCCAGTGATCCCGTGCTGCTGGCCCGCGCGCTGGCGGAACTGGAGCGCATGGTCGGCCTGGAACCGGTCAAACGCCAGGTCAAGGCCCTGTCCGCGCAGCTGAACATGGCGCGGCTGCGGGCCGAGCAGGGGCTGCCCGTCCAGCCCCCGAAGCGCCACTTCGTCTTCTCCGGCCCCTCCGGCACCGGCAAGACCACCGTGGCCCGCATTCTGGGCCGGGTCTTCTACGCGCTCGGTCTCCTCGGCGGCGACCATCTGGTCGAGGCGCAACGGGCCGACCTGGTCGGTGAGTTCCTGGGGCAGACGGCGGTCAAGGCCAATGAGCTGATCGACTCGGCGCTCGGCGGGGTGCTCTTCGTGGACGAGGCGTACAGCCTGTCCAACTCGGGCTACAGCAAGGGCGACGCGTACGGTGACGAGGCGCTTCAGGTTCTCCTGAAGCGGGCCGAGGACAACCGGGACCATCTCGTCGTCATCCTCGCGGGCTACCCGGAGGGCATGGACCGGCTGCTCGCCACCAATCCCGGGCTCTCCTCGCGCTTCACCAGCCGGGTGGACTTCCCGAGCTACCGGCCCCTGGAGCTCACCGCGATCGGCGGGGTGCTGGCCGCCGAGAACGGCGATGTGTGGGACGAGGAGTCGGTGGACGAGCTGCGCAGCATCAGCGGGCATGTCGTCGACCAGGGCTGGATCGACGAGCTGGGCAACGGCCGCTTCCTGCGGACGCTGTACGAGAAGAGCTGCGCGTACCGGGATCTGCGGCTGTCGGGGTACGCGGCCATGCCGACACGTGACGATCTGGCGACGCTGCGGCTGCCGGATCTGATGCAGGCGTACGGAGAGGTGCTCTCGGGGCGGGGTCCGGTGGACCGGGGACCGCAGCAGGAGCCGGGGGCCGGCTGAGGCCGGTCCGGGACACGGGCCGCCGGGGTGACGGGGTGCCGGACACCGGGGTGCCTCCCGGGGTTGTGGAGTGCGCCGGCCGGCGCGGCCGGCTGAGGCCCGTCCGGGAGTCCGGGGCTGGGCAGCGGCCTGGCGGTGTCCTCCCCCACCGGACGGGCCTGATCCCGCGCCCGTCCGGTGGGGGAGGTCCGCACACCTGCGGCGCCGGCTGTCACCGGGCCGTGTGCGGCGCTCCCCTCAGGTCCGTCCCGCCAGGGTCTTCCGTTCCTGCTGGGCGGACGGCACGTCCACCGTGCGGCGGGGTACCGAGACGCGGTGGGCCGGGTCGCGGACCTCTCCCACGAGCATTTCCAGGACGTCCTCCATGGCGACCAGGCCGAGCACCCGGCCCGACCCGTCGGCCACCTGGGCCAGATGGGTCGCGGCGCGGCGCATCACGCTCAGGGCGTCGTCGAGCGGCAGCTCGGCGCGCACCGTGGCCATGGGGCGCCAGATCTGCTGGGGGACGGCGCGGTCGCCGTCCTCCAGATCGAGGACGTCCTTGACGTGCAGGTAGCCCATGAAGGGGCCACCGCCCTCCGCGCAGACCGGGAAGCGCGAGTATCCGGTCCGCACGGTCAGCTCCTCGATGCGCCTCGGGGTGACGGAGGGGTCCACCGTCACCAGCGAGGACCGCTCCAGGAGCACATCGGTGACCGGCCGGCTGCCCAGTCCGAGGGCGTCCTCCAGCCGTTCCTGGGCCTCCGGCTCCAGCAGTCCGGCCTGCCCGGAGTCCTCCACCAGCCGGTTGAGCTGCTCGCTGGTGAAGACGGCCTCGACCTCGTCCTTCGGCTCGACCCGGAAGATCCGCAGCACCAGCCGGGCACAGGTGCCCAGTGCCGAGGTGACGGGGCGGCAGAGCCGGGCGAAGCCGACCAGTCCGGGGCTGAGCCACAGGGCGGTCCTCTCCGGAGCCGCCATCGCCAGGTTCTTCGGGACCATCTCGCCGATGACGAGGTGGAGGAAGACCACGGAGACGAGGGCCAGGGCGTAGCCGAGCGGATGGATGAGCCCCTCGGGGACCCGCGCCGCGTGGAAGACGGGTTCGAGGAGGTGGGCCACGGTCGGCTCGGCGACGGCGCCCAGGGTGAGTGAGCAGATGGTGATGCCGAACTGGGCGGCGGCCATCATCTGCGGCAGGTTCTCCAGTCCGTACAGGACCTGGCGGGCCCGGCCCGATCCGCTCGCGGCGAGCGGTTCGACCTGGCTGCGGCGTACGGAGACGAGTGCGAACTCGGCGCCGACGAAGAAGCCGTTCGCCAGCACCAGGAGCCCGGCGAACAGCAGTTGGACCAGGCTCATCGCACGGCCTCCAGCAGCCCTCGTGCGGAGGGCGCCGCAGCCGCTCCCGTCCCGGCCGGATCCGGCGTGCGGGCGAAGCGGACCTGTTCGGCGCGGTAGTGGCCGACCTGGCGGACGGAGATCCGCCAGCCGGGGAGTTCGGCGCGGTCCCCGGGGGCGGGGATGCGGCCGAGCAGGTCGGCGACCAGTCCGGCCACGGTCTCGTACGGCCCGTCGGGTACCTCCAGGCCTATCCGGCGCAGGGTGAGGACCCGGCAGCTGCCCTCGGCGTCCCAGACCGTGCGGCCGTCGTCGCCGACGGCGGTGGCCAGCTCGGGCCGGTCGTCCCCCTCCGCGTCGTGCTCGTCGCGGACCTCGCCGACGAGCTCCTCGATGATGTCCTCAAGGGTGACGACTCCGGCGGTGCCGCCGTACTCGTCGACGACGACGGCGATCGGCTGCTCGTTGCGCAGCCGCTGGAGGAGCTGTTCGACGGGCAGGCTCTCCGGCACCAGGAGCGGCGGTACGGCGATCCGGCCGGCCTGCGTGCGCAGCCTCTCCTGGGCGGGGACGGCGAGGGCGTCCTTGAGATGGACCATGCCGACGACCTCGTCGATGCGGTCGCGGTACACGGGAAAGCGGGAGAGGCCGGTGGCACGGGTGAGGTTGAGGACGTCCGCCGCGGTCGCCGACGCCTGGAGGGCGCTCACCTTCACCCGGGGCGTCATCACATGCTGGGCGGTGAGGCCCGCCAGTGACAGCGTCCGTACGAAGAGGTCGGCGGTGTCCTGTTCCAGGGTGCCGGCCCGCGCCGAGTGCCTGGCCAGTGAGACCAGTTCGCCCGGGGTACGGGCGGAGGCCAGCTCGTCGGTGGGCTCGACGCCCAGCAGCCGCACCAGCCGGTTGGCGACGGTGTTCAGTGCGGTGATCACGGGCCTCAGCACGGCCGAGAAGAGGTGCTGGGGTCCGGCGACGAAGCGGGCGACCTGGAGCGGTCTGGAGACCGCCCAGTTCTTCGGTACGAGTTCGCCGATCACCATCTGGACGGCTGCGGCGAGCAGCATGCCGATGACCACGCTGACGCCGGGGGCGGCGCCTTCGGGCAGTCCGGCCGCGGTGAGGGGTCCGGCGAGCAGCTGGGCCAGCGCCGGTTCGGCGAGCATGCCGACGACCAGCGAGGTGATGGTGATGCCGAGCTGGGTGCCGGAGAGCTGGAAGGAGAGTTCTCGCAGGGCTTCGACGACGGTACGGGCCCGCCGGTCGCCCTCGGCGGCCGCGCGTTCGGCGTCCGGCCGCTCCACGGTGACAAGCCCGAATTCGGCTGCCACGAAGAATCCGTTGGCGAGGATGAGAAGGAATGCCGCGCTCAGAAGCAGCAGGGGGGTGGTCATGCCGCCGCCTCCTGGGAAGGGGCGGCGCAGGTACTACCG
Source organism: Streptomyces sp. NPDC001787 (assembly GCF_040297465.1). Classification (NCBI taxonomy): domain Bacteria; kingdom Bacillati; phylum Actinomycetota; class Actinomycetes; order Kitasatosporales; family Streptomycetaceae; genus Streptomyces; species Streptomyces sp. NPDC001787. Next base: position 64,224 of record NZ_JBEOZE010000028.1, read on the forward strand.
GACGATCCGTCCATTGCTGGAGGGAGTCACTCCTCGGGTCGCAGGAAAAGCCCCGCGGGCCCCTGGGGGCCCCTCTGGTGCGGGGCGGGGCGCCACAGGGCGCCACCGCCCTCCAGAGTAATCAAGAAGAGGCCGGACGGGGCAGGGGCTCAGTCGTTCTCCGTGACGGTGTCCGCTCCGGTGCCATGGGTCTCGGCGAGGACGCGCAGCGCACGGGCGTCGCGGATGGCCTGCTTCTTGGCGATTCCGGGCTGGATGCCGAGGGCGGGCAGGCTGGTGCCGTCGCTGAGGTCGAGGAACACCCAGGGATCACCCACCCGCAGGTTGACGCGGAGGATCTCCGCCCAGGCCAGCCTGCGGGTACGGGTGAGGTTGACGACGGTGACGCCGGCGTTGTCGGCGACCACCTTGGGCCTGCTGAGCAGGGCCAGGACGCCGAGGAACAGCGCGGCGACGAAGATGAAGCTGGTCCGCTCCCCCGGATTCAGCTTCTCCAGGGTCAGGGCGATGACGGTGATGACGAGGAACATCGCCAGACCCACGGCCAGCAGGACCACCCGGGTGAGGGTGGGCCTGAAGGTGACCGGGAGGGCGGGCTGTTCGGGCCGGGGCGCGGAGGCGGACATCAGGGGCTCTTCTTGTCTGTCGGTGTTCTCGGTGCCCCTGCCGTCAGAGACGGCAGGCGTGGATGGCCGTGGTGAGGATGGCGCGGGCACCGAGCTCGTACAGGTCGTCCATGATCCGCTGCGCCTCCTTGGCGGCGACCATGGAGCGGACGGCGACCCAGCCCTCGTGGTGCAGCGGGGAGATGGTCGGCGACTCCAGGCCCGGGGTGAGGGCCACGGCGCGCTCCAGGTGCTCGACGCGGCAGTCGTAGTCCATCATCACGTAGGAGCGGGCGACCAGGACGCCCTGGAGGCGGCGCAGGAACTGCTGCACCTTAGGGTCGTCCGCGGGGGCGCCGGTCCGCCGGATGACCACGGCCTCCGACGTCATGATCGGCTCGCCGATCACTTCGAGTCCGGCGTTGCGCAGGCTGGTTCCGGTCTCCACCACATCGGCGATGACCTGGGCGACCCCGAGCTCGATGGCGGTCTCGACGGCGCCGTCGAGGTGGACGACGGAGGCGTTGACGCCCGCGTCGGCCAGGTGCTTGGCGACGATGCCCTCGTAGGACGTGGCGATCGTCATGCCGTCGAAGTCCTGCGGGCCGTGGGCGGTGCCGGGCCTGGTGGCGTAACGGAAGGTGGAGCGGGCGAAACCGAGCTGGAGGATCTCCTCCGCGTCGGCGCCGGAGTCCAGCAGCAGGTCACGTCCGGTGACGCCGATGTCGAGCCGGCCGGAGCTGACGTAGATCGCGATGTCGCGGGGCCGAAGGTAGAAGAACTCGACCTCGTTCTCCGGGTCGACGAGAACGAGTTCCTTGGACTCCTTGCGCTGCTGGTATCCGGCCTCATGGAGCATCGCCATCGCAGGTCCGGAGAGTGAACCCTTGTTGGGGACGGCGATGCGCAGCATGGGGTCAGGTCCTTTGGTGCGAAGGGGTGGGCTGTGCGGACGGGCGGAAGCGGCGGTCGGCTCAGAGATGGGCGTAGACGTCGTCGAGGGAGATCCCGCGGGCGACCATCATCACCTGGACGTGGTAGAGCAGCTGCGAGATCTCCTCGGCGGCGGCTTCCCTGCCCTCGTACTCGGCGGCCATCCAGACCTCGGCCGCCTCCTCGACGACCTTCTTGCCGATGGCATGCACTCCCTTGTCCACCAGTTCGGCGGTACGGGAGGTGGAGGGGTCGCCGTCGGCGGCCTTGAGCTGCAGCTCGGCGAAGAGCTCTTCGAAGGTTTTGTTCGCCATGATGGTCCTTAGAATACGGGGTCGCCGGGCCGTCCTCAGCGCCAGGGTTCGCTGACGGCACGCAGGGTCGCGGCGGTGGCGACGGCCGCCGTGACCGCTTCGTGGCCCTTGTCCTCGTTGGACCCTTCGAGACCGGCCCGGTCCAGTGCCTGCTCCTCCGTGTCACAGGTCAGGACGCCGAATCCGACCGGGACCCCGGTGTCCACGGTGACCTGGGTGAGGCCGGCGGTGACGCCGTGGGAGACGTACTCGAAGTGGGGAGTTCCGCCGCGGATGATGACGCCGAGGGCGACGATCGCGTCGTACCCCCGGCCCGCGAGGACCTTGGCGACGACGGGGAGTTCGAAGCTGCCGGGGACCCGCAGCAGGGTCGGCTCGTCGATGCCGAGTTCGCGCAGCGCGCGCAGGGCGCCGTCGACGAGTCCGTCCATGATCTTCTCGTGCCACTGCGCGGCGACCACGGCGACCCGCAGGTCACCGCAGTTGCGTACGGACAGTTCGGGTGCGCCCTTGCCGCTCATGTCTCTCCTACTGCTCGTTCCGTGGGTCACGGGAGGGGTGGTGGGGTGGTTCCGGCTACTGGTTGCCGCACGCCGGCGCGGTGGCGCCGTCGAGCCACGGCAGGTCGTGGCCCATGCGGTCGCGCTTGGTGCGCAGGTACCGCAGATTGTGCTCGCCGGCCTGTACGGGCATGGGTTCGCGGCCGGTGACGGCGAGTCCGTGCCGGACGACCGCGGCGGTCTTGTCGGGGTTGTTGGTCATCAGCCGGAGACTGGCGACGCCGAGGTCCGCGAGGATCCGGGCGCCCGCCGCGTAGTCGCGGGCGTCGGCGGGCAGGCCGAGCTCCAGATTGGCGTCGAGGGTGTCGGACCCGCGCTCCTGGAGTTCGTACGCGCGCAGCTTGGAGAGCAGTCCGATGCCGCGGCCCTCATGGCCGCGCAGATAGACGACGACGCCGCGGCCCCGCTCGGTGATGCGTCGCATGGCGGCGTGCAGCTGGGGCCCGCAGTCGCAGCGCTGGGAGGCGAAGATGTCGCCGGTCAGGCACTCCGAGTGGATCCGTACGAGGACGTCCTCACCGTCGCCGATGTCGCCGTGGACGAGCGCCACGTGCTCGACACCGTCGACGGTGGAGCGGTAGCCGTACGCGGTGAACTCGCCGAAGGCGGTCGGCAGCCTGACCTCGGCCTCGCGGCGGACGGCGGGCTCGGCGCTGCGGCGGTAGGCGATCAGGTCCTCGATGGAGATGATCGTCAGACCGTGCTTGCGGGCGAAGGGGACGAGTTCGGGCAGCCGCAGCATCACGCCGTCCTCTCCCGCGATCTCCACGATCGCCCCGGCGGGCCGCAGCCCGGCGAGCCGGGCGAGGTCGACGGCGGCCTCGGTGTGGCCGTTGCGGACGAGGACGCCGCCGGATCGGGCCCGCAGCGGGAAGACATGGCCGGGGCGGACGAAGTCCCCGGGGCCGGCCACGCCGCCCGCCAGCATCCGCAGCGTGGTGGCGCGGTCCGCGGCGGAGATGCCGGTGCTCACGCCGTGGGCGGCCGAGGCGTCGACGGAGACGGTGAAGGCGGTCTTCATGGACTCGGTGTTGTGGTCGACCATCTGCGGCAGTTCGAGCCGTTCCAGCTCGGCGCTCTCCATCGGCGCGCAGATCAGGCCGCGGCACTCGCTCATCATGAACGCGACGATCTCGGGGGTCGCCTTCTCGGCGGCGATGACGAGGTCGCCCTCGTTCTCGCGGTCCTCGTCGTCCACGACGACGACGGGCCGGCCCGCGGCGATGTCGCCGATGGCCTGCTCGACGGGGTCCAGGGCGAGGTCCGGGGCGAGACGGGCGTGGTCCCGGTGCAACCAGGTGGGCTGGGCAGTCATGCCGTGGCTCCTTCCAGAGCGGGTGTCCGCGTACGCAGCCACCAGTCGCGCATGCCCCACAGGACGAGGGCGCCGTATACGACGTAGATGAGACCGGAGAAGGCGAGTCCGCTGTGGAAATTGAGCGGTACGCCGACCAGGTCGACCAGGAGCCAGGCGAACCAGAACTCGACCATGCCGCGTGCCTGGGCGAGCATCGCCACGAGCGTGCCCGCGAAGATGTAGGCGTCCGCCCACGGGCTCCAGGACAGTGAGGGGAACGCGGTGAAGAGGCCGCCGACGGCCAGGGTGCCGAGGGCCGCGCCGCCGATCAGGCAGCCGCGCTCGCGCCAGGTGGCGAACCGTACGGCGATGCTGCCGTCCTGGGCCTGCCGCCTGCCGCGGGTCCACTGCTGCCAGCCCCAGACGGCGACGGCGATGACCACCAGCTGCTTGCCGACGCTGCCCGCCTGGTGCACGGAGACATTGGCCGCGACCAGGACGACGCCGGAGAGGAGCTGGGCGGGCCAGGTCCAGATGGAGCGCAGCCAGCCGAGGGTGAGCGCCGCCACCCCGATCGTGTTGCCGATCATGTCCGACCAGATGATGTGCTGCCCGAGGACGGTGAACGCCTCCGAGTTCAGCCAGGTGAGCGCGCTCATGTCACCGGCTCCCCGGGTTCCGGCACCTCGCCCCGGACCGCGCCGGGGGCTGCGCCCGGGACCGCGTCGGCGCCGAGCAGCCGCTCGACGTACTTCGCGATCACGTCCACCTCCAGGTTGACCGGGTCGCCCGGCTGCTTGATGCCGAGCGTGGTCAGGGCGAGGGTGGTGGGGATGAGGCTGATGGTGAAGTGGTCGGTCTCCGCGTCGACGACGGTCAGGCTCACACCGTCGACGGTGATGGACCCCTTCTCCACCACGTAGCGGGTCAGCTCCGCGGGCAGGGAGATCTTCACGATCTCCCAGTTCTCGGAGACCGTGCGCTCGACGATGCGGCCGGTGCCGTCGACATGGCCCTGGACGATGTGTCCGCCGAGCCTGCCGCCGAGCGCCATGGGGCGCTCCAGGTTGACCCGGGAGCCGGTCGTGAGGGCGCCGAGGCTGGAGCGGTCGAGCGTCTCCGCCATCACGTCGGCCGTGAACTCGTGGTCGCCGAGGTCCACCACGGTGAGGCAGACGCCGTTGACGGCGATGGAGTCACCGTGCTTGGCGCCTTCGGTGACGACGGGGCCCCGCAGGCGGAATCGGGAGGCGTCGTCGAGCTTCTCGACGGCGGTGACCTCACCCAGTTCTTCGACAATTCCGGTGAACACTCAGTTTCCCTTCCGAGCGGTGACAGGGACGGCGGTGACGCGCAGATCGGGGCCGATACGGACGGTCTCGGTCACTTCGAGGCGCAACGCCTGGGAGATGGTGGAGATTCCGGCGTCGGCGAGGGCGGACGGGCCCGCGCCGAGCAGGACGGGTGCGAGATAGCCGACGACCTTGTCGACCGTTCCCGCGGCGACGAAGGCACCGGCCAGCGTCGGCCCGCCTTCGAGGAGTACGGACCGGACGCCGCGTGAGTGCAGGGCGTCGAGCAGGGCCGTCAGATCGAGGCCGGGCCCGGCGGTGGCCCGGGGCAGCCGCAGGACGGCCGCCGCGGGCAGGTGCGCGGCGGGGACGTCGTCCGCGACCGCGATCAGGGTGGGCGCCGTGCCGTCCAGGACGCGGGCGCCGGGCCCGACGGCGGTGGCCCCGGTGTCGACGACCACCCGCAGCGGCTGGGTGGCGCCCTCGATGCCGCGCGCCGCCAGCTGGGGGTCGTCAATACGTGCGGTGCCGGACCCGACGACCACGGCGTCGGCCTCGGCACGCAGCCGGTGGACGTCGGCGCGGGCCTCGGGCGAGGTGATCCAGCGGCTGGTGGTGTCGGCGGCGGCGATCCGGCCGTCGAGGGAGGCCGCGTACTTCCACAGGACGTACGGGCGGCCGAGCCGCACCGAGGTGAGCCAGGCCGTGTTGCCCGCCGCCGCCTCGTCGGCCAGGAGGCCGCCCGTCACCCGGACCCCGGCCCGGCGCAGGGTGTCCGCGCCGCCGGTGGCCCGCAGGTTCGGGTCGCCGACCGCGTACACGACGCGGCTGATCCCGGCGTCCAGGAGCGCCTGCGCGCAGGGGCCGGTGCGTCCGGTGTGGTTACAGGGTTCGAGGGTGACGTAGGCGGTACCGCCCCGGGCCCGTCCGCCGGCCGCGCGCAGCGCGTGTATCTCGGCGTGCGGCCCTCCGGCGCGCTGGTGGAAGCCTTCTCCGGCAATCTCTCCGGCGGCGTCGGCGATCACGCATCCGACGACCGGATTGGGGCTGGTGGAGCCGAGTCCGCGGGCTGCGAGCACGATCGCTCGGCGCATGGCGGTGATGTCGGCTGCGGTGGCCACCGGGTCCTCCTGCCTCTTCGGGCACGGACTCCGGGGCCTGTCGATGACGACAGATGAAGCGGAACACCACGAGAACGCCGGAAACCGAGGGCACGGACGCGGCTGTCCCGATGATCCGGAACACGCGTCCGCCTACGGCGGCGTACCTGTGACGACCCGCCGCGCACTGCCTCCCATCCGGACTTTCACCGTCGGTCCAGGAATCTCACCTGGTCAACCGGCCGCTGGCTGCGGACGGGTCGCGGACTATAACCGCCGGTTCGGAATTGCACCGACCCCGGAGTGCGCTGCTACTGGTACGCAAACAGTCTGCCACGGACCACCCTCGGCCATGCGGGTGATGTCTGTGCGCTGGCTCACAGGGCAACCTCGAAGAAGTGGGCGCACCCGGTCCGGCCGATGAACCGCCCGGTCTCCCGCCGCTCTGGCACGCTGGCGTCCATGACGACGATTCTGGTCACCGGCGGTACCGGAACACTCGGCCGGCAGGTCGCCTCTCGGCTGCGCGACTCCGGGGCGGACGTACGCGTCCTGAGCCGCCGCTCCCCCTCGTACGCCGTCGATCTGCGCGACGGCAAGGGGCTGGACGCCGCGGTGGAGGGGGTGGACGCGGTCGTGCACTGCGCGACGGCTCCCGGCGGCGGTGACGACAGGGCGGCCGGGCATCTCCTCACGGCCTCCAAGCGGGCCGGGGTGCCCCATCTGGTCTATATCTCGATCGTCGGTGTGGACCGGGTGCCGCTCGGCTACTACACCGTCAAGCACCGGGTCGAGCGGATGATCGAGGATTCGGGGCTCGGCTGGACGGTCCTGCGGACCACCCAGTTCCACGACCTCGTGCTGCGGGTGCTCTCCCCTGCCGCCCGGCTGCCCGTGCTGCCGGTGCCCGCCGGGGTCTCGGTCCAGCCGGTGGACAGCGATGAGGTCGCCCGGCGGCTGGCCGCGCTGGCGCTCGGCGGCCCGGCCGGACGGGTGCCCGACATGGGCGGCCCCGAGGTCCGGGAGCTGACCGGGCTGGCCGCCGCCTACCTCCGGGCCACCGGCCGCAAGCGGCGCGTGGTGCCGGTACGGCTGGCGGGCAGGGCGTACGCGGGTTTCCGGAGCGGTGGCCATCTGACACCCGGGCGGGCCGTGGGGACGACGACGTTCGAGGAGTTCCTCAGCAGGAGGTACCGCCGCCCGGTGTGAGCGGCCCCCACGGCCGTCCGGGGCTCAGCCGCCCGGGGCGAACAGCGCGTCCTGGGCCGCCTCGCGCGCCGTGAGCAGCGCGCCGCGCAGCACGGCGGCGCCGCCGAGCGAGCCGGCGCGCACCTCGGTGCGCAGGGGTGACATCCCGGCCAGCCGCTCCTCGACCCGGTGGGCGAGACCGGCCCCGCCCGCGTGGCCGACCTCGCCCGCGAGCACGACGCAGCCCGGGTCGAGCACCGCGGCCACGGAGGCGCATCCGAGCGCCAGCCGCCCGGCGAGGGCGTCCAGGAACGGTCCGCCCTCCGCTCCCCGCCCGAGGGCGGACCGGACAACGGCCGCGGCGGTGGGTTCCGCGTCCCCCCCGGCCGCGTACGCGGGCACCCCGATACCGTGGCCGGCGGCCAGTTCGCAGATGGCCGCCGAGCCCACCAGGGAGTGGAAGCCGCCCTCGCAGCTGACGGCCGAGGGAATCCCCGGTGTGCCGGGCACCGGAAGGAAGCCGATCTCCCCCGCACCGCCCGAGGCCCCGCGGCGCAGCCTCCCGTCCAGCATCACGGCCGCGCCGATGCCGTGGCCGAGCCAGAGCAGGACGAACGTGTCGCGGTCACGGGCCGCGCCGACCCGGTGCTCGGCGACGGCGGCCAGATTGGTCTCGTTCTCCACCAGGACGGTCGCGGGCAGCCGCTGCTGGAGCACCCGGACCAGGCCCCGGTGCCAGGCGGGCAGACCGCTGGTGTCGCGCAGTTCGCCGGTGACCGGGTCGATCAGCCCCGGGGCGCCGATGCCGACGCTGTGCAGGGGGGCCGCCCCGGCCTCGCGCGCGGTGCGTTCGAGGAGCGCGACGGCCTGCTCGACGGCGGGTTCGGTGCCGGTGTCGCTGCCGATGGGCATGGTGGCCTCGGCGCGTGTGGTCCCGAGCAGATCGGCGACGACCACGGCGACGCTCCCGGTGCGCACATCGAGGGCCGCGAGGTGGGCGCGGTCGGCGACGATCCCGTACAGCCGCGCGTTGGGGCCGCGGCGGGCGGCTCCGCTCTCTCCGACGACCTGGATCAGCCCGGAGTCCCGCAAGCGCTCGACCAGGTCGGCGACCGTGGGGCGGGACAGGCCGGTCAGCGTTTTCAGCTGGGTCGCCGTCAACGGGCCGTCCTGCTGGAGCAGTCGCAGGGCGAGCCGGTCGTTGATGGCTCGGGCGGTGCTCGGTGAAGCGGGCATGCCGGGATCCTTCCAGATCACGTCGTACTCATTCCATGGGCATCCGGCGGGAAGACGCTCTATTTATCAGGCAGGGTTCCTGATAGTTTACGCCCCGGATCGCGGGCAGAGGCGTCGGAGCAGACCCGGCGGGCCAGAATCTCCAAGGGAGGGCACGGCGGTATGACAACGGATTCCACAGGTACGGCTTTCGGCACGGATCAGGTCAGGCGGGCCAGATTCGCGGTCGCCGCCGTCTTCACCGTGCACGGATCGGTGACCGGCAGCTTCGCCACCCGGGTGCCCTGGATCCAGGACCATGCCGGGGTCAGCGCCGGCCAGCTCGGGCTCGCCCTGGCCTTCCCGGCGATCGGCGCCTCGCTCGCCATGCCGCTGGCCGGCCGGATCAGCCACCGGTTCGGTGCCAGGACCGCCCTGCGCGGGCTGCTGGCGCTGTGGACGCTCGCCCTGGTGCTCCCCGCGCTGGCCCCGAATCTGCTGACGCTCTGCGCGGCGCTGTTCGTCTACGGGGCGACGGCGGGGATGTCCGACGTGGCGATGAACGCGCTGGGCGTCGAGGTGGAGAACCGTCTCGACCGTTCGATCATGTCGGGCCTGCACGGGATGTGGAGCGTGGGCGCGCTGATCGGTTCGGCCGCGGGCACGGTCGCCGCCCATCTGGGGACCGACGCGCGGCTGCATCACACGATGGCCGCGCTCACCCTCACCGTGCTGGGCCTGATCGCCTGTCAGGGCGTCCTGGATCTGCGCAGCGAGCCGGACGAGGAGCCTCCGCCGCGCTTCACCCTGCCGCCGAAGTCCGCGCTGATCATCGGCGCGGTCGGGTTCTGCGCGGTGTTCGCCGAGGGCGCCAGCCTGGACTGGTCGGCGGTCTACCTCCGGGACATCATGGGGAGTTCGGCGGGTCTCGCGGCCGCGTCCACCACGGCGTTCGCGCTGACGATGGCGGTGGCGCGGATCGCCGGGGACCGGATCGTCGACCGGTTCGGGGCGGTGCGCACGGTGCGCGTCGGCGGTGCGCTGGCGACCACCGGAGGACTGCTGGTCGTGCTGTCGCCCGACCCCGCGGTGGCACTGTGCGGTTTCGGGCTGCTGGGGCTCGGCGTGGCGGTCGTGGTGCCGCTGGCCTTCGCCGCGGCCGGGCGCAGCGGGCCGAACCCGAGCCAGGCCATCGCGGGCGTGGCCACCATCACGTACACCTCGGGGCTCATCGCCCCCTCGGCGATCGGCTCGCTCGCCGAGGCCACGTCACTCGTCGTGTCGTTCGGCCTGGTGACGGTGCTGGCGTTCGGACTGATCCTGGGGGCCGGGGTGCTGCGGGCGGGCGACCGCAACGTCGCCGGGGCGGACGCCGGGGCGTCCGGGCCGTCCGGGCCGGACACGGCACCGGCCGGGAGCGCGGTGGAGCGCGGCGGGAGCTGAACCGGGCGCGCGGACCGGGCCCGGTCCCCCGCACCCGTACGTGGTGCGGGGTGCGGGAGTACCGGGCCGTGTGACGTGTCCGGCGGTTTCCGCGCCGGTGTGCGGGCGGGTTCTCAGCCGGTGCAGGTCACCTTGAGCGCGGAGATCGCGTGGTGCTCGTAGTCGTTGTCCTCGCCCCGGTCGTGCAACTGCACGGAGAGCTTCTGGGCGTCCACGGCGAAGGTGCCCGGCACGTTGTACCAGGTGCCGCGCCGGTCCTGCTGGCGGACGTAGTAGGAGCCGACCAGGTTGCTCGTCCTGGGCAGGAACCGGTCGTACACGGTGTAGTAGCTCGGGTCGCCGCCGACCCGCGCGATGTCGGAACTCCCGGGTACGTGGACGGAGATGCTGCACTTCCTGGCGGAGGCGGGCAGGTCGAACAGCCAGGTCGCCGATCCGCCCGAGTCCTTCGAGGAACTGCCGGACATGGGCATGGAGAGGTACTTCCCGGCACAGCCGTAGCCGCCGAAACCACCGCTGTGGGTGGCCCAGCCCTCCTTGCCGTCGCTGTAGTAGCCGGACTTCTGGAAGCGCTGCGTGGGGCACTCCGGTCCGGACACGCCGCTGTAGACGACGGCGGGTGCCGACTTGGGCACCGAACCGGAGGAGGGGGCCTTGGTGGGGGTGCCCGAGCCCGTGTCGGCCGGGGCCTTGGCGCCGGAACCGCTCTTCGCCGTGCTGTCGGCCCCGCCCTTGGTGCCCTTGGCGCCCTTGGTCCCGGCCTCGGCGGAGCCGTCCGCGGGCTTGCGCCCGTCGCCCGTGTCCGCCCGTACGTCACCGACGGGGCCCTTGTCGCCCCGGGCCGGGCCGGCACCCGGCTTGTCGGCGGCGGCAGCGGCCCGCTTGCCCTCGGGACTGTCGGGGTCGGTGTCCGGTACGTAGCCGCCCGCCCGCCCGTCCCCCTTCCACGCCGCCGCCGCTTCGCGGCTCTCCGGCTTGGCCTCGTCCTTCTGGGAGCTCGCCACGACGAACGGGGTCGCCAGCAGCAGCGCACCGGCGAAGGCCGCCGCGACCACCATCGGGCGCGACACCCGGCCGGGTCGCTCCGGGGCGCCGCCCTCGCCCGCCGCGGCACCGCCCGGAGGGCTGGAGGACGCCGCGGCCGTGGCGGTGGCCGTGGCGGTGGCGCCGGCCGGCCCGGCGGCAGCTGCCGTCCCCTCGGAAGCCGTCCCTTCGGAGGCCGTCGCTTCGGAGGCCGTCGCTTCGGAGGCCGTCGCTTCGGAAGCCGTCGCCGCAGGAGTCGTCGCCTCGGGTGCGGAGGTCGCGCTCGCAGGGGCCGGTTCCGCGGTGGACGAGGATGTGTTCGCCTCGACCGTCTTCCCGGTCGCGCTCTCCTCGGCACCCGCCGAGACAGCGATGGCGGTGCCGGCAGCAGCGGTGGAGACGGCCACCGCGGCGGACTTCCCGGCCGTCGGCGCCTCCTCCTGGGCGACCGCCGAGGCCTCACCGTCCGGTTGCCCCTCGGGCCCGGACGTGGTCCTGCCGATGGAGACCCCGGCCGCGTGCACCACCGCCGGGGTCCGCGCTGCGGGCTCCTCGGTCTCCTGCGGACCGGGCTTCGACGAGGTCGGCGTCCGTGCGCCGCCGTCCTTGCCGCCGGGGGCCGGCGTACCGCCGCCTTCCGTCACCGTGCGGGACGACGGCGTGGACGGGGCGCCTATGCTCCCCGGGGCTCCGGGCGTCTCACCGCCGGGAGCCGATGTGCCCACGGCCTCACGCCGGTTGCGCGCGGGCTCGCTCTCCCCGGTGGATCGCACTGGCTTCACGGGTGAGCCCTCTTTCCCTGCCATCGACTCTTCTCATCCTCTCGGTCGTTCTGCGGCGAGCTCAATTCCCGCCCGCATCATTAGACATGACGAGCCGTCACTGCTCGTAGGCCTGGTTCTCGCTCTCCGCCGTCAGCCACTCCATGGCGTCGTGGAAATGGCTTCCCTGGCGCTGGAACCAGCCGAACTCGCCCGGTTGGAGGTTGCTCACGCCGAACTCCGCGTTCAGATGGCGAAACATCAGCTGGATGAGCGGGAACGGCCCCGAGGCCACCGGACCCCCGGACTTCATGTCGTCCACGGTGTCGACTCCACGTTCCTCGATGTTCTGGGCGACCTTGTCGATCAGCCGGTCGATGAACACCGAGTCCTGCGGCACGGCGATGAAGTGGTTGCCGTAGGAAGCGGTGTGGAGCTGGTACTCCGCCGCCTCGCGTACCTGCTCCCTGGTCGGCGGACCGGTCAGCGTCACCTCGCCCATGCCCGCCAGCTGTGCCTTGACCGTCAGGGTTTCCCTGAGGCTGGCCACGTCACGGATGAGCGGGCCGAACACGGGCAGGTCATTGCCCCGGAGCCGCGGAGTGTTCGCCGCGGGGGCGAGGTCGACGTCACCGGGGCCCAGGTCCACGTCGGCGTACACCCCGCCGCTCGCCCGGAGGATGCTGTAGCGGGCGAGGTCGGAGGCGAACGGGTACGCGCCGCCCGCGCTGGCCGTCTTGAAGGAATCCGCCAGGCGCGGGTCGATGACGGTCTCGATCCGCATCCGCGTCAGTCCCTTCGTGGTCCGGATCTTCCACTGGGTCGCCGTGCTCAGTCTCGTGTTGCCGTCCGTCCACAGGTTGGTTCTCCAACCGGCGTTACGGGCCTTCTCGGCCCATGCGAAGAGATTGCTGAGCGCGGCCGGGGGGAGGTCGCCGCCGAGCCAGACGAAATGGAGCTCCTTCGGAATGGGGGGAGCCGCCACGGCACCCACCGAGAGCGCCTCGACCTGAACGCGCAGATTCTCCAGATAGGCCGGCGGTGGGTCCGATGCCGCCAAACGGTCCAGCAGCAGCGCCACCGCGTCGTGGTCCCCCCGGCCCAGCGACGTGAAGACGTACCTGCGCACCCCGTCCGCGGCGTGCTCATCGGCCCCCAGGGCCTCCGGCGCGCCGTCCCCCGTGTAGGTGATGTTCAGTGGCTGGGTGAGCGCCGGCGCGGCGGGCTCCTCGTGGACCGGCACCGGTGGCACGGGTTCCGTCTGCTCGCCCTCCGGACCGCTGTGCGCCAGGTCCTGCGCCATCGTCTGCTCGGCACTGTGCTGCGAGGTGGAGTTGAGGGCCATGAAGATCATGTCCGAGAACGTGGTGGGGGGCGGCACCGGTTCCGCCCGCGGCACGGGCACGGAGGCGGCGACGGAGCCGTGTGGCTCCCCCGCCACGATCCACTCGCCGCGGCGCCGGGTGACGGGGTCCGCGAGCAGGCCCAGCACGCCGGTGGCACGGTCGGAGCCGTTCGCCGGTCGGACATGGCCGACCTCGGTGTCGGGTGCGTACCAGAGGCGTCCGGGTATGGCGTCCGCCGCGTCCTTCGCCACGCTGCCGCCGTCGCCGCTCCGGATCTTCGCCGTCTCGCACGCGACCAGGACGACCGGGGCCGGGGGCTGCGCCGGGTCCCTGAGCGTCTCCATGAAACGTGCGAACCGGGCGCCGTCGACGACCAGCGGCGATTCGCCCGCCACCTGGAGCTCGATGCCGTTCTCGGTACCGTGCGCGTCGAAGAACAGCGGCTGGACCGGCTCCTTCGTCCCGTGCGCGGCGGCACCCGCCTGCCAGGGGACCTCGCCGGCCGCGGAGGCCTCGCCGGTGTCGGGGACGTAGGACCCGTCGTCCTTGCTCCGGTAGTGCGCGAACAGGTTCTCGTCCGAGCGGTAGGTGGCGTAGAAGTCCTTGCGGGGCGCCCAGTCCTGGGGGCTGTGCGACGCGTAGCCCAGCGTCCTGCCGTCGGCGCCGCGGACCACCTGGAGGGCTTCGTAGACCTGACCGTAGGTGACCCGGCGGCCGTCCGTCCCGGTGAGCACGGCGTCGGGCGTCCGGTTGTCGGGCATCGAGGTGAGCAGCGGTTCGTCCGACAGCAGGGAGAACGACGGCGGCGGCGTGGTGGAGGCGTCGCCGGACAGGTCCGCTGCCCGGCTGTTGGCGAACAGGTCCTTCGTCCCGGAGAAGGAGCCGCCTCCGCCGGTGGAACTTCCCCTGAGCGTGCCGGTGAACTTCCTCAGCTTCTCCTTCAGGGTGGGGTGGCGCTCGATCGGAGCGGGTGCGGGCTCCTCCGATCCGGCCAGGGACGCGGTCTCCTGGTTGGCGCTTTCCGGGGTCACCCAGGTCATGTCGAGCCAGAGGTCCCGGGTCGCGTCCGCCGGAACGAACCTGCGCGTTCCCCTCAGATCGGTCTTCGGCTGATCTGAATTCGCGCGCACCCACTCCCTGTTGTAGTCGTTCATCATCACGTCGATGAACCCCGGCCCCGTGATGCCGGCCACCTTCTTGTCCCGGATGTCCCCGTCCTTCGCCTCCTGTTCCAGCGACGACAGGTTTTCCCAGTCCAGAAGGTTCTTCAGCAGGTGTTTCACGAAGGGGTTCCTGGGGTGGGCGGCGATGAACTGATTGCCGAACTCGCCCTTGGCATAACAGTCCACGGCCGCCGCCCGGATGTCCTCCGCGCTCACGGCCTGTCCCGCCTCCCCCGTCCCGGTAACGCCGGGGCGCCCGCGCACACTGGTCTCGTCCCGCAGACCGGGCCCGAGCATGGGCAGCGCGTCCCCGTTGGGCATCCGCACGCCGTCGATCGGCAGATCGACTCCGCCGGGCCCCAGGTCCACGTCCAGGTACACGCCCCCCTGCTTGAAGAGGACGGCGTACCGGACGGCGTCCGAGGCCATCGCGAAGCTCCGGCGCTCCTGCGCCACCTTGTAGAGGACGTGGGCCTTGGACAGCGTGCCCGCGCGGAGCGGCGCGGGCCACTTCTTGTCGAACACCGACGGGGCGGACTCGATCACGGTCGAGAACTGCCGCTCCAGGGTGCCCAGGAACGTCTTGTTGACGTCGCCGCCCGCCTGATCGGTCCAGATCTTCATCTGCCACCCGGACTCCTGGGCCTTGACCGCCCAGCTCCGCAGGTTCGCCTGGGCGGCGGGCTTCAGATCGCCGCCCAGCCAGACGAAGTGCAGCGTCCTGGGGATGGGAGTGGACTCGCCCAGGCCGCCGCCCGCCCGCAGAAGGCCGGGCTGATTGCCCCCGGGCGGGTTGTTCAGCATCAGCTCGTCCACGCCCTGCCGCGGGGCCGGCCCCTCCTCCAGGAGTTCCGTCGCGTCCTCGGTGGCCCTCTCGGTCTCCTCGGTCCTCGCGGCCTTTCCGCCCCCGCTCGCGAGGAG
This sequence comes from Streptomyces sp. NPDC001787, assembly GCF_040297465.1. Classification (NCBI taxonomy): domain Bacteria; kingdom Bacillati; phylum Actinomycetota; class Actinomycetes; order Kitasatosporales; family Streptomycetaceae; genus Streptomyces; species Streptomyces sp. NPDC001787. The sequence goes on from NZ_JBEOZE010000028.1 coordinate 79,385, forward strand.
GGTTTCCAGTTCGGTGGGCTCGCTCGCGGTCACCCACTGGCCCCGGCGCCCCGTCGCCCGGTCCTGGAGCAGGGCCAGCACTCCGGTCGCTCCGCCCGCGGCGGTTCCGGCCGGCGGCCCCACATGGCCGACCGCGACATCGGGGGCGTACCAGAGGCGTCCTGGCACCGCGCGTGCCGCGTCCCTCACGACGCTTCCCCCGTCCGCGGGGCGGACGCTCGCGGTGTCGCAGGCGACCAGCACCACCGGGGCCGGAGGCTGGTCGGGATCCCTCAGGGACTCCATGAACCGTGCGAACTGGGCGCCGTCGACCTCCAGCGGCAGACCGCCGTCGATGTGGAGCTTGACGCCGTCCCGGGAGCCGTGCGCGTCGAAGAACACCGGCTTGGGAGTCCGCTGCCCGGCCGCTGCGCTCGTACCGGGGTGCCAGGGCACCGTGTTGGGCGACGCCTGGTCCTCGGCCACGGGGACGTATTTTCCGCCGTCCACCGCCCGGTAGGCCTTGAAGGACTTCTCGTCCGCGCGGTAGTTCGCGTAGAAGTCCTTGCGCGGAGCCCAGTCCCGGTCACTGTGGGAGGCGTATCCGATGACCTCGCCCGTGGCGTCGCGGATCGTGCGAAGGCTCTGCCGCGCCTGCTCGAAGGAGACCTTCCGGCCGTCCCTGCCGACGAGTTCGTCCTTCGGCGTCCCGCCGACCGGGTCGAGCCGCTCCGCTACCGGGTCGATGCCCGTCAGCAACGTCCCGTCGTTCGACAGCTGTGCCGATTGCGCGTCGGACCTGCCCGTGCCCCACGGCGTCGAGCCCTTCATCCTCCTGACGGTGTCGCCGATGCGCTTGATCAGGGTCCCCTGCCGGGACGGCGCGGACGTCGTCGTCGGAGGGGTTTCCTGGTTCTCGCTCTCGGCGGTCACCCAGCCCAGCCCCGCCCAGTCCTCCCAGTCGGACATGTCGACGCGGAACCGGGTGGGCGGCGCCCTGAACGAGAAACTCGTGGCCGGCACGAGCCCGAGGTCCTTGACGTGCACGTCGAACTGCCGTGAGAGGAACCCCGGTCCCGTACTGCTGGCCACGTTCTTCGACTTCATGGCCGCCTCAAGGACACCCCTGACGTAGGCGTCCTTGTTGTTGATGTCCGGCAGATTCTCCAGAACCTGCCTCAGGAAACGGCTGCGGGGGTGAGCGACGATGAACTGATTACCGAAGTCCCCCTGACCGTAGGCGAGTTCGGCGGCTTCCTGGATACGTTCCCCGACCGGGGCGTCCGCTTCGAGTCCGAGCACTCTCCGGACGCTGCCGAAGTCCTGGAGCAGGGGCCCGAACATCGGCAGGGTGTCATCGCCCTTGGCCAGCATCACACCACCGGGGCTCAGCACCACGGCCCCCGGCGCCAGGTCCACATCGAGGTACACCCCGCCGTGCTTGTGGAGCAGGGCGTACCTGGCGACATCGGAGGCCATCGCGAAGCTGCTCACCTTGCGCGCGGCCTTGTACAGATTGGACACCTTGGACGGCAGACTCTTCCCGTCCGTGCTCCTGTTGCCGGAGAACAGTTCGCTGACCTGCCCCCGATGGACGGTGCCCGACTCCACCAGGCCCTTCAGGAACTCCTTGTTGTTCTTCCAGCCGTCGTCGTCGGTCCAGATGCTCAGCTTCCACTGTGCTTCTTCGGCCTTGGCCGCCCATGCCCGGATGTTGGTGCGGGCCGCCTCGGTCAGTTCGCCGCCCAGCCAGATGAAGTTGAGTTCCCTGGGCACCGCCGTACGCGGGCCGCTTCCGGCGCCCAGATAGTGGATCGGGCCTTCGGCGGACGGCTGCGGAAGGACCGCGGTGTTCTCGGCCGGGGCCGTCTGCGCGTGCTCCGGAATCTCCACGATCTCCGAGTCGGCGTTGAGCAGCAGGCCGTCCGTCCCGGTGGGCACGGCGGGCCGGTACCTGTCGTCGGCGAGGTGCAGCACCACGCCCGACCGCGGGGGTGCTCCCGTGTCCGTCGCGGGAGGGGTGAACGTCAGATGGCTCAGATCCGACTGGACCACGGTGACCGGTACCCCGAGCACACGGGCCGCGAGCAGAGCCGCCAGGTCTCCCGCGGAGTGGTTCCAGCCCGCGTCCTTGCGGTCGCCGATCTGCCCGTCGCCGGAGCGCAGCAGTGTCGTACGGGCCAGTTCCAGGCGCTGCTCGGGAGTCAGCCCGGCGGCCACGGTGTCCGGGAGGCGTCCGCGCGAGTCGAGGTGCTCGGCGGCCTGCGCCGGACTGAGCTCGATTCCCGCGTCGGCCAGCTCCTGTGCGGTGAACCGTTCCTGGGGGTCGATCGCGAGGAACTCGGCGAGTTCGCCGCGGTCCGCCATCAGCCGGTCGGCGAGGCGTCCCCTCAAGTGCTGGACGTCGTCGGCGGACAGGGCCCGGCCGGTCGCGTGGAGCCCCAGTGCGGCGAGGAGCTCCGGATGGGCACGCTCGACCGCGTCGAGCAGGGACCGGTGGAAGCTCGTGCCGATGTCGAGATGCGCGGGTCCGGTGGCGGGCGGCTCCACGAGTCGCAGGACGCGGCCGTCCGGCGACTTCAGGCCGAGCGGCCGCCCCTGGGTGTCCTCGCCCTCGGCGGTGTACGGCTCGGGCGCGGACTTCGCGTCGGCCGGGCGGACATGGCCCTCGGGTTCGGGTGCGGGGTGCCAGGGGGTGACGACACGGGGCGGGCCGCCCTCGGCCCGCGGCTCCAGGACCTCGCGGGTGGCCGCGGTCACCGCATCGAAGTTCGCCTGCACCAGGCCGAGTTCCCGATAGTCGGCCGTCAGTCGTGCGACCGCCCGGTCGTAGACCGACCGCGCGTTCTTCAGCCCGTCGTCGAGCGCGGCGAGCCGTCGCTCGGCCTCCGCCGGTCGCGTTGCCTTGTTGGCCCGCGCCTCCTGGAGCTTGGCGGCCTCCATGAGTGGCCGCGCGGCCAGTACGGCCTCCAGCGACGACCGGTAGGCGGCGTCCGCCGTCCGCAGGCGCTGCGCCCAGCCCGCGGCCTTGGTCCGCTCCCGGCGTACGGCGTCGCTGTCCGAGAGCGGCGCGGCGTTGTCGAGCCAGTACTCCGTACGGGCGAGGACGTCCTCCCGCGTGACGGAGTGCGGCGGCCCGGCCTGACTGTCCAGGGGGGCCGGTGCTTCGAGGGCCTCGGCGAGCGGCGGATATCCGGCGACCGTGGCCGGAGCCTGTTCGGTGGCCTCGGCGGCGGCCGGCTCGCTCCAGGGGACCGGCGGCGGACCGGCCGGGCGGGTACCGGTGATCGTGTAGTGGTCGACCGCCTGCCAGGCGGCCTCGGAGGCGCCGGCGAGGTGCTGCTCGGCGGTCGCGAGGTCGCGGCGGTGGTTGGCCAGGTCCTGCTGGGCCTCGGCGTACCGGGAGCGGGCCGTGGCGAGCCTGTCCCGCGCCGCGTCCACGTCCGTGCCGGTGGGAGCCGGTGTCTCCAGGAGGCGCAGGAGCTCCGTGCGGAGGGAGGAGACCTCACTGTCGAGCGCGCGCAGGCGCCGCTCGGCCTGCTCCGCCTTCGTGGCGGCCTCGGTGTACTTCTTGGTCTGCTCCTTGACGGTGTCCGCGGCTGCCTCGACCTCGGCCGGCAGCAGTCCGTGTTCGCGGGCGACCTCGAACGACACCCACATCGTCACCCCGTCCTGCACCGTGTGCTCGACGGTGACCGGCGGCCGGCCTCCGGGCCTGAGCGCCGGCGGGACGACCGGCAGGTCCGCGATGCGGTGCGACGCCTTCGCCGTCTGGAGTACGTGCAGGGGGGCCTGGATGAGCACGGCGCCGCCGGCGAACGGCTTGAGCGTGGTCAGCGCGGAGGTCCGGCGGTCGGCGGCACCGCCCGCCGCGTCGGAGTCCGTCCAGCCCGGCACGGTGGCCGTGGCCTGTACCAGGGGCTGTGTCTGGAAGGCCGGCCCCGCGGTCATCGCCGGCATGTGCGCTTCGGTGGTGTCGCCCGTGTAGGTGTCGTTGTCCATGGTCCGCCGGCTGCCGCCGAGTCCCGCGCCCGGGTCCACGGCCAGCAGCCGGGCCCGCGACAGGTCGACATCGGCGGAGATCTTCAGCGTCGCGTCCGTACCGCCGATCGTCGACGTGGTGTCGTGCAGCGTGACGGTCAGGCTGTCGCGGATCATCTGCGGGAGGTAGGCGCTCAGCACATCGGTGCTGACGCCCCCCTTGAGGGCTTCACCCGCGGCGGTGCCGGGCCGCGTCAGTACGGTCCTGCGCACATAGCGGCCATTGGTGTCCACGGGCATCGGCGTCGGGGCGTCGGTCGTGCTGCCACGTCCCTTGACGGCGAGGTCGACGGCGTACGCCGCGGCGTCCCGCAGCACGGGGATGCCGCCGACGGTGGTGACGACGACGCTCTCCGGGCCGGTGGCGAACAGCTTCCTGCCCGCCGTGCCGCGCTCCCGTAGCGCCATGGTCCCCTGCCGGTCCGGGGGGAGCAGCGTCGGACGGGTGGCCTCCAGGGGCGGGTGGGCCGCCGACGTCACGGTCTTCTTCGGCTCCGTCTTCTGCGGTTCCGTCTTCCGGGATTCGTTCGTCCGCTGGTCGTCAGTGGTCTGCTGCTTGCTCTCCTGCTGTTCCGTCCTCCGCGGTCGGGCGAGGCTCAGCGGCAGCACCACCTCGGCTTCGCCGACGGAGTACGTCCGGAGCACCACCGTCCCGTCGGGCAGCTCCAGGGTGAAGGTGACGCTGAACGCCGTCCGACCGGTCACCACCGGTCCCTCGAAGGCCACTTGCGCGCTGACGGCGTCGGATACCGCGTGGGCCAGGGAGGACGAGCGGGTGGATCCGACCCGGTCGTCGAGGGTGAAACCACCGCTGCGGAGACCCGGGCGGTCCCAGATGGTGGGCACCTCGCCGATCCGGTAGCCGGCCTCGTACCCACGCGCCAGCTTCTCCGTGACGGTCTCCGCCGTGGATGTGGGGCGGGTGATCGTGGGCTTCACGTCGTGGCGCAGGGCGCCGGGGGTGAAGCCGGACCGCCGCAGGGTCACCGTGAGGCTGGCGTCCTTGGCCGGCCCGATCTTGTTCCGGGCCAGCCGCAGGGAGGTGCCGCCGTTCTCCATGCCCGTCTGGAGAGCCCGGATGCCGGACGGTGACAGGGTGGTCATCTGCCGTGCCAGGCCGCCGAGCTGGTCGGCCAGCAGGCTCTTGGGCCCGAGCCAGCTCTTGTGCTGGGGCAGGGTGTCCAGCAGGTGGTTCATGAACGCGCCGATCGCGCCGGACATGTCGACGCGCCCGACCGTGAGCGTGGCATGAGCGGCCGCCTCGACGGCGGTGAAGAGCGGCTGGGGCGGCGGAGCGGTGAGACCGTCGTCGAAGAGACCGGCCTTCCTCGCCTCGGCGAGCGGCATCCACACGAGCAGGCCGTCGGGGATCTCCACGATCCGGCCCTGGGGCGGCCGTCCGCGCATCAGTTCCATGGGCGCCTGGAGCAGGCCGGACGGCTGGGAGCGGGCCGCGAGGTGCCAGGCCACATCGGCGCTGACCAGGACCATCGGCCCGGTGTACTGCACGGTGTGGGCCGGGTTCGCCGAGAAGGTCTCGGCCGTGGTCGCGGTGCTGGTGCGCTGGTACGGCGACGCGGTGAGGCCGTACGTGCCGGAGGTCTGGAACGCGTCGGTGTGCTTGGCCCGGAAGGCCAGCAGGGCCGAGACGGTGTGGCTGCGGACATGGGCGAGCGAGTGTCCCGCCCCGTTGGTGCCCGAGCCGATGTGGGAGAGGGCGAGGTCGCTGGAGTCGACGACGGCCAGGACGCGCGTGCCGCGCACCTGGGGCCAGGCGCTGACCGACGCGGTGATGTCGGTGACGGCCGTCCGCCCGAACAGGTCGCTGACATGCTTGCCCGTCTGCGCCGCGTCGCTGAAGTCCGCTTCGTTGCGACCGGGGGTGAACGCCTCGGCCAGAGCGCTGGAGGCAGGGGTCCCGTCGGCCCCGTAGACCCAGGAGTTGCCGGAGACGGAGGCGAGCAGTTCCTTGAGATGGCGCACCACGAGTTCGGGCGCGGTGACGCTCTGCACGGAGTGCAGGCCGTCGAAGAGGGCGTGGGGCGTCCAGTGGTCCGTGGAGACGGGCTTTCCGGAGGAGAGCAGTCCGGCCAGGGCCGGGTCCATCGGTACGGGCTCGGGGACGGCAACCGTCTCCGGCCGGATGAGGGGCAGGGTGGCGGGGACGGACAGCGAGGCGGGTACGGCGAGGGTGACACGGCCGGTGACGGGGGCCGGGGCGGTCTGTCCGTCACCGTGCCCGGTGGCCAGCACATCGACGCTCCCGGCCGCCTGCTTCACGAACCACCGGGTGCTGAGCAGTTCGCCGGTCATCGTCCGGGCGATCTGGCGCGGCCGGGTGAAGCTGGTGGCTTCGGCGGTGAAGGCCAGGTCGTACGACCACAGGTGCTGCGACCCGGAACTGGTGATGCCGCCGTCCGGGGTCAGCGTCGGGCCGTAGGTCATGCCGTAGGCGGTCTGCCTGCCGTACCGGTAGCCGATGCTCCCGGTGGCGCCGTAGCGCTCGATCCCGGTGAGTCCCACGTCGATGCCGACCGACCAGCCGTGGGTGCGGGTGGTCGCGCTGTCCGCGCGACGGGTCGACAGGACGTTGTTCGCCAGACCCAGATCGTGGTGGGTACCCGCGAACCGGCGGTTCGTCGCCTCCGCGCGCACGGTGAGGACGACGTACCGCTTGTGCAGGGAGTCGAGCTGCTCCAGCTGGATCCGCAGTCCGGTGCTCGTCAGACGGTCCAGGGAGCCTTCGAGCACCGTACGGGCGAGGGCCTGCCGCAGCAGGTGGGTGTTGCGGACCGCGTTGTTGTACTTCCGGTCGTTGGCGCTGTCCCGGTCGCCGGCTGCCCCGGGGTCACGGCGGGGCGGGAGCACCAGGTCGGGGTAGGCGTGGTGCAGCCCTGTCTGGATGCGGTCGGCCAGTTCGTCCGTCAGGGAGACGTGGGGCGGGACCGTTCCCCGGGTACGGGTCGCCGCGAGGTCCACGACCGCGTGCAGGCCGAATGTCGCCGGGTTCGACTGCGACAGATATGCGGGGGCGGGGGGCGCCTCGGCACCCTGGAGGGGCGTGGTGCCGTCGTCCCAGCCGGCCAGCCGGCGTGCGTCGGCCCGTGGCAACTGCACGGTGGCGTTGAGGAAAACGCCGTCATCGTGCGGGCCGTTCCGGTCGGCCCGGACGGTCGCCCCGGGCGGTTCGGGCGACTCCCAGCCGCCGCCCTGCTTGCGCACCTCGATCCGGAAGCGGACGTCGTAGAGCCCCGAGTGGCCCCGGCTGTTGAGCGTCCGTACGGACTCGGCCGTGTTGCCGCTGTAGCTGCTCTCCGCACGCTGGGTGGTCAGCGCCGCCGATCCCCCGATCTGGAGGCTCAGGGTGCCGGCGGGCTGGAGCAGCGCGAACTGGGGACCGGCGGAGATCCCCGCCCCGGCGCCCTGCGTGTTCTTCTTCTCCGTGGTGGCGGTGGAGCGCTGCGCGTCGGCCTTCTTGATCTCGGTCTTGTCGGACGCCCGGAGCAGTGTGGCATCGACCGGGACCAGCCGGAGCTCGACGGAGCCCAGTGACCGGTTGCCGAGACCGGCGAAGAGCGGGGCGCTGACCACCGTCTCGCCGGAGCTCTGCGCGATCATGGTGCGCAGGCTCTCCTCGCCGAACAGATCGGCCAGTTGGTGGCGCAGGAAGCTGCCGGGGGTCGCCTCGGGGTAGTTCGCGAGGGCCCAGTCCAGCAGACGGGTCTCCGTGGTGACGCTCAGCGGGGCGAGCAGGTGCGGCCGGGCGCCCGGCGCGAACACGAAGGCCGTGGGCAGCCGGTCCGGGATCGCCGGGTCGGTGACGCTGTCCGGGACCCGCCAGGTGACTCCGTCCTGGATGCGGTAGTGCTGCTGGACGGGAGTGCCGGGCCCCTGCTGGTCCGGGGACAGCTCACGGCCCTTCCTGTCCCAGACGCGTGAGGACTCGACGACGATGTGCAGGTCGCTCACATGCAGATGGCTGCCGTCCTTGCCGACCGCGGTCACACTGCTCTGGGCGCGGCTCTCGTGGGTGTACGTGTAGCCGGCCTCCATCCGCCGTGCGCTGAGGGACACCGACCCGAACGCGCCGAAGGTGCCCGCGGAGGGCCCCAGCGGGACCGCCACTCCGAAGGCACGCGAGGTGCCGAGGGACTTGGTCTCCGTCGCGCCGGGGCGGGTACGGAGTTCGGTCTCGACCTTGACGGGGGCGTCGGTGGTCTTGGCCTCGGCCTCGGCGGTCTTGGACGTGTCCTTCGTCGACGCGTCGGTCTTGGAGGCGTCGGTCTTGGAGGCGTCAGTCTTGGAGGCGTCGGTCTTCGAGGTGCTCGAACCGCCCTCGTTCCCCTTCCCGTCCTCCTTGTGCGGTACGGGCTCGATCACGTCGTCCACGACAGCCAACGGTGAGGGCTCGGCGTGACGGCGCCAGTTTCCGTAGCTCTCCATCGAGAGGGAGATCTCCCGGAGTCCGCCGTCCACGGTCGGCAGGATGAAGGTCCGGGGGCTGAGCAGCGTATGCGGACTCTGGATGAGCACGCGCTTCAGCTCGTCGAGCCCGTCGGGACGCAGACGCCCTCCCGCCGCGATGGATTCGGCCAGCGCGTCGACACCTCTGACGGTGATCCGTCCGTGCCCGTGGCCCTTGAGCGACTTCGGCAGCATCGCGTTGTCGTCGAACGTGATGAACTCACCCGACCGCTCCTGCGGGAGCGGATCCACGCCCTCGGTCAGCTGCGGATCGGCGAAGTGCGCCTTCACCACCTTCACGCCCGGGTCCCCGATCCGGCGGAACACCTCGTCCCGGAGGGCCTCCTCGGTCGTCAGGTCCGGACGGTCGCGGCGCACCCGGTACATCCGCTGCTCGTACTCGTCGGCCGAGAGCGCGCTCAGGGCCTTGTCACGGGCCGTGGGCTGGTGCGCGCCCGAGGAGCCCGCGGGTGCGGAGCCGCCACCGCCGGGGCCGCCGGGCGGCTCCTCGTTCTCCTTCACCGGGATGTCGGAGTCCTTCGGGACGAAGGCCACGGAGTCGGCGTCGTCGTCGGACGTGAGGCCGGCCTTGTCGTCGGTGCTGTCCTCGGCGTTGGCTTCGGCGTTGTCCTCGGCGTTGTCCTCCGGCTCGCGGCCGGACTTGAGGTCGGCGTCGTTGTCCGGTTCGGATTCCGACGTGGTCCGCGTGTCGTCGAGGGACTGTGTATCGGTGAGGGACTGTGTGTCGTCGAGGGACTGTGTGTCGTCCTCGGTCTGTGTGCGCACACGCCGGGCATTCGGCGACGGCAGGTCGTCCCGCTCCCGCGAGTGAAGGCTGTCCCCGTCCTTGCCCCCGGACTCCGACGCGTCGTCCAACTGCCGCGGAACCTCCAGCAGTTGCTCGCCCGGCTGCACGGGAACACGCCTGTCCTGTCCGGGGCCGGCCGGCCGCGGGGTCTTCGCCGAGTGACCGGCGCCCTCGTCGACGTCCGCCGTCCGGGAGACCGGATTGCGCACGGTGGCCGACGGGCCGGTGTTCGACGGGCCCGACAGGCCTGACGTGTCAGACGTGTTCGACGTGTTCGACGTGTCAGACGTGTCCGTCAGATCCGTGTCCTGGACATCCGCGCTCTTGTGCGCCACGCCGTCGTCCACCTTGGACCCACCGGCCTCATCGCCGGTGGCGACCAGGTTCCGCAGGCGTTCCACCAGCGAACGGGCGTCGTGCGCCGCCTGTTCCCGTACCTCTTCGGGCAGCTTGCCGAGCGAGCGGTCGATACGCCGGTCGAGGTCCCGCAGGCGGTCCGGAGCCCGCAGTTCCTGTTCCAGACGCTCCTGTCCCTCACGCCTCAGCTCCGCCGTTTCGGCGTCGTAGCTGTCGAGGACCCGGTCGATGGCCTGGGGATCGCCCGCCGCCTCGTCCAGCCTGCTCTGCCATGCGGCGCGGCGCTCGGTACTGCGCTCCGCGCCCTCGGGGCCGCCGTCCGCGATGGCCTTCAGCCGCCGGTCACGCTCCAGCTGTGCCATCCGGTCGAACTGTTCGCGCTCGACGGCCTGCCTCGCCGTGTCGTCCTCGGCGTTCGCGCGCCGGTCCTCCCACTGCTGCCGTTCCTCCCGCGACATCCAGGTGTCGTCCGTACCCTCGCGCAGCCGGTCGAGCCGCTCCTCCAGGATCCGGTCGCTCTCCGCCCGGGAGTCCTCGGACCGGTCACGGCCGGGGGTGCCGTCAGCGCTGTCGCCGCCCTCTCCGTCGTTCGGCGGGGGCAGCGGCTCGGTGGACTCCTGCTGGTGGCCGCCCTCGCGCAGGGCGTCCAGCCTCGTCCGGAAGGACGCCAGTTCGGCATCCCTGCCGAGGGTGAGCGTGCGGCGTTCGTACTGCGCGTCGAGGTCGCTTCCGCGTCCCGGCCCCTCGAACCGGCTCTTCCAGGTGGCCAGCTCCGTCTCGGACGCACCGAGCTCCCGCAGGGTCGCCAGCCGCCGCGCCGTCTCCAGCTCGGCGTCGTAGTCGGCCTGCACCCTGCGGAGATCCTCAGGTGTCGCCGCCTGCTCCCGGCGGTCCTCCCATTCACGGAACCGCTCGCGGTCCATGCCCGCTGCTTCCGCCTCCGCCCGCCGGTTGTCGGCCAACTGCTTCCGGAGCGCCTCGGGAGTGCTGTCGGCGCGGGCGCTCAACTCGGACCCGAGGGTGCCGAGACGGTTCTCGAAGTCGTCCAGCAGCCGGGTCGTCCGACGGGGATCGCCGGTGAGGGCCGACTGCTCGATGTCGAGCGCGTGGCGCAGCCATTCCGTGCGACGCATGCCCAGCTGCGCGGCCCGCGCCTCGTATCCGCCGTCCATATGACCGCGGAACTGCTGGAGGCGTTCACCGAGGCCGTGCAGGGCGACGAGATCGCCGAGTTCCCGCAGACCGTCGGCGGCGTCGGCGTGCCTGCCCGACCGGGCGTCGTCGCGGATGCGCTCGCTCAGCCGTTGCCGTGTCTCACTGTCGACGCCCACCCGCCGGGCGTCGGCCAGCAGGGCGTCGGTCTCCCGCTCCACGTCCCTGGTCAGCCTGCGCCGCTCGGTGGGGGTCAGGCCCTCGGGCACGTCGGGCAGCTGGTCCAGCCGGCTCACCGGGTCGTCGGTGAAGCCGCCCGCCTCGTCGAGGCGTGCGATCAGCGCGTCGATGCCGCCGTCGTCGTGCATGTCGAAACCGTCGCGGAAGGGCAGTTCGTCCTGCGACTCCGTACGGAGGGGATTCGGCGGGTCCTCGGTGGACGGTTCCTGCCCGTCGCTCTCGGTCCGCTCCGTCTCCGGCCGGTTCCCGGACGGGGGCTCGGTACCGGGCGGGGCCTCGGGCACGTCCGGGAACACGAGGTCCGCCTCGTCCTCCGTGAAGGGCCGGGTGCCGGGCTCGTGCTGCGGGACGTCGGGCAACAGCACATCGGCCCCGTCCGGGGACGGACCTCCGGGTGTCTGCTGCCGTGTCCCGCCGGGAGCGGAGCCGGAGCCCTGGCCCGTGGACACGGTCGGTACGGGGCGCGGCGGCGGCGCGATGCCGCCCGCGGCGTGGGACGGGAGACCTCCCCCGCCTCCGATGCCCGTCGTCGTCCCGTCGGGCTCCGGCCCGTCGACCCCGTCCTCCTCCAGGGCCGCGCGGTACCGCTCACGCAGTTCGTCCACGCGTGCGGGGCTGCCGAGGCCGTCCGAGCCGCCCTCCCGCAGTTTCGCCAGCCGTGCCGCCAGGTCGGCGTCGGAGTCGGAGTCGTCGGAGTTCCGCCGGTCCTTGAGCCGGTCCAGACGCTCCTGGAGTCGATCGAGGTCGTTCGCGGTCCGGTTGCCCTGCCCGGAGTCGTCGCCCCGGCCGGACGAGTACACGCCCGAACCGTCGTCGGACGTCCGCGTGAGGTCGTTGCGGGGTACGTCGGGCAGGTCCGCAAGAAGCCGCTCCGCCTCCGGCGACAGCACCGTGCCCAGCGGGGTGTCGGGTACGTCCGGGAGGTCGTCCAGGAGCGCGTTCGCGTCCGGCACGTCCTGTGTCACGTTCTCGTGCACCTGATCCGGGACGGGCAGCGCCTCGGGCACGTCCGGAAGGCTGTTCAGCAGGAGGTCCAGCTCCGTCACGGAGTCCGGGGGGACGGGGGGCTCCGGTGTGAGGGAGTGCGTGGTCGAGTCGCCGGAGCTGTTCGCGGTGTTGGTGTTGGTGCTGGTGTTGCTGTTGTTCGCGGTGTTGCTGTTGTTCGCGGTGTTGGACCCGTCCGTGTTGCTCGTGAGGTTGTTGTCATGCGTGAGGTTGTTGTCATGCGTGAGGTTGCCGTCGTACGAGGAGTTCGAGCCGTTCGTGAAGTCCGCGCCGTTCGAACTGGTGGCGAAGGAAGGGGCGGATGCCCCGGACGTGTCGTACGGCGCGGGGTTCCCGTCGTCGTCGTGCGAGTAGAGCGTCCGGCTGTCCGAGAAGTCGTCCACGTCCAGGTAGTACAGGCTGTCGCCGTCCGAGCCGTCGTCGTCGCTCCGCAGCGAGGCGTTGTCCGAACCGGAGTCCGAGGCCGAATCCGTGAGTGTGCGGTTGTCGGAGTCGTTCTTCGGTTCGGAGCCGTCGCGCACCGTCGCGTTCGACTCCGTGCTCGGCCGCGACGCGCCGGACGGCGGTGCCGGCGAGTCGGACGAGAAGACCGGAGGGCGCGGCGGCGGTGCGGCCGGGGGGCCCGAGACCGCGTGGTGCATGGCCTGGAAGCCATGGGCCACTCCCCGGCCCATGACACCGCCCGCCGCGCCCGCGGCCGCGGTCCAGCCGCTGACCGTGAACTTGTGCTCGGGCCCGAAGATCAGGTTGTACATGCCCTCGGTGACCACGGCGTGGCCCGACTCCCCGGCGATCTCGCCGACGAAGTTACCGATCCGGAAGCCGATGTTGCCTTCGATGTTCTTACTGATGGTCTGGACGAAGGAGCCGGGCAGGTCGTGCGAGAGCGCACGCACTCCGTTCTCCCCCAGGTCCTTCACGTACGGCTTGAGCGCGTCGTCCAGCGAGTGGGTCAGCCCCTGCCAGTCGGCCTTGCCGCCCCAGTTCTTGACCAGCGCCTCGCCGTAGTCGCGGCCGAGGTTCCGGGCGGTCTCGTTGCCGAGGGAGCCGCCGAGGTTCTTCTCGAAGGCGTTCGCGAAGTCCTTGACGACCTCTCGCCCGACCGCTCCGGCGGCCGCTCCCCTGACGCCGTCCGCCCCCACATGGTTCAGGGACTCGTTGGTCCGGCCCATGATGTTGCCCAGGCGTTCGCCGAGCTTGCGGGCGGACTCCTCCGAGATCGTCTGGCCCGCGGCGCCCGCTCCGGCCCTGCCGCTCGCTCCGGCCGCACCGTCACCCGCGGCACCCGCGCCCTTGCCCAGGCCCGCGCCCGCGGCGCCGGCGCCCTTGCCCGTACCCGCTCCCGCGGCACCCGCGCCCTTGCCCAGGGCTCCGGCCCCCGCGCCGCCTGCGCCCTTGCCCAGACCGCCCGCACCCGCGCCGCCGGCCCCCTTGCCGAGACCGCCCGCGGCCTTGCCCGCACCGCCCGCGGCGCCGCCCGCGCCCTTGCCGCCCCCGCTCAGCCCCTTGCCCAGCACCTTCCCCGCGTCATTGCCGAGGATCTTGCCGAGGCCCTTGCCGGTCAGATTGCCGAGCAGCTTGCCGAGCCCGCCGCCCAGCAGCGCGAACGGCCCGCCCAGCGCGCCACCGATGGCGGCGAACTTCGCCGCGTCCGCGGTGAAGTTCTTGTTCCACTCCGTACGGTCACCGCGGCCGATCTGGGTGAGCTGGAGGATGGAGTCGAGCAGCAGGCCGCCGACGAGACCGGTGATGGTCTGCATGATGATCTGGGCCAGCAGGAACTTGAGGATCAGCAGCGCCATGGAGCGGAACGCGGCGATGGCGGCGGCGGCCCAGATCTCCGACAGCCCCGCGGTCACCGGCATCAGGGCCTGGGCCAGGGCTATCTGCACGACGAGCAGGGCCAGTTGGCCGAAGATCATCCACTTGGTGTACTCGATGTCGGCGGCTGTCTTGTGGGCGTTCTTCGACAGCTTGATGGCGTCCTCGTAGGCCCGTTCGAGGATGCTCTCATTGCCGTTCGTCCTCTCGACGAACTGCCGGGCGTACGCGACGAACCGGGTCGCGGTCTCGCCCTCGAAGTCCTCGTCGACGCGGCCGACGACCTGCCGAAGAAGCTCCTCCACCTCGCGGAACTTCTCGGCCATCTGGCGATATTCATCACTGACCAGCCGCAGGGTGTCCTCGTTCGCCTGCGGAAAGGGCATGCCGGTCAGAGTCTTGAGGAGGGTCGCCCATCCCCCGGAAACCTCAATCGCCATGGTGTGGTGCCGCGTCTTCGGAGTTCGGCCGGCTCAGCCGGCGGCGATGTGGTTGGCGTCGTCCTCGGCGTCGTTCAGGATGACCGAGGCGTTGTTGCCGCTGATGCCGACCATTTCGAGCAGATCGGAGAGGCCTTCGAGGCCGTAGGTGAGCCCCTTGCCCGTCGAGTCGACGAACTTGTGGTACTCCTTCGCGTACACGTCGTCCCTGCCGCCCGCCGTCCTGTTCTCCAGGTTGATGTGGTCGTTGAGGACGCCCAGTTCGCCGACGATTCGCGAGATGGCGCCGAACTGTGTGAACCGGCGCGGGAGATCGCCCGGGACGCTCAGGGTTCCGTCAGCCATAGAACTCGTCCTCCTCGCCGCGGTTGCCGGACGGCTTGCGTCCGCCGCCCAGCACCGTCTCCGTCAGCCCCTCCGGCTGCATCGCGCGCAGCGGGGCGAGCAGATCGTCGAGCTCACCTCCGCCGAAGAGGCCGCTCGCCAGCTCGTCCTGGCTTCCCATCAGTGGCCGGACCGTCCCGCTCACCCTGGAGTTCATCTCCGTACGTGCCGCGTTGACGGTGGTCTTCAGCACCTCGGCGAGCTGGGCCCCCGGCATGGTGCGGTAGCCCTCGGTGTGGAACTTGAAGGAGAGGATCTCGCCGTGGGCGTTGACCGAGGCGGTCACCATACGGTCCTTGGATGTCGCCGAGGCGGACGCCCTGGCCAGTTCCTCCTGGACCTGCTGGATCTTCTTCGTCTGCTCCGCGAGGCCGGCCATGGCCTCCGCGAGCTGTTCCTGGAACGACACCATCAGTACTGCTCCTCCTTGCCTTCCGCCGCCGCTTCCAGCACATCGACCGCGCGGGACAGGTCGTCCGCGGACAGCCGCAGAGCGACGGGGCCCGTCGGGTTGAGGTACAGGTCCTGGCCTTCCGGTACGAGTGCGAACGCCTCCGCGACCGGCAGCACCCGGTGGGCGATCGCGCCCGCCCGCTCCAGATGGGCGGGCGAGGTGAACACCGGCACCACCGGATCGCCGTCCGGGGTGCAGACGCTGACCGCGCCACCGCCGGGAGCCGTCAGGACGGCCAGCTCGGCCGTGACCACGGCCAGGGCGACGCCCTCGACCGGGCCGTAACCGGTGGCCGCGAGCTGCATGGCGGCATCCACGTCGTCCGTCGGCTCCGGCCAGCCGAGCATGCCCGGAGAGGGCCGGTAGCGGTCGTTGCGCTGCCATTCGACGATCTCGCCGCCGGCGTCGGAGCGCCACTGGCCGATCACCGCCCACAGCGGCGGCTCACCGTCTCCGCTCCACGCGGGGTCCACCGTGCCGAACCAGTGCTCGGGTGCGGTGCGCGCCGCGGCACGGATGTCGTCGGGCACCGGCGGCATGACGGAATCCAGGTCCCCGGGAGGGGTCCCGGCCGCCTCTGCGTCTGTGGAACTCATCGCCCGATCACGCCCGTTCCGGCGTCGGGCTCGGTGCCCCACACCTCTTCGTCCTCCGACAGCCATACGTTGCGCTGCCGGTCACCGCCGTTGGCCCCGCCGCCCGGGGCGCCGCCACCGCCGCCCATGCCCATGGGCGGCATGAAGGGCATCCCGCTCCCCGTCCCGCCCGCGCCGCCCCGTCCGAGGGCGCCGAGCGACTGCGTGGACACATTGCCCTGCGTCGGCGGGACGGCGGGGGTCGCGGGCAGCCCCATGGCCGCACGGGCCCGGTTGCTGAGCCCGGCCACGACGGAAGACGGTTCCCGGATCGCGTTGCCGTTGCTGTCGACCATTCTGCGGAGGTTCTCGGAGGCCCCCTTCGAGCCGCCGAAGAGCTCACCGCTCGACGTGGACGGACGGCGCTGGCCGTTGAACAGCTCGTCGAGCGTCTTGGGGTTGCGGGTCTTCAGGTTGTTGCTGGACTCGGTGATGTGCTTGCCCTGCGGGTCGCTGATGGTGCCGTCGGCGTTGATCCGGGAGCCGGGCGGAACGCTGAGCTTCCCGCCGTACGCGTTGGTCAGCGGTTTGCCGTCCGCGCCGATCAGGTTTCCGTGGGCGTCCACCTTGGTGCCCTTGGGGACGATGACGTTGCCCTCGGCGTCGATTCCGAAGCCACGCAGCGCGTTGCCCCCCGAGGTGGAGCCGTTCGGAAGCGTCGGCGGCTTCGGGCCGGCGGGCGAGATGATCTTACCGCCGGGGCCGATGGTGGAGCCGGGCGGCACGACCAGGGGCCTGCCGTCCGCACCGAGGACCGGCTTGCCCTTGGAGTCGGTGACGGCTCCGGTCTTGGGGTCGATGCGCGAGCCGGCCGGCAGCCCGCCGCTTCCCAGGGGGTTGCTCGTGCCGGAGGTGCTGCCATTGGGGCCGGTGATCGGATTCG
The DNA here is from genome assembly GCF_040297465.1 of Streptomyces sp. NPDC001787. Lineage (NCBI taxonomy): Bacteria > Bacillati > Actinomycetota > Actinomycetes > Kitasatosporales > Streptomycetaceae > Streptomyces > Streptomyces sp. NPDC001787. Next base: position 96,048 of record NZ_JBEOZE010000028.1, read on the forward strand.
GACCGAGACCGAGGCCGTTCGTGCCCGGACCCTTGGACGAGGACTCGCTCCCGTTCGGCCCCGTCACCGGTGGCGGGCCACCGAGATCCTGATTCCCGCCGCCGCCTTCGTCACCGCCCGCGCCGCCGCCGAACATCTCCTTGAACTTGTTGAGGAAGTCGTCGGCGCCGCCCGGGCCGCCGTCATCGCCGGTACCCGTGTCGCCGTAGAAGTCCTTCTGCTCCTCGGGCGTCAGCGAGATGGTGAATGTCGGCTTCACGACAGCATTCGCGTCGGAGAGCTTCGCGCTCGCCTTGTCGTAGGCCGTCGCCAGGTCGAGCATCGTCTGTGCGGACGCGTCGTCCAGTTCGGTCTTGACTCCGGCGAGCCAGCTCAGCTTGGCTTCGCCTTCCACACTCTCGAAATCCAGACCGTCGAACCTGTCCCGGTAATCCGTGGTGAAGGTCTTGGCTGCCAACGCCCGCAGGAATTCGGCGTAGAGGTGGGTGAAGGGCATGGAGATGGGACCTGCTTCGCGGGGCGTCTGCCCTGCGACCACCGGCACTGTCTCCCGCTTTTCGAACCAGTCCCAGGCGTTCTTCGCCAGAACATCTATGGTCGTCTTCAGCTTGGAACTCACGGCTTCCAGGTCGCTCTTGACGGCGCCGCTCATGTAGTAGGACTGCGTCTCCAGGAGAGAACGCTTGACCGCCAGGAGCACGGCTTCGAAGAGAGCCGCGGACTTCCCTTCGAGTTCCTCCGAGCCGTTCCCCACGCTCTCGGCCCACTTGTTGAACTCGACGGCCCACCCGCCGGTCCACAGATCCATGTTGTTGAACACCTCGGCCGCTTTTTTGGACATCAGCGGATTGGTGTCCTTGTTGGTACCCGCCCAGACGGAGCCGAAGATGGCCCCGGCGGCCCCCGTGAAATCACTCAACGGCCCGGGGTCGTTTCCGAATTCCTTCCAGTCATACCTGAATCCGAAAACGAGGTACGGCTTCTCCGACCTGGAGGCAAAATAGTATGCCTTGTACCCGTCGAACCCCCAGTCCTCGCCGCCGCTCCTCGTAGCGGTATCGGACCAGGCCCCGTTCACCGCCGAGGCGATCCACCGCTTGGACCCCGGCCCCGCCACAAGGTTCCGGTCCGGAAGCTTGGTGGTGCCGTCGTGAAACATGGCGAGGATGTCCTCCCACTTGGCCGGCATCCCGGGGGGCACCGCGACCATGGTTTCACTTTCCCTTCGGGGTCAGGATCTCGGAGAACTCGTCGGCGAGGGCACCACCGATGCTCGTCGAGTCGTCCTCGGCGTCCTGGTGCTTTGCCTCGACGTCCCGCAGGCTGGCCGAGAAGTTGTTCAGGAGCGTGATGGCCGTCTCGTACCGGGTTCGCATGCTCGCGCGGTACGCCTCCAGCTGACCTTCCAGCGCCTTCGCCTGTGTGCACTTCTCGGGGTTTCCGATGGCGAGCGGGATCTTCGATCCCAGGCTCACATAGTCCGGCTTGACCGTGAGGTCACGGCGGAACCTGGGGATCTCCTGGTTGGCGTATCTGAGATAGACGCCGTCGGTCGACTGGAAGATGTCGCCCGGATTCGCTTCGCCAGCCATGCTCACACCTCACACGTCGATTCGGTCGGTCGGGTCAGCTGCCCTGGAGGTTGCTCAGACCGCGGCCGCCGTCGAGGTCTCCGTCGATCTGGCGGGCGTGCATCCGCTGGAGAGTGGTCCGGGCGACCCCGTACTGCTCGTCGAGCTGCAGCTTGATCCGGCCCAGCTCCGCCTGGAATTCCTCCCAGGAGGTACGGGTCTGGCCGCTCAGGGTGTCGCGCAGCGCGCCGAAGTTCTTCTCCATCCAGGCGAGCGCCTCCTTCATCTCCTGCTGGGCCGAGTCCATGTTCTTGATGGCGTCCAGGACCCCTTGGTGGCTGATTTTGACGGTCATGGCGGAACTCCTCGTGAGGCGATGGAAAGAACGGGGAAGAAAAGGCGGGGAGAGAGCCGGGAAACGTCACCCGGGGTTGAACGCGCCGGGAAACGTCACCCGGGGTTGATCGTGCCGGCGATACCGGCGGCGTAGCCCTTCGCCTCGTGCTCGGCGTCCGTGAGGAGCCGGTTGGCCATCGCGGTGCCCTCGCGGAAGAACTGGGTGCGCTCCATGACCCGGGCGTGCGCCCTGAGCCACTCGTCGATGCCCGCCGCGTGGGTCTCCGAGGAAACGGCCTGGTAGGCGGCCCGGACCTGGCCCTGGATGGTCCTGACCTTGCGGCCCGCCTCGTCCATGTCGCGAAGATGCTGGTCCAGCGTCTTCAGCGTCTCCAGCATCGCTGTTTCATCGTTGGACAGGCCATCGGCCGAGTTGACGTTGAAGCCGGAGACATCAGACATGGGGGTCCTCCTGGACACTGCGGGAACACGGCGGCACCACGGGCGCACGACATGCCGACCGGACCGGGAATCAGGCCTCCGGCAGTCGACGGATCATCAGGTTAATACGCCGTACGGGATCTTGGAACGAATGTCCTCCGGCAATCTGAGTGTTCATCTGCGATACGCGCGTGAGCTGCGGGAATGCCGGGGAAAGCGCGTGCCCCCCGAACCCCCTATCCTCAAAGGAACCTCAATTCCCTTAAGGCGTAGGGGAATCGGCTATCGAGATGCCGTGTTCTCCGACGCCTCCACGAGGCCTTGCGTCAGCAGGGCCGTGTCGTCCAGCGCGGGCCCCGACGCGAGCAGCCCGAGGACACCGGACGGAACCGGCACGGACTGATCGGCCCGGTACCCGAGCCGCTGGAGTCCCTTCTCGCCCCCGGGGACCGGGTACTTGGCACCCGACTCGGTGACCAGGTAGTAGGCCGTACCGGTGCCCGCCGAGGAGAGCGCCGTGACGAGGGCTCCGCCCTCCGGACGTACCGCGAACAGGTCGGCCGCTCCGGAACCCGCGGTGATCCCCGGCTGGTTGGACACCGCCCGGCCGCCCACCGCGTCCGCGCGGGGCAGGACGACCGAGACCGTCGGCCTGCCGTCGGCGGTGCCGACGACGGCACAGACTCCCTCGCCCGCGCCGACCGGTCCGGGCTTGGGCAGCCCCGTCGGGACCGTGCCGCCCCCGGCTCCCACGAGCCGGGACGCCTTCGGGTCCTCGTGGCGCGCCAGGTCGTCCGGGCCGATCCTCCCCAGGACGACGGCGTCCCCGGCGTAGGCGGTCCGCTGGGTACGCGGATCGCCCTTCAGCAGCGCCTCCTCCAGCGCGGTGACCTCGGTCAGACCCCGCTCCGTCAGCAGATAGTGGCCGCCGGGGCCGTCGAAGAGCTGTCCGATCCGGGTCGGCCGGCCGGCCAGCGAGGGGCCCGCCTTCCCGCGTCCGGCCACGTCCGGCACCGCCAGGTCCGGGCCGGCCGGCAGGGCGTTGAGGAACGCGTCGGGGACCGGGTAGGCCCCGTCGGGGTCGTAACCCAGCGCCTGGACCGCGTAGTTCGCGGTGTTCAGCCGCATCCGGGTGCCGTGCCAGAGCAGGTACGTGGTGCCGCCCGGGACGGTACGCACCAAAGTGGCCCCGTCCGAGGTCACGGGCCGGCCCTCGGCGCTCAGGCCGACGGCCAGGGTGAGGAGCGGCTCCGAGGCGGCGTCGGGCCGGGTGGCGCACACCGACCAGGCCTCGCGGCTGAGCGCGCCCGCCTGCGGCAGCGGGTCCGGCGCGCCGACGATGCCCAGGGTGGCGCCGCGCGGGGCATCCTCGATGGAGGCGGGCTTGACGCTCACCACCTTCATCCGGTCACCCGCCAGCAGTCTGGCCGAGGTCTCGTTGAGGACCGGATGGAGGACTCCGTCGAGCGTGAGGTAGCGGGCGCCCGAACGCTCGTCGAGCACCAGCGTTCCGGTGGCCTTCCACGCGTTCGAGCCGCCCGGCACCACCAGCCCGTACACCGCGACGATGAGCGCGGCCAGGGCCGCGACCACCAGGCCGATGACGAAGCCCTTGGTGGTCCGCCGGTGCGCGGACTCGGGGGCGTCCGGGTCGTCCCGGAGCATTCCCAGTGACAGCCGGCTCATGACGAACATGTGCGCGTGGACCTGGTCCCGCCTGGACTGCATTCCTTGCCTTTCCGACCGGGCATCGGCCCGGCGCGCGAGGGCCCGGGGTACCGGGGCTTTCGGCCGGCGGATCCCGGGATCCGCCGGCTGTCCGGCGGCGGACGCCGGAGAGCCGGCTCAGCTGTTGAGGCCCCGCAGGTACGGGTAGAGACCGGCGACGAGCAGGGCCAGCGGGACGAGGACGATGGCGAAGAGGAGGTGGAACAGGTCGACCGCGCGCCCCCAGTAGGGCACCAGGCGGCGGCCGGGCAGCGTCCAGCCCGTGATGGCGAGCACGGCCGCGACCGCCAGCAGACCGGCGAGCAGCAGGGGCCGGGAAGCGTCGCCGGTCCGCAGGACCAGCTGCACCGTCAGCAGTACGGAACCGTAGGCGGCGGGGAGCACGACGGCGAGTCGCTGCCAGGCGCCGCCGATCGCCCGTGCGTGGGTGAACATCAGCGCGCACAGGACCGCGGCCAGGGTGAGCGGTGCCCAGGACGTCTCGAACGCCAGCACCGTGAGGCAGCCCGCGGCCACCAGCCCGGTGGCACCGTAGAGGCCCGTCAGATAGCTGTCGGCGACGGCGCCGCGGGCGGCGATCCGCTCGTCCGGGGTGGGCTCGATGCCCTCCTGGAGCTGGCCCGCATTGGTGGGCAGCAGCGGCACCTTCAGCCCGGACAGGCGGAACGCCAGGGACGGCAGGAAGTGGCCCAGCAGGACGACCACCAGGATCAGCGGGGCGGCCGTGCCGGTGACCGGGACGCCGAAGAGCATCACGGCTCCCCCGGCCGCTCCGAGGACCGCGGCCAGGGCGGCGGCCAGGAAGAGCGGGGCGCACGCGCCCACGGCGGCCAGGGCCAGCACGGCGGCGCCGGCCGCCGCGGAGCAGCCCGCGAGCAGCCTGGCGCCCAGTTCCGCGTCGGAGGCCGCCCCTTGGGGCACCAGGGCTCCGGCCAGCGCGAGGAAGGGGACGGCCGCGGCGCCGAGCGCGCCGCCCGCTCCGACGTCGCCGACCGCCCGTGAGGCGGCCGCCGCACCGGCCAGCAGGAGGATCGCGGTCCCCGCCGAGCAGACCGCCCTGAGCCCGGTGGAACCGGGCAGCAGCAGGAGCAGCAGGCCGGTGGCGAGGGTGCTCAGGGCGAGCGCGGTCATGAGGTGGTGGGACCACACCGGCCGCCAGGAGTCGGGGCGTTCGCGCAGCCGGCTGGAGAGTCCGTCGACGAGGTCGTCGTAGTGGATCTCGGGGAGGGCGTCCCCGCGCAGCCTCAGATGTACCGTTTCGCCGTCGCGCAGGCCCAGGTCGCCGAGGGTGTTCTCGTCGTCGAGGGGCTCCTGGCCGAGGCGCTGGAGCACCCAGCCGCCCGCCTGTGCGCCACGCTCGTAGAGGTCGGTGCCTCCGTGGTCGACGATGGTCGGCATCAGATCGGCGAGCACGATGTCGGACGGTACGGCGAGTTCGACGGAGCGGTCGGGCGTCAGCACCGTGAGGCGGCACAGGGGTGCCGCGGAAATGTCGGTCAAGCGCGTTTCATCGCCTTCCAGGACAGTGGTCGACGCGGTCAGATTGATCACATTAACTTGTGCGTGCAGTCTGTACGTTGTGGGGTGCCGTCAAGATCGGCGGCCCCGCCCCCACCGACCACCGGCCTGCGTTCCCGCACCGTCGGCCGTACCGCAGGCGTTTGACGTCCCGTCATTCCGAAGACGCGTCACGGCAACCGCCGGCACCCCTCAGGAAGGCGATTCCCTTTGAGCGTGGTCCTCTTCAAGAGGCCTCCCCGGCGTCTTGGCCCCGAGATGCCCCATGGCGAACTGAGCCTCCAGGAGCCGCCCACGGTGCCGGAGACGCAGAGCGCGATGGGCAACATGATCACGTACATGCCGATGGCGCTCAGCTCGCTCGGCATGGTGCTCATCTTCCTGCGCCCCGGCAGTGGCGGCGGTCCCATGATGTACGTCGCCATCGGCCTGATGGCACTGTCGGCCGTCGGCATGCTGGTCTCGCAGATCGTCCGGGCCTCCGGGGACCGCAAGCGGGCGCTGCTCGGTGAGCGGCGCGACTACATGCGCTATCTGTCGATCAGCCGCAGGCGTATCCGCAAGGTGATCACCCAGCAGCGGGAGGCGCAGGCCTGGTCGCATCCGGACCCGGCGTCCCTGTGGAGCCTGGTGCCGACGGCGAGGCTGTGGGAGCGGCGGGCGGCGCACGCGGACTTCGCCGAGGTGCGGATCGCGGTGGGCGAGCAGCAGCTGGCGACGAAGCTGACACCGCTGAGCACCAAGCCGGTCGAGGATCTGGAGCCGCTGTCCGCGCACGCCCTGCGGCGCTTCATCAAGGCGTACGGCACGGTGTCCGACCAGCCGGTCGCGGTCTATCTGCGGACCTATGCCCGTGTCCTGCTCCAGTCCGGGCAGGAGGACGCGCACGCGATGGTGCGGGCCCTGCTGGCCCAGCTGAGTGTCTTCCACGCCCCGCAGGACCTGCGGATCGTGGTGCTGGCGGACCATGACCGCAGGGACGCCTGGGAGTGGGTGAAGTGGCTGCCGCACGCCCAGCATCCGACGGAGGTCGACGGCGGCGGGCCGGTGCGCCTGGTCACCGATTCCGTGCTGGGTCTCGAATCGCTGCTCGGTGAGGAACTGACCGGACGGCCCGCCTTCGAGACGGACGCCGTACCGAGCGCCGAGGAGCCCTACTGCGTCGTGGTGCTGGACAGCGCCAGGACGCCCGCCGACTCCCGGCTGGCCACCGACGGATACCGCAACACGGTGACGCTGGACGTGTCCGGCTCCCTGCCCTGGCGTCAGTCCCGTCACACGCTGCGGCTGCGGATCGCCGGGCAGCGGCTCGAACTGGTCAGCACCGACCGGTCGGGGAAGGAGACCGCCTCGGCGCTCGGGAGGCCCGACGTGCTGGGTCCCCGGCGGGCCAGGGCACTGGCCACGCTGCTGTCCCCCTACCGGATGGGCATCACCACGGACAACGGTGAGGCACTCACCTCGGACGTGCAGCTGACGACCCTGCTCGGCCTCCCCGACCTGCACACGGTCGATCTGGACGCCGTGCGCGAGGACCGCAGCGAGCGTGCCAGGCTGCGGGTGCCGCTGGGGCTCGCCGGGGACGGCACCCCGGTGGAACTGGACATCAAGGAGGCGGCGCAGGGCGGTATGGGTCCGCACGGCGTGCTGATCGGCGCGACGGGTTCCGGAAAGTCGGAGCTGCTGCGGACCCTGGTGCTGGCGCTGGCGCTCACCCACTCCTCGGAGAAGCTGAACTTCGTCCTGGTCGACTTCAAGGGCGGCGCGACCTTCCTCGGACTGGACGGTCTGCCGCACACCTCGGCCGTCATCACCAACCTCGCCGACGAGTCCTCCCTGGTGGACCGCATGCAGGACGCCCTGCACGGTGAACTGATGCGCCGCCAGGAGCTGCTGCGCAGCGCCGGGAACTACACGTCGGCGTACGAGTACGAGACGGCGCGGGCGGCGGGCGCCGAACTGGAGCCGCTGCCGACGCTGTTCGTGGTGGTCGACGAGTTCAGCGAACTCCTCTCCGCGCACCGTGACTTCATGGACCTGTTCGTGATGGTGGGCCGGCTGGGCCGCAGTCTGGGCGTGCATCTGCTGCTCGCCTCGCAGCGGCTGGACGAGGGCCGGATGACCCAGCTGGAGTCGCATCTGTCGTACCGGATCGCGCTGCGTACGTTCTCCTCGATGGAGAGCCGCGGTGTCCTGGGCGTGCCGGACGCCTATCAGCTGCCCTCGGTACCCGGCAGCGCCATCCTGAAGAAGGACACCGGGACCCTGGTCCGGTTCAAGGCCGCGTATGTCTCCGGGCCCTATCAGGGCGTCCGCAGGGTCGGCGCGTCGGCCGTCGCCGGGCAGGTGGTCCCGTACCGCACGGAGTGGACCGCGCCCCGGCTCCCCGCGCCCGACCCGGACCCGCAGCCGGTGGCGGAGGAGGAGAGCGAGGAGTCCCTGCTGGCGCTGGCGGTGTCCCGGATGCGGGAGGGCGGCAGGCCGGCGCACCGGGTCTGGCTGCCGCCGCTGGACAGTCCGCTGTCGCTGGACGTCCTGCTGATGGGGGTGGAGCCGCACGCGGAGCGGGGGCTGACCACCATCGATCCCGAGCTGCACGGCGGGCTGACGGTGCCGGTGGGCATCATCGACCGGCCCTTCGACCAGAGCCGCGAGCCCCTGGTGGCCGAGCTGTCCGGCGCGGGCGGGCACGTGGGTATCGCGGGCGGCCCGCAGAGCGGCAAGTCCACGCTCGTACGCGATCTGATCATGTCGCTCGCCCTCACCCACACTCCGCGCGAAGTCCAGTTCTACTGCCTGGACTTCGGCGGGGGCTCGCTCGGATCGCTCCGCGACCTGCCCCATGTGGGCGGTGTGACGGGCCGGCTGGACCTGGAGCGGGTGCAGCGCACACTGGCCGAGGTGCACGGGCTGGTGGCCCGGCGCGAGAAGCAGTTCGCCGAGCTGGGCATCGACTCGATGGCGATGCTGCGTGCCCGCCGGGCCGCCGGTGAGATGCCCGACGAGCCGTACGGCGATGTGTTCCTCGTCGTCGACGGCTGGGGCACGATCCGCCAGGACTTCATGGACATCATGGACACCTTCACGGCGCTGGCGGCACGGGGCCTCAACTACGGTGTGCACCTCATCGTGGCGGCCGGCCGCTGGTCGGAGATCCCCACCGCGCTGCGGGACCAGCTCGGCACCCGCTTCGAGCTGCGCCTCGGCGACAGCATGGACTCCATGATCAACATGCGGGCCGCCGCGACCATCCCCAAGTCGCCCGGCCGCGGCATGACCGAGTCCAAGCACCACTTCCTCACCGCTCTGCCCCGGCTGGACGGCGGCGACAGCGCCGCGGACCTCGGGGCGGGCGTCGCCGACGCGGTGGCCCGGGTGGCCGAGCACTGGCAGGGGCCGTCCGCGCCCGCGGTCCGTACCCTGCCCTCGGTGCTGGAACCCGCCGAACTGCCCGACGCCGAGGTCGGCACGGACGGCGATCTGCGCCTGCCGCTGGGCCTGGAGGGCAACCAGCTCGACGTCATGTGGCACGACTTCGCGCAGACCGCGCACCTGGTGGTGGTGGGCGACGCGGAGACCGGGAAGACCAATCTGCTGCGCTCGGTCTGCAAGGCGGTCACCGACCGCTACACCCCCGCCGAGGCCCGGGTGCTGCTGGTCGACTACCGGCGCGGGCTGCTGGAGAGCGTCCCCGAGTCGCACCGGCTGGGCTACGCCGTGTCCGTCGACGTACTCAAGCAGGCGGTGGACGGCGTCGCGCGGGCCATGAAGGAGCGCCTGCCCGGCGCGGACATCTCGCCCGCCCAGCTGAAGCGCCGGGACTGGTGGAAGGGCCCGCAGGTCTTCCTGGTCGTGGACGACTACGACATGGTGTCCGGCGGCAGCATGAGCAACCACTTCGGGCCGCTGCTCGACTATCTCGCACAGGGCGCGGAGCTGGGGCTGCACCTGATCGTGGCACGCAGCGCCAACGGTGCGGCGCGGGCGATGAGCGATCCGCTGCTGCGCCGGCTGCTGGAGGTCAACACGCCTGCCGCGCTGCTCTCCTGCCCGCCCTCGGAGGGATATCTGTTCAACGACACCAAGCCGAGGCAGCTGCCGCCGGGCCGGGCACAGCTGATCACCCGCAGGGGTGTGGTGCAGGTGCAGACCCCGCTGCTGCCGGACCCGGAGGGCGAGGACTGATCCGTCCGGCGGCACGGGGCGGGCGGCCTCCCGGGGCGCCGCCGGCGCGGTGGTACCGGCAGGCTGTCGCGGCCGGGATGCCGCCGGGCATCCCGGCGGACGCCCGCGGACGGGGACGGGCGGTCGGTCGGCCGGCTGGACGCCGGGGCCGTTGTCCGCCGGGGGTGGGCCGGCCGGGGCTCAGTCCGCTTCCGTGACCGGACCCGCCGCCCGGCCCGCCCGCCAGCCCCTGCGGCGCCCGCGGGGCAGGACGAAGCCCAGAAAGGCGACCAGCAGCGTCACCCCGGTCGCCCCGCCGGCCACGGCGAGCGCCCGGTTGCGCGCCTCCGGCGGGTCGAGCGGCGGGACGGCCCGCGCGGCGGCCTTCCCCGTTCCGGCCGGGGACTGCGCGTGTTCCTCGGGGAGCACCGCGGAGAGCGCCCGCACCGGATCGACGACCCCCAGCCCGATACCGGGGTCCGGCACATCGCCCACGGCCCCGTACGCGGTGGACTCCAGCCGGTGCGCGAGCTGTTCGGCGGTCAGCCGGGGGTGGTAGGAGAGGACCAGGGCCGCCGTACCCGCCACGAACGCACCGGCCACCGCGTCGCCGCGGCCGGTGAACTGGCCGGGGCCGCCCGGCCCCGGCCCCATCACCGAGACACCGGGGGCGCTCAGCCTGGGCTGCGTACGCCGCCCCTTCTCCGTGCCCGGCGCTTCCGGTTCGCCGCCCGGCCCGACCGAGGAAACGGCCAGCACCCCGGGCAGCGCCGCCGGGTAGGCGGGCCCGTCCACCGCCTGCGACGCCGCCGCGCCGCGCTCCCACTCCCGTGCCGAGGCGGGCGCCACCACGAGCGCACCGGCCTTCTGCGCGGCGATGACGGCGTCCTTCAGCTGCTTCGGCGCGGCAGGGACGCTCAGCGCCACCTGGATGATCCGCGCCCCGGACTCGGTGGCCGCCCTGATGCCCTTGGCCAGCGCATCGGGTGTGGTCGCACCGTGTTCGTCGGTGGCCCGCACCGCGATCACCTCGGCCTCCGGGGCCACCCCGGCCGCCTTGAGGCCCTGTTGCCGCCCGCCCGCCACGATCCCGGCGAGGAACGTGCCGTATCCGACGCAGTCCTCCCGCACGGTGCCGCCCGCCACCACGTCCGGGCCGCCGGTGACCCGGCCGTCCAGCGCCGGAACCCGCCGCAGGTCCGCCCCGGTGCCGACGATGGCGACCTCGACCCCCGCGCCCCGGCTGAGCTCCCAGGCCCTGTCGATCCCCAGAAAGCTCTGCGCCCAGGGGACTTGGGCTGATTTCTTGGCGGAGCGCGGAGTGCACGGGCGGCCGTCGGCGACGGTGGCGGGCATGCCCGGCAGCGAGGGGCTGTCCGCGTCCCCCGCCGCCCCGGCGGGGGACGCGGTGCCGGGTATCAGGAGCAGGGCGGCCAGTGCCGCCGGTCCGAGTGCGCGGGACACAGAGGACCTCGAAGATCGCATGCGCCGATGGTAACGACGCTCCCCGCACCACCGGTACATGCCCCGGACCCGCCCGGTTCCGGTGCCCCGGCGGCCCCGGAATCGCCGACCACCATGGCGGGCGACCTGCGGCAACAGGCATGATGGGCACAGCAGTTTCCCATGCCCTACATGCCGCGCGTCTCCGCCCCGTACCTACGGCGCAGGGGTCCGGGAGGTCAGATAAGTGTCACGCCAGATGCTCACCGTCGCCGCCGACGGGACGGGCGACCACCGCACCGTCGGCGAGGCCGTCGCACGGGCCCGTGCCGGAGCGGTCGTCAGAATCGCTCCGGGGCGCTACGAGGAGAGCCTGACGGTCTCTGCCGCGATCACCCTGACCGCCGCCGAGGGCGAGGGGACGGTGGAGCTGGCGCCCCGGCGCGGTACGGCGCTGACGCTCACCGGGGACGCGGTGATGGTCAGGGATCTCGTGCTGCGCGGGCACGACGACGAGCTTCCCGTGGTCGACGCACCGCGCGGCCAGCTCGCGATGGACCGGTGCGACATCCACGGTTCGGCCTGGTCGGCGCTCTTCGCCCGGGACGGCGGGTCCCTGGCGCTGCGTCAGTGCCGGATCAGCAACCCGGTGGGCGCCGGAGTGGTGTCCACCTCCTCCGCCGAGAGCTTCCTGGAGAACTGCGTCGTCGAGCACCTCGGCACCTCCGCCGTGGTGGCCGGCGAGCAGGGCAGGATCACGGCCCGCTTCAGCCGGCTCAGGGACACCAAGGGCAACGGCGTCCTCACCAACGGGCAGGCGCATGTCCTCCTGGAGGAGTGCGCGATATCGGCGACCGGCAAGCCGGGCGTCGCCGTCGAGGAGGAGAGCTCGGTCAGGATGGTGCGCGGCACGGTCCGCAAGGCCGCCGTGGGTGTGTTCGTGAACAGCGCCGGGCCGGTCGTCCTGGAGGACGTCTCCGTCAGCGAGGTCACCGGGCACGGATTCGTCCTGGGCGGCGGCAGTTCCCCGACGCTGACCCGGTGCAGCACCGAACGGACCGGCGGACACGGCCTGTTGGTGACCGAGCGCAGTCGTGGCACTTTCGACGCATGTGTGTTCGCCACCGCCGGGGAGCCCGCGGTGCGGGTCACCGGCTTCTCCTCGCCGGTGCTGACGGACACCGTCGTCCACGACGCCGAGGGCACCGGGGTGCTGCTCGACGAGGACTCGGCCGCCGAGTTCGACCGCCTTGAGGTACGGGACAGCGGCGGCTCCGGAATCGTGATCCGCAGCGGCGCCAACCCGCTTTTGCTGCGCGCCACGGTCACCGGCGCCGGCACGCACGGCGTGGAGGTCGTCAAGGACGGCCGGGGGCGGCTGGAGGAAGGGGTCGTCGAGCGGTCGGGCGAATCGGCCGTCCATGTCTCGGGCCACGGCAATCTGTTCGTCGGCAAGGGCCGGCTGCGTGCCTCCGCCGGGGCCGGGATCCACATCGGGGCGCTGGGTACGCTCACGCTGCGGGACACCGGGATCGAGGAGTCCGGCGGCGCGGGCGTCCACCTCGCGCCCGAGGGCGAACTGGCGGCCGTGCGTGCCGTGGTGACGGGGTCCGCCGAGTGCGGCGTAGTGCTGTCCGCCGGTGCGCGGGCCTCGCTCAACGGCTGCGAGGTGACCGGTTCGGGCGCCGACGGCATACGGGTGGAGGGCACCGACGCCATGGCGCTGACCGGCTGCACCGTCCGCGCCAACCGGGGCAGCGGAGTGCGTCAGACGGTGCCCGGCGACCGGCTCACCGTCGAGGGGCTGACCAGTACGGACAACGGCGCCCCGGACGCCTGGGGCACCGCGCGGGACGCGGAGGCGGCGGGTGACGGCCGGCTGCCCGGCGGTGCGGCCCCGGCTGCGGCCGAGGCCCGGTCCGGTACGGGCCCGGTGGCCGAACTGGAGTCGCTGATCGGCCTCGACGAGGTCAAGCAGCAGGTGCTGACGCTGATCAACCTCAACCGGATGGCGCAGCGCAGGGCGAGCATCGGCATGCCCGCCCCGCCGATGAGCCGTCACCTGGTCTTCGCGGGCCCGCCCGGCACCGGCAAGACGACCGTGGCGCGGCTCTACGGCTCCATCCTCGCCTCGCTCGGCGTGCTGCGCTCCGGGCATCTGGTGGAGGTGTCGCGTGCGGACCTGGTGGCGCAGATCATCGGCGGGACGGCCATCAAGACCACCGAGACCTTCAACAAGGCGCTCGGCGGGGTGCTGTTCGTCGACGAGGCGTACACCCTGCTCTCCGACGGCGGCGGCAGCGGCGCCGACTTCGGGCGCGAGGCGATCGACACGCTGGTGAAGCTGATGGAGGACCACCGCGAGGACGTGGTGGTGGTGGCGGCCGGCTACCCGAAGGAGATGACGGACTTCCTGGCGTCCAACCCGGGTCTCGCCTCCCGGTTCACCCGCAGCGTCGAGTTCAGCGACTACACCTCGGACGAGCTGGTCACGATCGTGGAGCGGATGTGCACCGGCCACCGCTACGAGCTGGATCCGGCGGCGCGCTCGGCACTGCTCACGCGCTTCGAGCGGATTCCCCGCGACGCGGGCTTCGGCAACGGCCGTACCGCCCGCAAGGTCTTCGAGGAGATGGTGGACCGGCAGGCGTCCCGGCTGGCCGCTCTGCCGGAGGCCGGCGAGCGGGAACTGGCCGTGCTGACCGCGCAGGACGTGGGCGTTCCGGCGGGCGGCGTGCCGCAGGACGGGCCGGAGGAGGATCCGCTGCTGCGGCTGGACGCGCTGGTGGGCCTCGCGGCCGTCAAGCGCGAGGTCGCCGATCTGGTCAATCTGCTCGCCACCGCGCGGCGCCGGAAGGAGGCCGGTCTGCCCGCGCCCCGGATCAGCAACCATCTGGTCTTCGCGGGCCCGCCCGGCACCGGCAAGACGACGGTGGCACGGCTCTACGGCGAACTGCTGGCCTCCCTCGGTGTGCTGCCGCGCGGCCAGCTCGTCGAGGTCTCTCGCGCGGACCTGGTGGGCCGCTATGTCGGACACACCGCGCAGCTGACCCGGGAGGTGTTCGAACGGGCGCTGGGTGGCGTCCTGTTCATCGACGAGGCGTACACCCTGACGCCCCGCTCGGGCGCCGGTTCCTCGGACTTCGGCCAGGAGGCGGTGGAGACACTGCTGAAGCTGATGGAGGACCACCGCGACGAGGTGGTGGTGATCGTGGCGGGGTACACCACGGAGATGAACCGGTTCCTGGGCTCCAATCCGGGTCTCGACTCGCGCTTCCCCCGCCGTATCGAGTTCCCCGACTACTCCTCGGACGAACTGGTCACGATCGTCCGTATGCACGCGGCCGACAACGGCTACGAGTGCGCCCCGGGCACGGCCGGCGCGCTGCGGACCCACTTCGACGCCATCCCCAGGAGTGCGGCGTTCGGGAACGCGCGGCTGGCCCGGCAGACGCTGGAGCAGATGATGACCCATCACGCGGGGCGGCTGAGCGGCGTCGCGGTACCGAGCCTGGACGATCTGCGGCTGCTGCTGCCCGAGGACCTCTCCCCGCACTGAGAGGCGGTGCGCGGGCGTCAGGACGGTCCGGCGGACTCAGGCGATGTGCAGACGGGCCTCGTCGGCGCCGCGGGCCCCGGCGACGGTGGCCGCCTCGGTCTCCAGCGCCCTGCGGGTGGCCGCCGTCAGCCGCGCGAACGGGGTGACGGTCAGGTCGACCCGGCGGCCGGCCGCCCTGGCGCGCCAGGTCCCGGCGGGCTCCGAGCCGACCAGGAGCACACCGGGTGCGCCCATCGCGCGCCAGATCTCCTTCTCGTGGGACTTCTCGGGGGCGAGGAGCCACCGGTCGCGGGCCTGGAGGAACGGGTCGCCGGGCGGGAGCAGCCGGACGAGGTCGGGGCGCTCGGCCGACAGCAGCGCGTCGAGCCGTTCGGCCGGCAGCCACGCCCGCTTCCCCTCGACCGTCACCTCGGCCAGGTCCCCGGGCCACACCGCCCTGGCCACGGCCGGCTTGATGCCGAGGAACTTCGCGGCGTCGGCGGGGGTGGCCGGTCCCAGGAAGCGCAGATAGGCCCGTACCAGGGCGCCGGTCCCGTCGGCCGCCGTCGGCATCGGATAGCCCGGCTCCAGCGGGGAGAGGGTGGTCGTGCCCTGTCGGCGGCCGACGCCGACGGCGCCCGGCAGTCCGGCCTGCTGGAAGAGGAACCCGGAGATATGGCGTGCTCCGCAGGGGTCGCACCAGAACGTCAGTGAGGGCGGCACCGCCGCGCTCACCGCCCGGCTCACCTCGCCCTTGGCCATCGGCCCGGTCACCACGGCACGCAGCGCCCCGGCGGTGGCGCGGAAGGCCTCCAGGCCGAGCTTCGCGCCTTCCTTGATCACGGTGGTGCTGATCCGCGCCGTCGCGTCGGCGTCGTCCAGGGGCCACAGCGCGGTGGCGAGCGCCGGAAGGTCCCGCCGACGGTGCAGATGCGGCGCGCCGCGGAAGGTCCACACCGTTTCCAGGCCGTCGGCGGACGCGCCGCGGGCGGCGAGCGCGAGCCGGGCGGAGCCGCTCGGGGTGTCCTGCGCCCCCAGCTCCAGCACCGCCGGTTGTGCGGAGGAACGGTCGAGCTGCTGCGCCGCGGCCCGGTAGTCCAGGACCCGCTCCCGCGACACATTGTTCCGGTCCGCTCCGCTCACGGCGGGCCTCCGTTCCCCACTGATACGTCCGTTCCTGACCGGTACGTCCGCGACGGCCGCTCTTCCGACGCCCCCGAACCTACCCGGAAGCCGGTCCCGGCGGACGCCTGCCGCGCCTCCCGCGTACAGGGCCCCCGTACCGCAGGCCCTACCATGGCTCCGATCTTTCCGCAGGTGAACCCCGGATGTCCGTACCAGGACCGGCGCACCGCACAGACCACAGGGAGCGAACATGAGTCTCGGCGTGCGCTGGACCTTGCACGGCGACGGGAAACACCTCGGCGCGGGCGAGGTCGTGAGACCGGACGAGCGCCTCACCTGGGGGCGCACCGCGGGCCTGGGGGCGCAGCACGTGGTCTCCATGATCGGAGCCTGCTTCGTCGCCCCGATCCTGATGGGCCTGGACGCCAACCTCGCCGTCATGGCGTCCGGTGTGGCCACCATCCTCTTCCTGCTCATCACCCGCGGCCGTATCCCCAGCTACCTCGGCAGCAGCCTGTCGTTCATCGGGGTCGCCGCCGTCATCAAGACGCAGGGCGGCGACGCGGCGACGCTCACCGGCGCGCTGCTGGTCGTCGGCGCCGTCCTGTTCCTGTGCGGGGCGGTCGTCCGTGCGGTCGGCGCCCGTGTCATCCACGCCGTGCTGCCCCCGGTGGTGACGGGCGCGGTGGTCATGCTCATCGGGTTCAACCTGGCTCCGGTGACCGCGGGCACCTACTGGCCCCAGGACCAGTGGACCGCGCTGCTCACGATGCTGTTCACCGGCTTCGCGCTCGTCGTGCTGCGCGGCTTCTGGTCCCGTATCGCGATCTTCCTGGGGCTGGCCTTCGGGTACGGCCTCTCCTGGGTCCTCGACCGCGTCTTCGGCCGGATCCACTCGCCGGCGGGCGGTACCGAGGCGGTCGACCACTGGCGTCTGGACCTCTCGGGGGTCGGCAGGGCCGACTGGATCGGGCTGCCCAGCTTCCACGCGCCGAGCTTCTCCCTGTCGGCGGTGCTGGTCGCCCTGCCCGTCGTCATCGCGCTCATCGCCGAGAACGCCGGGCATGTCAAGGCCGTCGGCGAGATGACCGGCGATCCCCTGGACGACAAGCTCGGCACGGCGATCATGGCCGACGGCGCGGCGACGATGATGTCGACCTCGGTCGGCGGTCCGGCCACGACCACGTACGCGGAGAACATCGGGGTCATGGCCGCCACCCGCGTCTACTCGACCGCCGCCTACTGGTGCGCCGCCGGCTTCGCGATCCTGTTCGGTCTCTGCCCCAAGTTCGGCGCCGTCGTGGCCGCCATCCCGGGTGGTGTCCTCGGCGGTATCACCGTCATCCTCTACGGCATGATCGGCCTGCTGGGCGCCCAGATCTGGGTCCGGTCCCGCGTCGACCTCTCCAATCCGCTGCACCTGGTGCCGGTGGCCGCGGGACTCATCGTCGGGATCGGCAATGTCAGCCTGAGCCTCACCGACAACTTCGAGCTCAGCGGTATCGCGCTGGGGACGCTGATCGTCGTCATCGGCTACCACGCCCTGCGCTTCCTGGCTCCCGCGCACATGAAGAACGAGCCGCCGCTCGCCGAACCGGCCGAACCGGGGTACGACCGGGGCCGGCCGGACGCGTCCTGACCCCGCGCGGCGCCGGGCTCAGAAGCAGTCGCCGTACCAGTGGACCGCCCCGGGGGCCGTGACCGCGGCCCGTACCGCCTCGGGGGCGGCGAGCAGCGGCCGGGCCATTCCCACGTGCTCGTCCACGGACCTCGGCTCCGTCAGGAGGGCCGGCCAGCCGGCGCCCGGGAGGGTGCCGGGCAGCCGGACCCGGGCGCGGGTGAGTCCCGCCGCGCGGGCCCGGCCGGCGACCGCGCCGAGCAGGTCGTCCAGACAGCCGGGCGCGCCCGCGAACTCCCGTACCTCCGCGTACTCGCCCGCGTACTGCGCCACGAGCCAGCCGACGGTCTCGCCCGTCACCGGGTCCTCGGCCACCAGTGCGCCCTCCGGCGGGCCGTACCAGGCGGGGACGCGGACCGCCCAGTCCTCGGGGGCGCGCAGCGAGCTGAGGGGCCGGGCCGCGTTGGCCGCGCCGTGCAGGCCCGCCACCGCGCCGCCGTCCGCCGCGGTGGCCTCCCTGACCCGGTGGGTGCCGGTGGGCGGCGCAGGGGTGATCGTCCCCTCGGTGTACGTGCTGCGGAACTCCTGCCAGCCCGAACTCCGGTACACCCCGGGCGTGCCGGTGAACAGCAGGGACCAGGCGCATTCCTCGGCCCGCATCGTCCGCTCGGCCTCCGCGAGCAGCCGCCGCACCAGCCCCCGCCCCCGGGCCTCGGGCCGGGTGGCGACGCTGCCGATGCCGCCGACGCGCTGCGGGGTGCCGTGCGCGTCCCGGATCAGGCGCGGTACGTAGACCACGACCGCGTCGATGGAGCCGTCCGGGCCGGACCGCGCGACGAAGGTGTGCCGGTGGCGGTCCGGATCCAGGGCGTACAGCGCGGCGATCTGCGGGGCGTCGAAGCAGGTGTCCCACAGGGCGCGGAGCGCGGGTTCGTCGGCGGGGGTGGCGGTCTCCAGGCGCGTGGTCACAGGATCAGGTTCCCGTCGGTGCGGGCGGGGCCGCCGTTCTCCGGCACGGCGGTGCGCCGGGTGCCGCGCTCCACACAGGCGGTGTGCAGGGCGGAGGCGAGGGCCGCCGGAGCCAGATGGAGGGTGCCGCCGGTGAAGCGGCTGCCGGTCGCCGCGTAGTGGTTGGTCCCGTGCTCGATGCGGACGTGGGCGGTCGCGGCGTCGGTGGTGGTGCTGTTGACCGCCGAGAGGTCCCAGGTGACCGTGCCCGGTCCGGCGGCGCGGCCGAGGAAGGCCTTGGCCTTGTTGGTGCCGGTGAACCGGGCGCCGGAGGTGACGGTGACGGACTGGTCGCGCACGGCGGTGGCCTCGAAGCCGGTGCCCTCGTAGCGTCCGCCGTCGATCCACAGGGCGGCGGAGCCCACGGAGAGCGGGGCGGCGTTGTCGGCGCCGGTGACCGTGCAGTCGGTGAAGTGGACGGGGCCGGCGCCCCGGAGGACCGCTCCGTCGACGCCCTTGAACGTGCAGCGTACGAAGTGGACGGGGGCGGTGACCGGGGTCTGGACGAGGACGGCGCCCGCGGGCGGCTCGAAGGAGCAGTCGCTGATGACGGTGGGCCGGGTGGAGCGGGCGGAGCGCTGGGCGACGGCGAACGTCTTCGCGGTGCAGCCGCGCACCTGGGCGCCGTCCGCGTTGACCGTGAGGGTGCCGGCCTGGTCGAACGTCGGGCGGGCGATCACCGTGATGTCCTCAAGGGTGAGGTCGGTGATCTTGGTGTTGGCGGTGAACCACGAGCAGACGTGTCTGCGTACGGTGATCCGCTTGGCCGATATCCCCCACTGGGCCCCGGAGTTGGCGATGTCCATCAGGCCGGAGTTGCCGTCGAAGAGCAGGTCGTGCTCGTACTGGCCATGGGTGGTGAAGGGGTTGCCGCCCGCGTCGTCGCCGTCTCCGTGGCAGTTGACGACGGTGCAGTAGGCGGAGGCGGTGAGGTCGTTGAGGTGGCGGACGTTGCTCGTGGTGCAGTCGGACACCCGCCCGTACAGGCAGTAGATCTGCTGGGTGAGATAGCCCGCGCCGCCGTACTCGACGGTCGGCGGGTTCTTCAGGGAGCACTGTTCGGTACGGAACCGGGTGCACCAGCGGCGCATGATGACCGGCCAGAAGCTTCCGGTGGCGTGGATGCCGGAGACGTCGCAGCCGACGGCGTATTCGTAGCTGACGGGGTGCGAGCCGGTGTACTCGTCCTTGCCCGCTCCTTCGAAGACGAGGTTGCGGACGTGGCTGCCCTGGACCGGTTCGACGCGGCGCCAGGTCAGCTTGCGTCCGGCGGCCAGTTCCCAGCCGTTGAGGTAGCCGATCCGGATGTGGGTGGCGTCGATGATCTCGGTGATCTCGACCAGCTTCTGGAGCTCGCGCTCGTCCGCGCCGCCGCCCTCGACCGGGGCGACCTGCACGGTCCACCACTGGCCGACCGCGAAGGCCTTGGAGTCCGGCACCGGGAAGGTGTCGGTCAGCTCGATGACCTTGGCGGCGAGCGGGTGCACGACCGTGGTGTCGGTGGGGGTGCCGCGGAAGGAGAGGACGGCGCCGAAGGGGTTGTCGTGGGTGTTCTTCTCGATGCCTTCGGTGCGGATGGTGTGGC